>JBJOPY010000209.1:0-3708 GCA_046050405.1 Bacteroidota bacterium | reverse complement strand
ATTTCATGATGTTGCCTTTGTGGACGATGGTCACATTCTTGCGACGATGACGGATGGCATAGTCCATCGCTGCCTGGAAGAGACGACGTGTACCCTCCCTGGAGGCGGGCTTGATCCCGATTCCGCTCGATTCCGGGAAACGGATCTTCTCGAAGCGCGGTGCAAAATGTTCCTTCAGCTTTCTGGATCCCGGGTGATCAACTCCACAGTACTGGGGCCTTCCAAAGGAGGAATCCGCTACTCCGAACATGTGGATAAAGATGAAGTCATGGCCCTTGCCGGCTGGATGACCTTGAAATGCTCCATTGCAGGCCTGCCTTATGGTGGTGCCAAGGGCGGTATCACGGTCAACCCCAAGAACTACAGTGAGGCCGAGCTCGAAAGACTGACCCGTGCCTATACTCGCCGCCTCAAGGAGGTCTTCGGCGTGGACAGTGACATCCCTGCTCCGGACATGAACACCGGCGGCCGTGAAATGGCTTGGATTCTTGACGAATACAGCCGCTACTATGGCTGGCAGCCCGGTGTCATCACGGGCAAGCCGATTGAGCTAGGAGGCAGCCACGGACGCACTGCAGCCACTGGCCGTGGTGTGATGACCACCGCCATGTGTGCCATGAAAGAACTTGGCTGGGATCCAAAAAAAGTAACCGCCGCCGTACAAGGCTTCGGAAACGTGGGCAGCTATGCTGCAATGTTGCTGAACGAAAAGGGGGTAAAAATTCTTGCGATCAGCGATTTGTCAGGGGGCTACTACAATCCAAATGGCCTTGATGTGAAAGATGCCATCGCCCATACCTCCAAAAATGGCAACCTGAAGGGTTGGGCCGGCGGAAGCCCCATCACCAATGGCGAATTGCTCGAATTGGATGTGATGCTGCTAGCTCCTTGTGCGATGGAAAACCAAATCACCCAGGCCAATGCCGCCAATATCAAGGCCAAGCTGATCGTGGAAGGTGCAAATGGCCCTGTAAGTGCAGACGCAGATGCGATCCTTGATGGCAAGAAAATCATGATCGTCCCTGACATCCTCGCCAATGCTGGTGGTGTCACCGTTTCCTACCTAGAGTGGGTTCAGAACCGATCTGGGTACTATTGGACGGAAGAGGAGGTCAATGCCAAGGCCGACCCGATGCTGGAACGTGCATTTGCTGAGGTTCTCAAGACACACAAAGACTACCGATGCTCGATGCGTCTGGCCGCTTATGTCGTCGGGATCAAGCGTGTGTCCGCTGCGGTGAAGCTGAAAGGCAGCTTCTAGAATTTGCTTGTGGGGAATTCACCCTTAGGCTCAAGACAGAGGGAGCGGTTTTTTAGTGATCAGCACGGCTCCGCCACAGAAGGCGTCCATGCTCAGTTTTGATCAGAATCTGGAATCCTGGATGAGGGATTTCTATCTCATTGGCTACACCCGTGCTTCGCACGTTTGAAAAGCAATCCCTCAATCCCGGACTTAGGCTAGGAGTTCCATGAAGTCCTTTCGATCCAGCTTCTTGAATAGCTCGGTCTCGACCGTGATGACCTCCTCCGACAGGCGGGATTTTCGCTCTTGGAGCAAGAGGATTTTTTCCTCGATGGTATTTTTCGAGATGAATTTGTAGGAGAATACCACTTCTTTTTGGCCGATGCGGTGGCTGCGGTCTGTGGCTTGGCGTTCCAGTGCAGGGTTCCACCACGGGTCGAGGATGAAGACGTACTCGGCTGCTGTCAGGTTGAGCCCGACACCGCCCGCCTTCAGGCTGATCAGGAAGACCTGGGCCTCGTGATCATTTTGGAAGCGTTGAACCTCTGATTGGCGGTTCACGGTGGAACCGTCGAGGTAACAGTATTGGATGCCTCTGGACTGGAGGTCGGTCTCCAGCATCTTCAGCAAGCGCACGAATTGTGAGAAGACCAGCACCTTGGAGCCCTTGGAAATGACCTCGTCTAGAAGTTGCCTGTACTCTTGGAATTTGCCGGATTCATTCAGTTCGAACTCAGCGCCTTCCTCCACCAGTCGCGGGTGGATGGCAATCTGCCGAAGTTTTTGAAGGCCTGCCAGAACGTTCAGCTTGCTCTGGATGAACTCGGACTCCTGCATTTTCAGCAGAAGGTTGCGGTAGCTATTTTTCTCCTTTTCATACAGCTCGTACTGCAGTTCGGTCATCTCGCAGTAATGCACCTGCTCCACCTTCTCCGGGAGCTCCAATGCCACCTGTGACTTCGTCCGGCGCAAGATGAAGGGGTACATCATCTTGCGAAGCTTCTCCGACCGCGCGGCATCCCTGTACTTCTCGATCGGCAGGACATAGAAATCGCGAAAAAATGACTCCGTCCCGAGCAGGCCCGGATTCAAAAATGTCATCTGTGACCAAAGATCCATCAGCGTGTTCTCCACCGGAGTGCCCGTCAGGGACAGGCGATGCTTGGAAATAAGTTCTTTGACTGCCTTGGCAGTCTTGGAGCTTGGATTCTTGATCATTTGGCTCTCGTCCAGGATTAGATAATTGAAAGGAAGCTTGACCAGTCTTTCCAAGTCTGAGCGCACCAGGCCATAAGTGGTAAGAATAAGATCCTGGTTGGCGAATTCTGCCATGTCTGTCGTGCGTTGAGCACCCGTATGGACAAGCACCCTGAGAGACGGGGTGAACTTGCGGGCTTCCTCGAGCCAGTTGTGGATCACCGATGTGGGCGCGACTACAAGTGATGGCTGGCCATTCCCGCTTTCCTTTTCGTGCTGTAGCAGGCTCAAGGTTTGCAATGTTTTCCCCAAGCCCATGTCATCGGCGAGAATCCCACCAAAATGATATTCTTGCAGGAAACGTAGCCAATTGTAGCCTTGGTGCTGATAGCTTCGCAGTTCTGCCTTCACCCCTTGCGGCACCGGAAACTCCTTGAAGGATTGGAAATCCAGCAACCCTTCAAGCTTCATTCTCAGCCCTTTGTCAGAACGCAGAGGCATGTTCAGCACCACTGCCTGGTATTTGCGGATCGAGAGGGTTTCGTCGTCCCGCTGCTCCGCAATTTCCAGCAGGTGACGGTAATCGGCAAACCACTCCTCGGGCAGGATGGCAGTGGAGCCGTTCGGGAGGACATAGTCCCGATTACCTTGCAAGATATGTCTCCGGAACTTGGTGAAAGGGATGATGAATCCGGAGATATGCACCATGGCCTTGATGTCAAACCAGTCTCCTGAATCGACAGGCTCCATGACAATCTGTGGTTGTTCGAAGGTGAATTGCTGTACCTTGCCGTCCTGGACCACTTCGATGCCATTGGCTGAGATTTCCTTGATGTTTTCCGAGAGCCACTGAAGACCCGCCTGACGGCCCATCATGCTCATCGCCAGCAGGCCGATCCCCCCCTGCAACCGCTCAATGTAGTGGAGCACATCGCGCTCGGCATCGGGGTTTCGAAAGATCTTGTAGAAAACAAATTCGCCCCCCTTCTCTTCCAGCTCTACATACGCTTTTTGGCCGTACTCAGGCTTCAAGTCGAAATTGCCATACTGTACCCGGAGCTGCATGTCCACGTGACCCGCCCCGCTGCCATCGACTAAAAACCGGAATTTCGGATCTCGCCGCACGTACGAAATGCGAATGCCCGTGGCATCCACGTCATAATCACGCACCAGCTGTCTTCCGAACTTGTCGAGGAAAGTTTTCTCGGCAGATTTCGGAACGACAATGTGCGGTTTGCTGAAAAAGGGGAGGAGCTTCTTTCCGTCCA
>JBJOPY010000208.1:0-12593 GCA_046050405.1 Bacteroidota bacterium | reverse complement strand
ACAGACGGGCAAATGCCCGGTTCTTGGCGACGTACTGATTCTTGGAGTGGATCTTGGCCAATTCCCCTTCCCAGACTTTCACTGGGTAGAGGACCAGGCACTCGTCCAAACCACGGTTGAGAACGAACTCTTTTTGCTGATCGTCGGGCAATTGCTTCTTGAGCCCCGAGGGAAAGACGAACCTTCCCTTGGAGTCCATTCGGCACTCATATTCTCCATAAATGGGTCTCATAAGACCACGATCTTCAGCAATGATAGGTACAAAGCTAAGTTGTTTTTGGGCAATTCTCCCACTCTCCTCCACTATTTCCCACCGTTTGTGGAAAACTTTTTCGCAGTATGCCCTTAAACGAGTGTTTTAGGGGTCATTTGCCGTATTTCTACCTGAACCAACTTACGGACATGGAAGGCATGGCGATGACGAAAATGTGCGCATTGGGCGGAAAATGGCAATGATTCTGGAATTGCTTTCTAAGGCCGCGCCCGAATCTGGACATCAAGTGGAGGAATGTGGGAGATGATGGGCGCAGGTGTACCACTGGATGCCCGCCCGGCACCCGTTTCAGGTGTTGCCCGTCTTGAAGGGGCTTTGCTTCTACTTCCTTTGTTGGCAATGGGTCGCCTCCGTCGGGCGTGGGCTGGCAATGTAACAGCCCCCTTCTTCTCGGCATTCGTCGCTTGACGGGGATCGCGTGAGGTTGGTTTCAAATGTCTCAGATTGGCCTTGCGACGATGCTCCGCAGGTTCTGGAGGGCTGGTGTGGCGGTGTTTTTCTTCAGGAGAGCCCTGTGAGGCCCAGGCTTTTATCCGGAGAACCCATGGTGCGACACCTGTGCCGACTGCTGGATCGGACAGGCATGACGGTGCAACGCTCCCGGGGAGCTATTTTTTTCGAATGCCCGTGCGGCTATGGCAAGGAAGACGCGGCAAGACAGGGATAAGGCTGACCCACTTCTTCTGTCGATGGATCGATCCATTCAGGTTCAACAGCCGGTATCCGAAAGGATTGGAGTGTTCCGGATAGGTGCCAATGGCGCGCTTATGCAGGGGTGCGACTTCCCGCTGCGGATCGTCAGCGGGGACTTGCCTGCCAGTGCCAGAAAACGGGAAAAGGGAATCAGAACTTGATCTCGACACCCTTCGTGTCGAAATACTTGACCTCCAGGAAACCCAGTGAACTATCCGGAACGACCTTGACGGGCTTCTTGTAAGTCCACCACCATTTCCGCACCTGGTTCCAGAGCCCCCGCTTGAAGTATGCCTCGATCAGGGGGTGCACCATCACGGTAAGCCGCTCCTTGTTCTGCCGCATCAGGAAATCGACATTGTTCTTGATCTCGTCCATGATCAGGATGGAAGGCAGGATCGTACCGGTGCCGTTGCAGCTGGGGCAGGTCTCGGCGGTCTTGATATCGAGCTGCGGGCGAACCCTCTGCCGTGTAACCTGAATGATCCCGAACTTGCTCATGGGCAGGATCGTGTGCTTGGCCAGATCCGTCGCCATCGCCTCCTGGAGATGCGTATGGAGCTTCTTCTTGTACTCGGCTTTTTTCAGGTCGATGAAATCGATGACGATGATTCCGCCCATGTCCCGCAAGCGCAGCTGTCTCGCAATCTCCTCGGCAGCCGCCATGTTTGTCTTGAGGGCGTTCTCCTCCAAGGTGTCGCCCCTGAGGTTCTTGCTGCCGCTATTGACATCGATCACATGCATGGCCTCCGTGTGCTCGATCACTAGATAGGCGCCGTTTCGCATGGTGACTGTCTTGCCGAATGCCGCCTTGATCTGCTTCTCCACACCCCTGGACTCGAAGAGTCCGACCTTGCCATGGTGCATTTGCAGATTCTTCAGCTGCTGCGGACTCGTCCGCTTCAGGTATTCACTGATCTCCTCGAATGCCACCTCATCATCGGTCACAATCGAATCGAATCCGATGGAGAGCATGTCCCGCAGGATGCTCGCAGCACGATCCTCCTCGGCAAGCACCCGTTTGGGGGGGCGTGAATCGGCAATGGCTCGAATCATACTGTCCCACTTGTTCACCAGATCCTGAAGGTCGTTCCGAATGGCCTGGGCCTCCTGGCCTTCGGCAGCGGTCCGCACAATCAGCCCGAAGCCCTTGGGCTTGAGCGGTTCGACGATGGATTTGAGCCGGCGTTTTTCTTCCGAGGTGTTGATCTTGCGGGACACGGACACATCTTCGGAAAACGGCACCAGGATGAGGAACTGCCCCGGGAGGGAAACCTCACAGGTGAGTCTCGGGCCTTTCGTAGAAATGGCCTCCTTCTCCACCTGTACCAAAATCGGTTGCCCGGCCTTTAGCACGTTGGAGATGCGGCCGTCTTTGCTGATGTCGGGGAGCGGGGTGATCTGGCCGAGTTGCCGGATATTCTGGGCGGAGGCCTGCACGGCCTTCACATACTGCTGGAGGCTCATGACCTGAGGACCCAGATCCAGATAGTGGAGGAAGGCATCCTTGGGATGCCCGATCTCCACAAACGCCGCATTGAGTCCTGGGACGATCTTGGTGACTTTGCCTAGCAGGAGATCCCCGACAGAGAAGAGCTTGTTTGTCTTCTCGTGGTGAAGCTCCACAATGCGCTTGTCCTCCAGGATTCCAATTCTCAACCCCTCCTCACTTGCACTTACGATTAATTCGTTCACGAATCAGATGTGTTACAATCGAACGAGAAAGCAAGATCGCGAAGGCGCGATTGGAATGTATGACAAACCCGCTTACTTCTTTTTCTTGTGGCGGTTCTTGCGGAGCCGCTTTTTGCGCTTGTGGGTTGCAATCTTATGTCTCTTACGTTTTTTACCGCTTGGCATCTTCTGATATATCTTATTGGTTTCTATTCAAAGCCTCCTTTGCCAATGCAGCAAGATTCGGATCCTGCGCCTGGATGGCGACCTCTGACATTAATCGCTTGAATTCTGCGGAATTCCCCAATCTCTCCTCTGCGACGCCAAGATAATACCTGGCACGCACGTCCTCGGGCTTCACCGCCAGTATCTGCCGGAACCGCTGGGCGGCCTTCTCATCCTGGTTCGTGTCGAGCGAAAATTTTCCCAAGTGGAAAATGGCCTCCGTATTGTTCGGGTTTCGCTCGGCCAGTTCACGAATCTTGAAGATCCCGTTCATACTGTTTCCCGGGATGCGGGACTCCACCATGGCCAATCCCAGCTCCAGCATGGCATCCTCATTGTTCGGGTCGAGCTCCAGTGCCGCCTCATCGTGATGGATGGCTTCGTCAGACAGCCGCCGGAACAGGTTGCTGTCCAACTGGGCAAAAGGCAATGATGTCGCATTTCTGAACAAGGCTCCTGCCACGACAAAGTTCCTCGCCTCCGGCACCTCGGCAGCGAGTGCTGCAGCGTAAACGGCTGCCAGGTCGGAGCGGCCTGCCTTCCGGTAGCCTTCCACGATCTGATGGTAGAGCTCCTGGCGCCGGGCGGGTGCTTGCTCTGAATCCAGAGAAGTCCTCAGCTGTGCAAGCTCGCCCTTGGACTCATCAGCCGGAAGCGATTCCATCCAGTCGCCCGTCAGGCTGCGATTTGCAGACCCGACTGCTTCAGCCTTCCCTCCGTCACCTGCCCGTTCACCGAGGGATGCCCCCGTCTCGTCGTCAAGATTGGTTTTATCCGCAAAAAGTAAAAGAACGAATACCAGCAACCCCATCAACAGTACTGCGCCATGCTGCCATGTAAACCGATTGACGGGCTTGCCGGTAGTTGCCATTCAGGACAATGGCCCTTAGGCCTTGACAGTTTTTTTCCCGTTGGCATCCTTGACCTTGGACACGAAGGTCTTGGCGGGCTTGAATGCAGGGATGAAGTGCTCAGGAATGGTGATCGACTTATTCTTGGAAATGATGCGTGCGGTTTTCTGGGCACGCTTCTTCACCACAAATGAACCAAAGCTCCTGAAATAGACGTTCTCGTTGTCGGCAAGGGCACCCTTCACCACCTTGAAGAAGGCTTCAATCGTGGTGGACACGTCTGCTTTGTCCACACCTGTCTTATTGGCGATCTCTGAAATAACTTCGGCTTTCGTCACTGTCTCTACGATTTAAAATGATCAACTTAAGTATTTGCCAAAATTCCACTTAATTCCCTCGTTTTCAGCTATTCAATTCGGGAAAAAGATAGAGCCGCAAAGTTAGGAGGATTTCAGAAAGTAGAAAACATTTTTTTAGCCATGCCGGTGCAGTCCGCCTGCAACCTGTTCATTGCCACAGAGCTCATCCATCTCCATGCCGTCAAAACTCGTGTGGGCGCATTCCTTTCATTCCTGCGAAGGACTGAATTTCAGGCCATCCTTTGTGATATTTTCAGGAATTTCGTCCTCCAGATGACCAATCCGGCTTCTCGACTCTTGAAATGGTACTCCCTGGAGGGGAGGGTCCTCCCATGGCGCGAAACGAGGGATCCCTACAAGATATGGCTGAGCGAGGTGATCCTTCAGCAGACCCGCATCGACCAGGGCATCCCATACTACCACCGGCTGGTGGAACGCTTCCCCACCGTGAAGGACCTGGCGGACGCCGATACGGACACCTTGATGAAGTACTGGGAGGGGCTCGGCTACTATTCCCGCGCCCGGAATCTCCACCACACGGCCAAGGTCATCGCCACAGAACATGACGGCATCTTTCCGGACAGCTACCAAGAATTGATGCTGCTGAAGGGTATCGGCCCCTACACAGCGCGGGC
Organism: Bacteroidota bacterium; assembly: GCA_046050405.1. Classification (GTDB taxonomy): domain Bacteria; phylum Bacteroidota; class Bacteroidia; order J057; family JADKCL01; genus JADKCL01. The sequence goes on along the minus strand of JBJOPY010000208.1, from coordinate 7,882 downwards.
GATCGGATCGATCGCCTTCAACAATGTGACGGGGGTGCTGGACGGAAACGTATTCCGCGTGGTGAGCAGATACCTAGGGGATTTCTCGCCGATCGACCTTCCCGGGACCCGCACCTGCTTCCAGGACAGGCTGGACCGGTGGATCGAGGCTGCGACCCTCGCCCACGAGGATGCCACGCTCCCCGGGAAATTCAACCAGGCAATGATGGACTTGGGGGCGATGGTCTGCACGCCCCGTAGCCCCTCCTGCACCACGTGCCCCTTGGCAGTGGACTGCATAGGGCATTCGCACGGGTATGCCGAGGAATTGCCCATCAAGTCCAAGAAGCTGGAGCGAAAGACCATTTGGCATCATTTCTTCCTCGTGGGGGTGGATGCAGGCTTGGTCTGGATTCAGCGACGCCCCCCCAGCGGGCTCTGGTCCCACCTGTGGGAACTGCCCAACGAAGCCGTGTCGCAGGAGGCCTGGAACAATGCCAACCTTCCCAGTTATCAATTGATGGGTGCATTCAAGCATGTGTTCACCCACCTGGACATGATGATCAAGGTCTATTCAGGGATGGAGCTGCCCTCATCCCTGGTCACCGAGCATGAGGAGGCGGAGCGAAGGCCAAGGCCCGTTCCCCTGGACAGCATCGGGAATTTTGCATTTTCACGGGCCGTGCTAAAAATTTTTCAACGATATTTATCTCGGAATGCGTATTTTCCATCTGGAAAATCAGAGAACAGCGATGAATAGGTCGGCCAGCAAGCGCTTAGAATCAGTCTCGCCCCATGGCATTCAGGGGGATGCGTGCATGCACAGCGCTGGCAGTGAAACCCTGTCCGCCCCATTCCCCGCGCATTTGCCGGGCTTTCCTCCTGAACTGCCCCACCAGTCCACGATGAAGGCTTCTGTCTCACCAATGAATACCCCACGTGGATCCTGACCCTAATCCTTCCTCTCCCCTTCATCAAGACCTGCCGACGTACCTGAGCCATGAGTGGCCCATGCTCCTGCTGTTGCTGGTGCTGGTGATCTTCTCAGGTCTGGCGGCCATGACAGAGGTGGGATTCTTCTCCCTCTCCCGTAGCGAAGTAGGAGCGTTCAAGCGTGCGAATGGAGTGGTCTGGAAGCTCCTGGCCAAGCCCAGGCCGTTGATGGCCACGGTTCTGATCTTCAGCAACCTGGCAAACATCGGGATCATCTTCGTCCTGGCGATGGAGATTCAGGAGTTCTTCGCACACACGGCATGGGCGGGCAAACCATGGCTTCCCTGGGTGATGTATCCCCTGGAAGTCTTCCTGATCAGCTCCATCATCTTGCTGTTCGGGGAAGTCACGCCCAAGATCTATGCCAGCAAGCACCGGGTGCAGCTTGCAAGCCTCATGGCTTATCCTGTATGGCTCCTGCGCATCGTGCTGAGCCCGGTTTCATCCATCCTCGTTTCCGCCTCGAACTTCTGGGAGAGACGGATCAAGACCAGGGGCCGGACGGCCTCCTCGGAGGACATCAAGCATGCGATCGACCTGACCAGCGAGGAGGATTCGCCAGAGGAGGAAAAGGAGATCCTCAAAGGAATCGTCGACTTCGGAAACACGATCGTCAAGTCTGTGATGCGGTCCCGCGTGGACATGGTGGCGATCGAGCAAGGAAGCAGCCTGGAGGATGTATTCGAGCTGGTCAACCAGCAGGGGTATTCCCGCATCCCTGTGTATGAAGGCAACCTGGACAATATCACGGGGATCCTCTATGTGAAGGATCTGATCCCGCTGCTCAGGGCGGACCGTCAGAACGCGGATTGGGAATCGATGGTGAGGACGGCCTATTTCATTCCAGAAACCAAAAAGATCGACACCCTGTTCGAGGACTTCAAGAGACGCAGGCTTCACATCGCCATCGTGGTTGATGAATTCGGGGGGACGTCGGGGCTTGTCACCCTGGAGGATATCATCGAGGAAATCTTTGGGGACATCGTGGATGAATTTGACGACGATGAGACGGCCCTGACAAAGGTGGATGAGAATGCCTACCTGGTGGACGGTAAAATGCCACTGGACGACCTCATCTCGATACTGGAATTGCCGGAGAATGTCTTCGACGACGTGCGCGGGACAGCCGACACGCTCGCAGGCCTGATCCTGGAGCTGCACCAGAAGATTCCCGCGCTCGGGGAACGCATCGCCTACCGGGAGTTTCGGTTCACCATCGATGCATTTGGGCAAAATCGCATCAAGCGGGTGCGGGTGGAGGTCGCCGGGCCAGGGGAAGATGGAAAGGAGGAATCTGTAGCAGAATGAAGTGTTGTATGAAAACCAAGTGTCTGATCGGCGGCGGCATGCCTGCATCGCTCCTCGCCTGGGCAGCCATGCTAACCCTGCTGACCCTCCTGTCCTGCTCTGGACCTGCGGAGCCGTTTCCACGGCCCAAAGGCTGGCCCCGGATCGACCTTCCCAAACATTCTTATCAGAAAATGGAAAACAAGGCCTGTCCCTTCACCTTCGAGTACCCGGCGATGGGTGTGGTCGAAAGGCAGAAGGAGGACAGCTGCTGGATGGATCTGTACTTCCAGCCTTTCGAATGCCGCTGGCATGTGACCTACCGCCATGTGCCAAGCTCCGGGAAGAAGTTGTCCGACCACCGGGAGGAATATCGGAAGCTTGTCTTCAAGCATATCCAGAAGGTCTCCCAGATCAAGGAAAACCCGATCACCAGCCCGGCCGGAAGCGGCACGATGTACGAATTGTACGGGACGGTGGGGGTGCCCGCCCAGTTGTTCTTCACGGATTCCACGCATCTGGTCATGGCCTCCTTCTACTTCGATACGGCAGTCCGCAATGACAGCCTCGCTCCTGTGATCGATTTCATGAAGGAGGACCTCCGGCACCTGGCGCAGACGATCCGGTGGAAATAGGCCTGGCTCACCGCCGCATGGCTGGATGCCCCTGGCGCTTTCAGCATGGATCGAACCTCCTCTCCGATGTGACGCCGGCTCCTGCCTGCCCAGGGAATCCCATCCCTCCGGGATGGAGGGAAGCTGTGACAGTGCATTCCAGTTGCCGACGCAAGGCGTATCCGCTCAACCGAAGCTGATCACCCTTTCAGCTTTTCCCTGACGCAGGTAGAGGTTGATGATCTGCCGAACGTCCTTGTTGTCCGAGAACGGCTGCACACAACTTTTCAGGAGGGTGACATTGCTGTCCATGAACTCATTTTCCACAAATCCATAGCCTGTATATCTCCCGTTCTCGACCAATACAAGGGACTTTTCTTCGGCATGCCGGCCCCGGTCGACGATCAAAAAATTGGAGCAGTTGTACTGCAAGCGGGCAATGACCCTCTGTGCCCTCTCGTTGTATTCCAGGTGATGCTCCTTTCCGATGCAGGCACCCAGGCATTTGTGGATTCCATGGTAAAAGCAAGGGCCTTTCCCCTTCTGCAGTCCCATCAGGCGCTGGCAGAGCCGGTGCTCGTCCAGCATCCGGTCCAGAAAGGACTTGGCTTCGCCGATGCTGGAAAATGCACTGACCGGCGATGCGCCGCCCTTGCGGATGCGCTCCGTATGGAAGGTGAGGTAGCCTGCCGCGTCGTATTCCGCGAACAGCCCGACATGGAAGCGAGACCGCCGCTGGGCACGGTTGAACCTGGGCTTGAAACGCTTGATCTCCTCCGACTCCTTCAGAAGGGCGACCAGTTCACTGCCGGTGACGGTACAGTCAATGTGTGCAATGTGCGCCTTCATTTCCAGTGCCCTCGCGGTGGCATTGTTCGCGAAATGGCTCATCACCCGGCTGCGGATGTCCACGCTCTTGCCGACATAGATGAGCTGATGCCATGCGTCGTAGAAGTAATAGACGCCCGTTTCCCGGGGCAGTTTCTCGATTTGCTCCCTTTTCAGGTTTGCGTCCGGATTCATGCGCCCCAGTCGGCCGCCCTCCCCCAGGTCCCGGGTGCGGAGCCGGGCGACCTCCTGCAAGTGGTCAAACAGCCTGGCAGTCGATTGGGCATCCGCCAATGCCCTGTGAACTGTCCTGGCCTCGATCCCGATGGACCTGCAGAGGTCGCCCAGCCGATAGGTCTTCTGCCCCGGCAGCAGGTTCCTGCTCAGTTCCACTGTGCAGAGTACCGGCCGCTTGTAGTCGAACCCCAAGGATTTGAATTCGTTCCGGAGGAAGCCGTAGTCAAACCGGGCATTGTGGGCCACCAGTGTGCAGCCATCGGTCATCTCGACGACTTTCCGGGCGATCTCATAGAACTTGGGGGCGCCATTCACCATCTCGTTCGTGATCCCGGTGATCTCCGTGATGCGGAAGGGAATGCGTCTCTCGGGATCGACCAAACTGCAAAAGGCATCCACCACCTTCTCCCCATCATGCACCAGGATGGCGATTTCCGTGATATGGTCGCTCTGGGTGTTGCCACCCGTCGTTTCGATATCTACCACAGCGTACATGCCAACAATATTCGCCAACATCTCCCAGAAATGGAGCCAGGGCGGGTAAATTTATGGGCGGTCTGCGTCCATGCACCTTCACTGTGCAGCGCCAGGGATTGGAAGCGGAGGATTGCCATCCTTTCCGCAATCCTGAACCATTGATCCCTATCTTTGTGATTCGTAAGTGGAGTCCATGGAAAGCAGCCCCGGTCCGCAGCCATCCGACTTGGAGGCATTGAATGCCCTGTATGCACGCTGGGCAGGGAAGATGCCGCGCTTTGCCCATGGCCTTCCACGCGCGGGTTCTGACCGGCGCTACTATCGCCTGGGGGACGGGGACCGGACTGCCATCGGTGTTTACAGTGGAGACATCGCCGAGAACAGGGCCTTTCTTTCCTTTTCGTTGCATTTTCAGGCCAAGGGGATACCGGTGCCGCGCATCTATGCCTCGAATGAAGATTGCACGGCCTACCTGCAGCAAGACCTGGGCGATACCAGCCTGCTGCAGCACCTGGAGGCTGCACGCGGGGGTGGCCATGGTTTCCCCGCCTCCGCCGTCCTCCTCTACCGGCAATCCCTGGAAGCGCTCGCCAGGATGCAAATCGTGGGCGGCCAGGGTCTCGATTACTCCCTGTGCACCAGCCGGCCTGATTTTGACGTGCAGTCCATGCGCTGGGACCTGAACTACTTCAAGTATTATTTCCTGCGGGCCATCAAGGTCCCCCATGACGAGCAGGGGCTCGAGGACGATTTCGCCCGGCTGTCCGCATGGCTGGTGCAAGCCGATTGCAGCCATTTCATGTTCCGGGATTTTCAGGCCAGGAACATCATGCTCGTGGACGACCGCCCGTATTTCATCGACTACCAAGGGGGGCGCAGGGGCGCCCTGCAGTATGATGTCGCCTCCCTGCTCTATCAGGCCAAGGCCGACCTGCCCGAGGACCTGCGAGCGTCGCTGCTGGACCATTACATCCTGGCGGCAGGAGAATATGCGACAGTGGATCCCGTCGCATTCAAGGCGCATTACCGTGGCTATGTCCTGCTCCGCACCCTTCAGGTGCTGGGATCCTATGGCTTCAGGGGCTTCTTTGAGCGCAGGCCGCATTTTCTGGACAGTGTCCCCTATGTCCTGGGCAACGTCCAGCACCTGCTGGAGACGGCAGACCTGCCGGTGGCCCTGCCGACCCTCTGGCAGGTGCTGCGTCAAGCGCTCCGCTCCGACCTCCTCGGATTCCTCGAAGCAAAGCCCGCCGCCCTGCAGCCGTTGACCTTGAGGGTCAGGAGCTTCTCGTACAAGTCCGGCATTCCGGCGGACTCGACTGCCCATGGCGGCGGCTTCGTCTTCGACTGCCGTTCGGTGGACAATCCCGGGCGGCAGGAGGAGTTCAAGGTGCTGACGGGCCGTGACAGGGCCGTGGTCGCGTACCTGGACACGAGGCCCGAGGCGCATGCGTTCTACCAGGCGGCAAGTGCCCTGGTGGAGGCAGCCGTGCGCAATTTCCTGCGCCGTGGCTTCACTGACATGATGGTCTGCTTCGGCTGTACCGGTGGCCAGCATCGCTCCGTCTATTTCGCGGAGAAGCTTGCACGGGAGATGGGCAGCCGCTTTCCTGTAACCATTGATCTGGTGCATGTGGAACAAGAGAAGAAGCGATGGAAAAACTGAGACCAGTGCACGGCTTCCCACCCCCTCATCCCGGTCCAGCATGCTGAGGGCGATGATCTTCGCCGCAGGGCTCGGTACCCGCCTGCGTCCACTGACGAACGACCGCCCCAAGGCACTCGTGGAGGTGGGAGGCATTCCGCTGCTGGACATCCAGCTGTTTCGGTTGCGCCACCTTGGGTTCGAGGAGGTCACGGTCAATGTGCATCATTTCGCTGATCTCATGGAGCGCCATCTGACAAGCCAGGACTACGGCATCGAGATTCACATCTCCGATGAGCGCGACCTGCTGCGCGACACCGGTGGAGGCCTGAAGAAGGCCCGGCACTTCTTCCCGGGCGACGACCCGGTCTTCGTCTGCAATGTGGATGTGCTCAGCAACCTGAATCCGCTGGATCTGATGAACGTGCACAGGGAAAGTGGTGCCCTTGCGACCCTGGCGCTGCGAGACCGCCCGAGCGACCGGTACCTCGTCTTCGACGAGGGGATGCGGCTTTGCGGATGGGAAAACAGGCGGAGCGGAGAGACCAGGGGGGCGATCCCCTTCAATGGCAGGGCCCTTGCATTCAGCGGCCAGCAGGTCATCAGCCCTGCACTGTTCCCGGAAATGCATGGGGAGGGCGCGTTTTCCATCATTGACACTTATCTGGAGCTCGCCCCCACCGGCAATGTCATCGGACATCTGGACCACAGCAGCATCTGGATGGATGTGGGCAGGCCGACTGAGTTATCGATGGCGGGGGACTTGCTTCCATCCATTCTCTTTTGAAAGACGGCCATGCCCCGGGGTAGGGGGTGTGGTGGATGCCCCATCCATGCCGGAGGGTGGCGACCCATTGCCATCAGAAAGTGAACCGGAAGGGGACTCCTTCAAGGCGGGGCATTCGCCACCGAAGTTCCGGTGCATTGAAAATTGCGGGCGGGGGTGGTGCAAGGATCCCTGAGGGTGACCCCAGGAGTGTGCATGCCTTCCTTGACACAGGAAAGGGCAGTGAAAAATATTCGTTTTCCGGGTGAAATCCTCATCTTCGCAGCATGAATGCCTGCCAGGAAAATCCTTTTGACATATAACTGCACCAGTTTTGCACGCGCATTCTTCCAAGAAGGCAGGTTAGCCGGTGCCCCTGGTGCCGGGTTCCTTGGCTTGGGCGAGAATCCGAATCGGCTTGCACAAGGCATTCAAAAAAGAAACCCCAAAAAGGATCAACAGAACTAATGATCATCGTGCGTTTATGGATTCCCCTTCTCATCGTGTCCATTTGCCTGTCTTTGGCAGAAGGCTGTTCCAATTCAAAAAGCTCCAATTCGACGACCATGAATTTCTCTTCCTCAGGCACCATCTCGAAGATTTATCTCCAGGAAATCCCAAACAAGGCCAAAGGAAGAAAATCCAGGTTCGAGGCCAGAATCGAAGTCCAGGTGGAGGATGGTTCCGGTGAGCCTCACTTTGAAGAATTCGCCGGGGAGCCGCCGTTAGCCAATGAATACGCCGTGGGCCAGAAAGTGCAGATCGAGGCCACTACCAGCTCGGGAAGACATATCAAGTCCATCAAAGTCCTTGAATAGGAAAGGGCTGCCGCATCGGTGACACCCTGACCCGTGCGCAGAGGAAGGGATTCCTCCCATCCTGCCGTAGAACCCTAGGGACAAACCTTCTATCACTTCCAACCTGCCTTGCTTGCCTTTCCGGCCTGCCCCTTGATCGGACAGCCTCCGGTTGCCTTGAAGGGGGGAGGCGACCGATAGAATCCCCCTGAAACTCCTGGACAGCCGATGCAGGCGGGCATTCCGCTATGGGAAAAGC
>JBJOPY010000207.1:0-13553 GCA_046050405.1 Bacteroidota bacterium | reverse complement strand
ATTAGAGTCCAATTCAGTCCAGCAACTTGCTGTACTGAACCTCTGGAATAATTTCTGCTTTACCAAATCGACATAGGGGATTCCAGTTGCAGCAGAGAATGCCTGAGTGCCCCTTAGGATGGGGGCGGAAACCGTGACCTTGATTCCTCCTTCTGCAACCCCATCGTCCCTTTTTCCCAATCTGAGTGGCTTTCAATGTCCCGGTTAGGCGTCACGATTCGCCCAGCGAGTGCTTTGTAGGCTGATTAGGTTGTCCATTTGCATCCGTTTTTTCCGCCAGTAGCCAAGCAAACGCTTTCTGGAAAGAAGGGAGCATCACAATGAATGTCCCTTGCCAAAACCAAGTCCTTCAGAGATGGAAGAACCGAGGGTTGGTTACCGGGATGCTGAAAAGACAGCACCCCTTCGGTACCTGGCCACTTACTGGGTTGATCATTGTCCCTATGATCGGGAGAGGATTGCTAGGTTCCTTAAGGATTTGAGGACGGAGAACCATCTTTGGAAATGAGAAATGTTCGGAATACTTTTCAAGTCAAGCCGAAAGTATGCCATGGGATCCCATCGAAACCGATGAAGCTTGATTTCTGGTTGTTCATCAGCTTTTACTTCCCAATGCAAAACTTCCCAAAGATATTCCCCAGTACCTCCTCCGTCGAAACCTCGCCAGTGATGGAACCTAGCTGGTACAGGGCAGCCCGGATGTCAATCGCCACCAGGTCACTGCTGATCCCGGCCAGCAGGGCTTCGCGGGCAGACTGCAAGGACTCGTACGTCTTGCGGAGCGCAAAGGCATGCCGTGCATTCGAGACCACGGTGGATTCAGCCTGGAGACTGCCCTCCCAATAGCTGTGGATGGAGGCCACCATGGCCTGCTTCAGCGCATCGATATGATGGCCCGCCATGGCAGAGATGCTGATGTCAGCGGAGGAAGGGGCGGAATGGGACGGCAGGTCGGATTTGTTGGCGATGCGGAGGATGCGCGTGGCCGCAGGCAGGGCAAGCTGCGCGATGGCAGCCTCCACCTCCTGTCCAGACTCCTGCGAAGGATCGAAGAGATAAATCACCAGGCTCGCCTTCTGTGCCAGGCCAATGCTCCGCTGCACCCCCTCGGCTTCGATCGCATCCACGGCTTCACGGATGCCGGCGGTGTCCTGGATGCGAAACTCAATGCCCCCGATCACGAGCCGCTCCTCGATCATGTCACGGGTGGTGCCTGCGACCGCGCTGACGATGGCGCGGTTGTCCTGGAGCAGCTGGTTGAGCAGGGTGGACTTGCCCGCATTGGGCTTCCCGACGATCGTGGTCGGGACACCTTCCTTGATGGCATTGCCGAAGCTGAAGCTGCGGATGAGCTGGGCGATCCGATCCAGCATTTCCCCCAGCAAACGGTCCAACTGCACGCGATCCGCAAACTCCACGTCCTCTTCTGCAAAGTCGAGCTCCAGCTCCAGCAACGACGTGAAATCCAGCAACCGAGACCGCAAGCCTTGCAGTTCCCGGGAGATTCCCCCGCGCAACTGGTCCATGGCCAAGGCATGGGACTGGGCATTCGTGCTGGCGATGAGGTCGGCGACCGCCTCTGCCTGTGCCAGATCCATGGCACCGTTCAGGTAAGCGCGCTGTGTGAACTCCCCGGGATGGGCAAGGCGGGCACCCTGCTGCATGAGGAGATCCAAGGCTTCGCGAAGGATGAAGGGGCTCCCGTGAAACGAAATCTCGACCACGTCCTCCCGGGTAAACGACCGGGGTGCGCGAAACACCGACACCAAGACTTCATCCAGTGGCTTCCCATCCTGGAGGAACTGCCCGTAATGGATCGAATACCCCTTTGCCCGGGCGATATCCTTGCTGAAAACCGCATCCGCGATCGCCACTGCCCGAACCCCCGAAAGACGAATCATTCCAATCGCCCCAACCCCCTGCGGGGTCGTAATGGCGGCGATCGTATCCTGTTCCAACATGAGTGACCCCATCAACAACCTAACCATGAATCCCCGCAACCACCCCCGCCATCATCCTTCAAAACAAATGCCAGATCCGAGGCACAAACACCAGCATGGCCACCACGACCGTACCGATCGATGCCAGAAGCACCGAACCGGCCGCCACGTCCTTGGCCTTTCCAGCCAGAGCATGCCGTTCAGGCGAGGCGAGATCCACCACGAACTCAAGGGCCGTGTTGAACCCCTCCGCCACCCAGACCAATGTGATCGAGAGCACCAGGGCCACCCATTCCCCCGGGCTGACCTCCAGCAGAAACCCCAAACCCACCACGACGACCGTGGCCGCCAGATGAACCTTGGCATGGGCCTGTGACCGGAACAATGTCGCAATGCCCTGCAAGGCATACCCAAAGCTCCGCACCCGCCGTTGAAAATAATGCTCGTCTCCCATGGCGGAAAGATACGGAACCCGCCGAAAAAAAGGGAAGTACAGAATAACCGCACGCCACCTCCCGAAACCCCAACCCCGGAACGGCATCCCCAGTCCTCTCACAGAGGACGACGATTGCCGAAAGGCCCGTCTCCCGCGAAAAGCATCATTCCCACAGAGAAATAATACACCGGCGTCCCCGCCAAGGACTGGCTCCTGGCGAGCCATCGGCGTAGGGATGGAAATGCCGAGACGGGAATCTGTTCCTGGCACGGATCCGGAGGCTGTCGCAAGCATGCCTTGCAACCTAATGCCATGGGTTCCGGCTATGCACCCTCGACCTTCTTCGGCTCCACCCAGGCCACCGGCCAAAACCGCTCCAGTGCATAACTCAGCCCCAATGCCGCAAGGCAAATGAACAACTTCTGAAAAAACAATCCGCTGAGAATCTCTGACCGCCCGAATCGCGCAGCGATGGCATAGGCACCCACGTAAATGCAGGTATGCACCAGCATCCGCCCCATTTTGTAAGGGATGAAATAATACTTCTGCCCCGCAAAATACACCATGGCCGCCAGCAGCAAATAACAGAGGATGATCGCATAAGCCGCCCCCATGTATCCCCAGGGGGGAATCATGAGCCAGAACAACAGGACGATGGAAACCACCCCGATACCCGAGAAGAGAATCCCAAAGCGGACCTGCTTCGTGAGCTTGTACCAGATCGTAAGGTTCGTGTAGGCACCCCAGATCACGGCACCGAAGAGCAGCGGTGCCACGACTGCCAAGCCATTCCAGTATTTCTGGTCCACCAGCTGGAAACCCAGGATGCGGATGGACACAAACTCATAGGCGAAGGTGCTGATCAGGAGGAAGGTCGCGAGCGAGGCCAGCATGAAATAATGGAACACCCGTGCAAAGACCACCCGGCTATTGGTCTGGCGGGCATGGCGGAAGAAAAACGGCTCCGCAGCATAGCGGAAGGCCTGCGTGACCAGCAGGATGAACACCGCCAGTTTCTTATTGGCGGAGAAGACCCCCGCCATTGATTTCGCATCGAGCATGTCGCCACGGTAAGGGGTGGGCGTATCCGGCCATAGCCGCGTGATGAAGTTCACATCGCTGTTCTGATTGATCATCCCGAAAAGCCCCGCCAGCATGATGTACAATCCGAATCCCGCCATGCTGCGCATCAGTTCCCGGTCCACCTCCCATTTTCCCGGCAGCAGTTCGATGCCCGCGAACTTGCTGGCCACCCTGCCCTTCCCCTCCAGCATTTTCATGACTGGCAAGGAGACCAGCACGAGCATGACAAACTTGATGGCGGAGGCGATGAGATTGGCCAGGAAGACGTACTCGGCGGAGGTTTGCCTGAGTCCGAGGATGAAAAACAGGTTCAGCGCGATCGTGACGAAGATATTGAAAAGGCTGAGGGTCGCGAATACGATCGGACGTTCGTCGTAGCGGAGCTTGGCCATGGGCAGGGAGGTGACCACGTCGAAGAAGGTGATCCATAAGACCATGAGGACGAGGTTCGGGCGGTCGGCATACCCCAGCAGTCTGCCGAAGGAAGTGGTTCCCAGACTGCCTGCCAGCAGGAAAAGCACGCCGAGCCCGGTGACAAAAATGAGCGCCTGCGCATAGGGTTTCTGATTGGCCTTGTCGCCATCGGAGAACCTGAAAAAGGCCGTCTCCATGCCGAAGGTGAGGATGACCAGGAAATAGGTGACAAAGGAATAGAGGTCATTGAAGACCCCGTATTCTCCGCGCTCCATCTTCGCCGTGAAGAGCGGGGTCAAGCCCCATACCGCTATCCTGCCGATGATCGAGCTCAGGCCATATATCGCAGTCTGGCTAGCCAGTTTCCGAATGACACCCATTGATGTGGCAAATATCTACAAATTTCACCAAGCCTTCCCCCGCTTTCGCCCCACCGCCGACGCCTAGGGACGTATGCCGCCCAACCATTCGGTTTCGATGGCGTCCATCTCCCGCATTTCCCGCAGAAAAGGCTCAAACGGAATCCGACGCCCAAGGTCGCACGCAGCGTGGTCAGGATTCATGGAGACGGCCAATGGATGGCACTTGGATCCATAGCACGGCCCGCAAGCGAATTCAAACCTCGAACGATGCCAAAACTATTCCCGGGGTTCGGCGGTTGAACGGAATCCGATCGGCTCCAGTCGCCCAATGCGCATGAAAACAAAATCCACTCGTTCTTTGGGACTGCTCGTGACAGCGGCATTTCGGCACACGCCATCGCTGAGACATCCTGGCGGCGAGGCCGTGCGCCCCCCTTGCAGTGGGTGTGAAGACTGCCCTGGGCCAGCTCCGGGACAGGGTTCTCCAGCTTCCCGGATGCCAGCCCCCTCCTCCCCGGTGGCAAGGCTTGGGGACTGGCCGGTCGTGGAGGAACCCATTCCCAATCATTCGACTCATCAATACATCATTTATGGAAAAGGAACTCGATATCGACTTCATTGACGGTGTGTTCACCCCGGAGGATGCCAATCTCCTCCTGATGGAACTGCTCCGTTTCAAGATCAACTTCCATGACAGCCGGCTGTTCAGCGACTATGCAAGGGAGGGTCGGGACACCCTGAACTCCAAGAAACGCTTGGAACAACTGAACAAGTCGCTTGCCGAGCTGCGCAAGTACATGGCCGATGTCAACGAGGATGGCCGGAATCTGGACATCCATTGCACCATCCATGTCCGGCAGAAGTAGGTGCAGTGGCCGGACAGCGACAGCGGCCATTCCAGGAGGGATGGTGAACTCGCTGGAGGGGATCCGGGGAACACCTGGCAGCGCGGGGTGGCATTCTGAGGAATCTCAGCGGCGAGGGTAGGCATGGCGCATCCCCTGAAGGCCTGCGCCCCCCTGGAATGCTCCATGCCCGGCCTCCCCTGATGCCTCCACACTCACAGGCCCTGCTGGGTGCGAATCAGATTCAGGGCACTTCCAGCCTTGAACCAGCCGATCTGCCCTTCATTGAAGGTATGATGGGTGACGATGGATGACGAGGTGCCGTCGGCATGGTGTGCGACCAGGGTCAATGGAACACCCGGGGCGAACGTCGTCAGTCCGAGAATGTCGAACGTATCGTCCTCTTGGATCAGATCATAGTCGGCTGTATCTGCGAAGGTCAATGCCAGCATCCCTTGCTTTTTGAGGTTCGTCTCGTGGATGCGGGCGAAACTCTTCACGACCACGGCACGTGCGCCGACATACCTCGGTTCCATGGCGGCATGCTCGCGTGAACTGCCTTCCCCATAGTTCTCATCGCCGACGACGATGCTCCCCACGCCTGCCGAGCGGTAAATCTTGCCGAGTTTGGGGGTTTCCGTGTATTCGCCACTCAGCGGATTCTTCACGGAATTGGCCTTGCCATTGAAGGCATTGATGGCACCCATGAGGAGGTTGTCGCTGATGTTTTCCAGGTGGCCGCGGAAGCGCAGCCATGGGCCGGCCATGGAGATATGGTCGGTGGTGCACTTGCCCTTGGCTTTGATCAGGAGCTTGAGGCCCTTGAGGTCATTGCCATCCCATGGCTGGAAGGGCTCCAGCAGTTGGAGGCGCTTGGAGCCGGGGGCGACATGGACGGTGACGGTGGAGCCGTCCGCTGCCGGAGCCTGGAATCCGGTATCCTCGGCATTGAAACCCCTGGGGGGCAACTCGATGCCCATCGGCTCATCGAGCTTCACTTGCCGTCCGTCTTCGGTGGTGAGCATGTCTGCGAGCGGGTTGAAGCCGAGGCTGCCGCCGAGCACCATCGCCGTCACGATCTCAGGGCTGGCGACGAAGGCATGGGTGTTCGGGTTGCCGTCGTTGCGCTCCTTGAAGTTGCGGTTGAAGCTCGTGATGATCGAATTGGCTTTCCGGGGATCATCTGTATGGCGTGCCCACTGGCCGATGCAGGGCCCGCAGGCGTTGGACATCACGATGCCGCCGATCTCGTCGAAGACTTGCAGGATGCCGTCACGCGCCGCCGTGTAGCGCACCAGTTCGGAGCCAGGGGTGATGGTGAATTCGCTTTTGGCCTTGAGGTTTTTCTTCTTGGCCTGTGCGGCGACGCTGGCTGCACGGGTCAAGTCCTCATAGCTGGAGTTGGTGCAGGAGCCGATGAGTCCGACCTCGAGTTTCATCGGCCAGCCATTTTCCTTGGCTGCCGTCGCAAATTTGCTGATCGGCCATGCAAGGTCAGGGGTGAAGGGGCCATTGATATGCGGCTCGAGTTCGCTGAGATTGATCTCGATGACTTGGTCATAATACCTGGAGGGGTCGGCATCCACCTCGGGGTCGCTTCTCAGGTGGGCGGAGATGCTGTCGGCAAGCTCGGCGACCTCGGCGCGCCCCGTGCTGCGAAGGTAGCGTGCCATGGCTTCGTCGTATTCGAAGATCGATGTCGTCGCCCCGATTTCAGCCCCCATGTTGCAGATCGTGCCCTTGCCGGTGCAGGAGATGGTGGAGGCGCCGGGCCCGAAGTATTCCAACACGGCCCCTGTGCCCCCCTTGACCGTCAGGATGCCGGCCACCTTCAGGATCACATCCTTGCCGGAGGTCCAGCCGCTCATCCTGCCTGTGAGCCGTACGCCGATCAGTTTCGGCATTTTCAGCTCCCATGCCATGCCCGCCATCACATCCACGGCATCGGCACCGCCGACCCCGACGGCGATCATCCCCAATCCGCCCGCATTCACCGTATGCGAGTCCGTGCCGATCATCATCCCGCCGGGAAACGCATAGTTTTCCAGGATCACCTGGTGGATGATGCCTGCGCCGGGTTTCCAGAAGCCAATCCCGTACTTGTTGGAAACATCGCTCAGGAAACCGAAGACTTCGCTGTTCGTCGTCATGGCGGTGGCAAGATCCGCCGCAGCACCGTCCTTGGCTTGGATCAAATGGTCGCAATGCACAGTCGATGGCACGGCGGCCGTCTTCCTGCCAGCCATCATGAACTGCAGGAGCGCCATCTGGGCGGTCGCATCTTGCATCGCCACGCGGTCGGGCGCGAAGTCCACATAGCTCTTGCCACGTCCGAATACCGTGGCGGGTTCACCATGGTAAAGATGGGAATAGAGTACCTTTTCCGTGAGGGTCAAGGGCCGTCCCAGGAGTCTCCGTGCGGCTTCCACACGGGAAGGCATGCGGGAGTACAACGCCTTGATCATTTCAATATCGAATGCCATATCCTTTGAATAGAGTTAATTTCTTTGCCTTTGATCAATCAAGGGCGAAATTTAGACCGATGCGCCCTTCCTTGCAAGTCACACCCCAAGATTCATGGAAGGTGGCGAGGAATCCGCGTGTTATGCCATCCGGCATCGGAGGAGGGGCTGAGGGGATTTATTTGGTCAGGGGTGGCAGCGCGCCAGTCCATCGGAAGCTCCGCAGGGGAAAGAAGTCACTGCTTCCGGGACATGACTGTAAAGGGGAATGGTGGGCTTAGCTCCTGATATTTGTCTCCATCTGGGGCATGTTTCCCGAGAATGCTTGTGGAGACCCTTGCAGGTCGTGTTTGACACGATGTGTCCCTCGCTGTTCCGAGCCTGATGGAGACTACCTGAACGGATACTGCCCCAGTTTCCATCGGTAGTATCATGGTGTCGGCTGTCTGGATGGCCTCATTGTCGCTGCATCAGACCACTGGAAACCAAGTCAATTCCTACGGGGAAGGGATTCCTTAAGCAGACTGCATATTTCGTAAAAATGTCCTCCCCGGGACGGATACAGTACATTCCGGGATGGCAGAAGTGCATGAGAGGATAGAGCATCGGATTTCCTTGATTCAGAGAAAGCACCGTCACATCCGCCCATTTCGATGATGTGTTCTGCTGCTGAAGCATTCTGGTCAATACCCTGTCCTCCAGAGTCTGCCAACTGGGCTAGGATCCAAACCAACCTCCACGGCCTAGCAGGGGAGCCTGGTCTTCCCCGATCCAGCCCCTACATCTGTGCACGTCATGGTGTAGGGTTATCGGCATGGCCACGGATTGCGCCATTCGATCATCGACTGAATCGGCAGGGCGATGCGATACAGACTGTTGCAGGGAGCCTTGACTTGGATCGCCCTTCCCAGTACTGTGGGTCATCAAGCGGACAACCTCTCCAACCATCCATCATCCTAGCGGCACACCACGATCTTTTCAGCAGTATTCTTCCGGTCTGCACCTACCAGGAAGTACACCCCATTCTCCAGGTGGGGCACTGTTACGGTGGTGTGGGATGCATCGAACTGAAAGATCCGGATCACCTGCCCCAGGCTGTTGTACAGCGGGAAAGTCCCTTTTCGGCGAGATACGATGGTGAATTCTCCTTGGTTGGGGTTGGGGAAAATGCGGATGGACGGCTCACCGTCCGCAGGTTCTTCCATTCCCACACAGGTCGTCACCTCAACCGCCAGACTGGTGGACGGAGAGGAACCGCAGGCGTTCGTGGCGGCCACCGTCACAGCCCCGCCGGTCGATCCAGCCGTCGCCGTAAGGAAGGTGGTGTCAGAGGTTCCCGTCCAACCGCCGGGCAATGTCCAGGTGTAGGAGGTCGCACCCTCCACAGTCTCTATGGTGTAAAAGGCGGAAGTTCCCGGGCAGACCGTGTCGCTTCCGCTGATAGCGGCTGGTGCAGAAGGCGCTGCTTCGACCGATACTCCCTGGATGGCTGCGGCTGACGTCCCGCAGGCGTTCGAGGGAGCTACCGTCACATTTCCGCCGGTCGATCCAGCTGTCGCCGTGATGGTGGAGGTGGTGGATGTCCCCGTCCATCCGCCGGGCAATGTCCAGGTGTAGGAGGTCGCACCGTTTACAGGCGATATGCTGTACGTGGCGTACGTACCCGCGCAGACCGCCGCATTGCCGTTGATGGAGCCGGGGGTGGCTGGCATCGCACCCACCGAAACCGGCAGGCTGGCCGCAGCTGACGTCCCGCAGGCGTTCGAGGCGGCTACCGTCACATTTCCACCGGTTGATCCAGCTGTCGCCGTGATGGAGGAGATGGTGGATGTCCCCGTCCACCCCTCGGGCAACGCCCAAGTATAGGAGGTCACACCGCTCACTGCCGATATGCTGTACGTGGCGGAGGTTCCTGTACACACCGTATCGCTGCCACTGATGGAGCCTGGTGCGGAAAGCGGTGATTCGACCGACAAGGACAGGCTGGTGGCTGTTGACGTCCCGCACCCATTCGAGGCGGTCACCGTCACAGTCCCGCCCGCCGCTCCCGCCGTCGCCGTGATGGTGGAGGTGTTCGAGACCCCCGTCCAGCCATCGGGCAGCATCCAGGTGTAGGAAGTCGCTCCGGCCACTGTCGATATGCTATAGCTGGAAGAGCTTCCCACGCAGACCTTATCCCCGCCGCTGATGGCTCCCGGTGCGGATGGCACTGCAATGACAGACACTGTCAGGCTGGAGGCGGACGAAGTCTCGCAGTCATTCGTGGCGGCCACCGTGACGACCCCCCCCGACAGTCCGGCCGTCGCCGTGATGGAGGTGCTGTCCGAGGCACCGGTCCAGCCCTCGGGTAGCATCCAGGTATAGGACGTCGCACCGGCCATTGGCGATATGCTGTACGTGATGGAGGTTCCCGTGCAGACCGTCTCCCCGCCCCTGATGGCCCCCGGTGCAGAAGGTACCACCCCCCCAAGTGTTCCACTGGGACAGATGTTCTGCACATAGAGGTCATAATTCGTCCCGCTCCGGTAATCCGCCCAGGCCGCGATGGCCCCGCCGCTGCCGTAGGGAACCATCCGGGGACGGGTCTGGTCGCCTGCTGCCGTGCAGACTGCAACCCCGTCCGCATCCCATTGCACCGCCCCTGCCGAGTCGATCCGCTGGGAATGGATGTCCCAACCCCCGTTCCGGTCATCCGCCCAGCCAATCACGGCACCCCCGTGGCCGTCGGAAACCATCGTTGGATTCGATTGGTGGTACACCGCCATGGAACCGGCGGCGACCCCTGCCGTCCAACGCGCCGTCCCTGCCGAATCGATCCGCTGGACACGGACGTCACCGTTCCCGCTGCTGCCGTCCTCCCAGGCGACGATGGCTCCACCCAGGCCGTCGGGAACCATGTTAGGGGGGGATTGGCTGACGGCCCCGGTGAAGACCTCCACGCCATTCGCAGGCCAGCGGACTACCCCGGACGAACTGACGCCTTGGGCAAAGACGCCCCAGGACGTGCCCCGGTTGTCGTTCCAGGCAATGATGGCGCCCCCGGAGCCGTCGGGGGTCAGGGTCGGATTGATTTGTGCGCTCCCCGGCAAGTGGGTGATGGCCGTGCCACCCGGCGTCCACAGCACTCCCCCCGACGCATTGAGCCGCTGGGCATAGATGTCGGTGGATCCTCCCCGGGCATCCTGCCAGGCGATGACCGCCCCACCGGCGCCGTCGGCGACCAACGACCAGTCCCCCGGAAGAGTCTGGTCGCCCCCCGCCGTGCAGACGCCAATGCCACCCGAAGCCCATTGCATCGCCCCTCCCGAGTCGATCCGCTGCGCATAGATGTCATAGCCTCCACTCCTGTTGTCCTGCCAGGCGATGATGGCCCCTCCGGAGCCGTCGGAAACCATGGCTGAATGGGTTTGGTCGCCGATTTCGGTGCAGACGGGGACGCCGTCAGCGGCCCACTGCACCGTCCCTGACGGGGCGATGCGCTGGGCATGAATGTCAACGTTCCCGGCGCTGCTGTCCTCCCAGGCGATGATGGCACCGCCAGAGCCATCGGAAACCATGGCTGGATTGGATTGGCTACCAGCTGCGGTGCAGATGGCATCCCCGCCCAAAGTCCATTGCACCACTCCTGCCGAATCAATGTACTGGGCATAGATGTCATGGGAAGTTCCGCTTCCCAAGTCCCGCAAGGCCAGGATGGAACCGCCGGCTCCGGGGGTCGTTCCGCTTCTCAAGTCCCTCCAGGCAATGATGGCTCCTGCGGAACCGTTGGGAATCATGGTCAGTTGCTCCTGGTCGCCGGCCTCGGTACAGATGGGGGTGTTGTCAGTGCTGCTGGTACTCCACTGGGGGCCACAGGCCGCAACCGCCAAACTGGCCGCAGGTGATGTCCCGCAGGCATTCGAGGCGGTCACCGTGAGGATTCCGCCCGCCGGCCCGGCCGTCACCGTGATGGAATTGGTGGTGGAGGTTCCAGTCCAGCCGCCCGGCAACGCCCATGTGTAAGAGGTCGCACCGCTCACTGCCGGTATGCTGTACGTGGTGGAGGTTCCCATGCAGACCGTCGCAAGGCCGCTGATGGATCCCGGGGTGGAGGGTGCCCCCCCAATTGCTCCACCTGAACAGATGTTCTGGGAATAGATGTCTGCACCTCCGCTTCTGTAGTCCCACCAGGCCATAATGGCCCCGCCGGAACCGTCGGCAACCATGGTTGAATTTATCTGATTTCCTGCTGCGGTGCAGACGGCAACTCCATCCAAAGTATACTGGGCCACCCCCGCGGCATTGATGCGCTGGGTATAGATGTCTGCACCTTCGCTTCTGGAGTCAGTCCAGGCAATGCATGCACCGCCGTTGCCGTCGGAAGTAATGGTTGTAAAATCTTGAGAGCCGGGTGCAGTTGAAATGGCAACACCATTTGTAATCCATTGCACCACACCTGCCGCAGTAATGCGTCGGGCGTAGACGTCATATTCTCCGCTTCTGTTGTCCTCCCAAGCCATGATGGCCCCGCCGCTGCCATCGGAAGTGATGCTTGGTTCAAACTGATTGCCTGTTGCGATACAGATGCCAACGCCATCCGCAGTCCATTGCACTGCACCTGCCATATTAATACGTTGGGCATAGATGTCATAGGACGTTCCGCCTCTGCGGTCTTGCCAAGCAATGATGGCACCGCCTGATCCGTCGGAGGTTAGGGCCGAACTAGTTTGATGATCTGTTGCAACGGAGATGGCAACGCCATCCGCAGTCCATTGCACTGCACCTGCCGAATTGATGCGTTGGGCATAGATGTCAAGGGATGTCCCGCTTCTGTAATCATTCCATGAAATAATGGCACCGCCCGAGCCATCGAAAGTGATGATTGGAGCAGATTGAGTGCCTGCGGTAACACAGATGCCAACACCGTTTGGAATCCATTGCACTGCACCTGCCATATTAATACGTTGGGCATAGATGTCGTAGTTGTGAACGCTCCTGTCGTCTTGCCACGCAATGATGGCACCGCCTGAGCCATCGGAAGTGAGGTTTAGGTTGTTTTGATGGCCTGTTGCAGTACAGACGGCAACGCCATCCGCAGTCCATTGCGGCACCCCTGCCGCATTGATGCGCTGGGCATAGATGTCATCAGATGTTCCGCTCCTGTAGTCCTTCCAAGCAATGATGGCGCCGCCGGCGCCGTCGGGAGTGAGTGTCGGGTAGTCTTGATAGTTTGCTGCGGTACAGATGGCAACGCCACCCATAGTCCATTGCACCACCCCTGCCGCATTGATGTGTTGGGCATAGATGTCATTGGATGTTCCGCTCCTGTAGTCCTGCCAGGCAATGATGGCACCGCCGGAGCCGTCGGAAATCATGGTTATTTCATCTTGATCGCCGGTCTCGGTACAGATGGCAGTGTTCACTGCAGGATTCGTACTCCATTGTGCCTTTACCTCAACCGCATACAGGGTGATGGCGATTGCTGCCAGGAAATACTGTTTTTTCATCCGTTCAATGACGCATTTTCTTGTTGAAAATCCTAAAATGGATCACAAATCTATTCAATCATCAACCTAGCTTCCAAATGAAATAAAACTGCCACATGAAACTCCTCATCCATCCACGCAATCTGCACTCCTTTCGAATCAAAGCCCTGTGAGATAGCGTTTCCATGCCCCGAAATTTGCCAACAATACTCCGATGGTGTAAGACGAAGCAGATGCCATCGGCTCTGCCTGAGGCTCTGCAGAGAGCGATGCGGGATCTTCGGGTGGTCATTCGGGCATGGACAAGGGAATGATCGACAACCCTCTATCGCCCAGTTGTCCCTTAGGGGCTACATAGCGCGTTCCTTTGCAAGTGAGTATGACCCGGAACGATCGCAATGGGTTCCGGGAAGGCAGAAGTGCATCGGATGATGCGGGACCTCGGGCATATCGTGGAGGACATCAATAGTTCCGAATACCTCTATCATTATCACAAGGTCAAGCTGAGTCCTGCCCCCTACGTGAACCTGGAAGAGGAAGTTGCAC
>JBJOPY010000206.1:0-6734 GCA_046050405.1 Bacteroidota bacterium | reverse complement strand
TTTCCTTCGGCATTGGCATGGTGGTCAAGTTTGGCAATATACAGGCCATCCTTGTGGATGGCTTGCGGGGCGGTTTAACCATGTTTTTGGCCTATCTGGCTGGAAAGGCACTCCAACAACGATAATGCAAGCGCAAGCATCCCGTCTCTTGATATTTAATGAAAGCAAAAAATATGGCGAATTTAAAATGGAGTAGCAATGACATTGCGCCACAGGACCATCGGGTTGTGGTGATTACAGGAGCCACGAGTGGCCTGGGGAAGGAAGCGGCCAGGATACTTGCCGGCAAACATGCGACTGTAATCATGGCGGTACGGAATACGCCCAAAGGGGAACAAGTGGCTACAGAATTCAAAAGGGAATTCCCTGGTGCAGTCATTGAAGTACGAAAGCTTGACCTGGGCAGCCTGAGTTCTGTGAAGGCCTTCTCGGAAGAGCTCCATGCTGCCTATCCTCGCCTGGACATCCTGATCAACAATGCCGGGGTCATGGCCTGCCCTTATTCGAAGACGGAGGACGGCTTTGAGATTCAAATGGGAACCAACCACCTGGGGCACTTTGCATTGACGGGAGGGTTGATGCCACTGCTCCGGAAGACCCAAGGTTCCCGCATTGTAGTTACGTCCAGCATCGCGCATCGGATGGGCAACATCGACTTTGAGGACATCCATTGGGAGAAAAGAAAATATCAAACCGCCAAGGCCTATGGAGACAGCAAGCTGGCCAACCTCTATTTTGCCTATGAACTGGCAAGAAAGCTGAAGGATGATCCGGATGCTCCGCGGGTAACGGCTGCCCACCCAGGATGGACAAGCACAGAGTTGCAAAGGCATAGCCTCCTCTTTCGGGTCCTCAACCCTCTCTTCGCTCAGGCTGTGGACAGTGGTGTGCTCCCCACGCTGCGGGCTGCCATGGACGCAAATGCCAAATCGGGAGATTATTTCGGGCCGTCAGGATTTCAGGAACTAAAGGGCCCCCCCATCTTGGTGAAATCAAACGCAATGTCCTACAACACCGCGAATGCACAACGGCTCTGGAACTTGTCTGAGAAGATGACGGGCATCCAATTCTTGTCTTAGCCCCCTGGAAGGCAGGACAAGCCGTTCGCTTGAACACCCTAAATCCCCAATAATATGGGGTGACCTCTAGCGGAGCAGCTGGCGGGCCTTGGGGACGTCGGGATGGGTGATCCCGGCTTTTTCAAGGGCGTCCAGGTCCTCCAGGAAGGCCTTCGCAGGGGTGGCGTCGCCTTGGGGATGCTCCTTGAGGCGGAGGCAGGCTTCCCTGGCCTTGTCCCATTTGCCTTGGAAGATCAGGGCAAGGGCGAGTCGGGCCTGGATCCATGCCCCTGCGGGGGTCAGCTGGAGTCCCTTGCGGGCGGAGGCCTCGGCGGAGGGGAAGTCCCGGTCGAGGAGGTGGTGCCAGGCCAGGTCGCCTTGCTCCTTGGCGATCAGGGAAGTCAGGCTGCCGTTCCGGGGATACTGGGTGCGCATCGCCTCCAGTTCCCGGAGGAGGGCTTCCTGCCGGAGGACTTTTTCGTGGGGGGACGGGGCTGCCTCGACGGCGGCGGACAGGAGCCGCAGTCGTTCCCGGATGGCGCGGTCCTCGGGGTCGTAGGACTGGAATTCCTGGGACAGCGAGTCGGTCTCCCGGCGAAGCTGGAGGACTCTGGGGATGACGGGTTCCTGGTACACGGCCAAGAAATCCCGGGCTTTCGCGAGGAGGTCCAGTCCCTGGGCGCGGTGCTGCAGGTCGCCGGTGGCGTCGAGCAAGGCATGATGGGCCATGGCCAGGGCGACGGCGCTTTCACCGGCATCGTCCCCGTCCGCCGTTGGGTTCTTGCGGAACAGTTGTACGCGAATTTCCAGGGCTTCCCCGAGCTGCGGGAGGACTTGCTCGGGTTCCCCTTTTGCCAAGGTCAGGATTCCGAGGCTGTGCAGGCTCTGGGCGACGCCGGGGAGGTGGGCGTCGGGGACCTTGCTGGCCAGTTCGCGGCGGATCTCCAGTGCCTCCCCGATGTCCTCCTGCGCCTCTGCAAAGTCGCCGATTTTCCACAGCAGGGCTCCGAGGTTGTTCAGGGTCGCGGCCAGACCTGGAAGGTAGGCGTCGGGGTTCTTGCGGGCCAGTTCACGGAATATTTTCACCCCCTCTTCGTAATCCTCCCGCGCCCCTGCATGGTTCCCGATGTCCTGGCGCAGGACTCCGAGGTTGTTCAGGATCTGGGCTAAATCAGATAGATTGGCGCCGGGGTTCTTACGGGCCAGTTCACGGCGGATTTTCAGCGCCTCCGCATAATTTTCGCGTGCGCCTGTCAAATCGCCAATGTCGCGGCGCAGGACTCCAAGGTTGTTCAGGGTCATGGCCACATCGGGCAGGTAGGCGTCGGGGTTCTGGCGGGCCAGTTCACGGTATATTTTCAGCGCCTCCTCCCAATCCGCCCGGCCCCCTGTCAAATCGCCGATGTCGCGGTGCAGGATTCCAAGGTTGTTCAGGGTCATGGCCACGTCGGGTAGATAGGCGTCGGGGTTCTGGCGGGCCAGTTCACGGTAGATTTTCAGCGCCTCCTCCCAATCCGCCCGGCCCCCTGCCAAGTCGCCGATGGCGTAGAGCAGGACTCCGAGGTTGTTCAGGGTCTTGGCCACACTGGGCAGGTAGACGTCGGGGTTCTGGCGGGCCAGTTCACGGCGTATTTTGAGTGCCTCCGTGTAATCCTCCCGCGCCCCTGCAAGGTCGCCGATGTCCTGGCGCAGGACTCCGAGGTTGCCCAGGGTCATGGCCATGTCGGGCAGGTGGGCGTCGGGATTCCTGCGGGACAATTCACGTTGGATTTCCAGCGCCTCTGTGTAATCTTCCCGCGCCCCTGCAAGGTCGCCGATGTCCTGGCGGAGTATTCCGAGGTTGTTCAGGGTCGCGGCCAGGTCGGGCAGGTGGGCGTCGGGGTTCTTACGGGCCAGTTCGCGGCGGATTTCCAGTGCCTCTGTGTAATCCTCCCGTGCCCCTGCAAAGTCGCCGATGTCGCTGCGCAGGTTTCCGAGGTTGTTCAGGGTCATGGTAACGTCAGGCAGATGGGCGTCGGGGTTCTTGCGGGCCAGTTCACGGCGTATTTTCAGCGCCTCCGCGTAATCCTCCCGCGCCCCTGCGAAGTCGCCGATTTTCCACAGTAGGGTTCCGAGGCTGTTCAGGGTACGGGCCACGTCAGGCAGATGGGCTTCGGGCTGCCCTGCTGCAAGCAGGCGGTATCTTCCCAGCAGCCCCGTGTAGAGATTCCGCGCCCTCCCGAACTGGTTCTGGTCGTAAAGGAAACGCGCATATTCCCCGGCGATATCCAGGTTCGCAGTGTCGGGGTTGTACTGCAGGGCCATGGCATACAACGAATCGGCCCCCTGGAAGCGGTATTGCAGCTTGTGCATGCGGGCACTGAGGATCGTTTGCTCCACCCGCTGCCGGGTCCGTTCGTCGGCGGTGTCGATGGCGGCCTGCATTTCAGCGATGATCGCAGTTGCCTTCCTCCTCAAGGCGGCATCGTGTTCGAAGCCCCCCTTCAGGTCCACGCTGTCCATGACTCGGATGGCTCCGTCGATGTCCCCTGCCAGGAACAGCCGGAATGCCCGCTGGTAGGTCTCGCCCTGGTCGTCCAGGTTCACCGTGACGAACCTGTCCGCCAGCTCCCGGGCCTGCTGTTGGGCGGCCTGGAGCTGCGCCTGGAGGAGGATCCTGGCGGAATCGTCCCCCAGGCGCTGGACGTTGAAGTCCCGGGCCATTTGCAGGAGGAGGGCCTCCTTTTCCCGGCCCTCCTTCTCCAGGGCTGCCATCCGCCTGCGGTAGGACTCCAGCTTCGCGTCCCGGGCGATCCGGTAATAGGCCATCTGGTTTTCATACAGCCTGCCCTCGGGGCAGAGCACCACCTTGAGGGGGTTGAGGGGACTGCGGCCTGTGACGGCGGCCTTCCGCAGCTCCTCGGCGTTCACCAGCTCGTAGCCGTTCTTGGCGGCGTAGACCCAGACCACCTCCCCGGGGGGCCTGTCCGCAAAGACCAGGGTGAACCTGCCCTCTGCGTCGCTCCGGGTGCGGTTGCCCTCGGCCTTGACCTCGGCGCCGGAGAGGTATCTGACCGTCCCGGTGTTGAACTGGCTGTTCTGCTCCACGACCAGGCCGGGGAGCCGGGTGTCCTGCTGGGACATGAGGAGGCCGTGCAGCAGGGCTAGGCCGCACAGCAACAAATGGTTTTTGATCGATGGCATCATCTTTATTTTTCTGAATAAAGACTTGGGCTTACGGTGACATGGGTGGGTGGCGAAACGCTGTCCACCTCCTCGGGGCGGTAGCCCGGGCAAGCAGTTCCTGCCGGAGGCCGCCCTTCCTCGCGGTCGCATCGAGAGGGGTGGCGGTCCCGGAGGCGATCTGTAGCAGCACCTCCCGGTGCCTTGCGCGCTGCTCCAGCACCCTGCCGGGCTGGGGGCTTTGCCCCGGCAATTTTTTGAGTTGCCCGAATGCGGCGGGAAGCTGGTTCTTCCCGGTCAGGCTGTGGACTTCGCCGAGGTCGAGGATGGGGTACATGGGGACTTTATTGCTGGATCCAACCATAAAGTGCTCCAATATCGAAATAATACCGCTTTCGGGATCTGGGATCGGCAAAAAATTTCTCGGCCGGGCCTTTGGGATTCCACCATGAAATGCGTATCCTGGTGGAGGCCATGCACCTCCTTCCCTGTGGGACGGGATGCCATTGCACCCATCCGGAAGGCTCCATTTTCCAGCCTTCGGCCCCTCCATCCTGGAATCCTGCCTATCTTTGCTGCGTGACCGTCCTGCCCGACATCCGGAGTCTTGAGCTTCCTGCCCTGAAAGCCTGGCTGGAGGGCATCGGCGAACTGGGTTTCCGCGCCAGGCAAATCCATGAGTGGCTGTGGAAGCGCAATGCACCTGGCTTTGAGAAGATGACGAATCTTGGCCAAGGGTTGCGGCAGAGGCTTCAGGAGAACTTCACCCTCTGCAAGCTAAAGGTGCATTCCGAACAGCGCAGCAATGACGGCACGATCAAGTACGCTTTTGCCACGGCGGACGGCAACCTTGTGGAAGGGGTGCTCATTCCCACCGATTCCCGTGTCACGGCATGCGTCTCGTCACAGGTGGGATGCTCGCTCACCTGCAAGTTTTGTGCGACGGGTTATCTGGACATGAAGCGAAACCTGCAACACTATGAGATATACGATCAGGTCGCATTCATCCGGGATGCGGCGGAGCGTGAATATGGACGCCCGCTCACGAACATTGTCTACATGGGAATGGGGGAGCCACTCCTGAACTACCGGCAAGTGCTGGCCAGCATCGACAGGATCACCTCTGAAGACGGGTTGGGGATGGCTCCCAAGCGCATCACCCTCAGCACGGCGGGCATCGCCAAAATGATCAAGAAGCTGGGGGATGACAACGTGAGGTTTGAATTTGCCCTCAGCCTTCACGCCGCCAATGACAGGAAACGCAATGAGATCATGCCGATCAATGAGAGCAACAGCCTGGAGGCATTGGCGGAGGCATTGGCGTATTTTCATGCGAAGACGGACACGCGGGTGACCTACGAGTACATCATCTTCCGGGATTTCAACGACAGCCTGGAGGATGCGGAGGAGTTGCTGCAGTTTTCCCGCATCGTCCCCAGCAAGATCAACATCATCGAGTACAACCCCATCGACGAAGCCAAGTTCCAAAACACGAGCGGCAACCGCCTCCATCGCTTCCGGCAGTACCTGGAGGAACGGGGCGCCATCGTGAATGTGCGCCGCAGCCGTGGCAAGGATGTGGACGGCGCCTGTGGGCAGCTTGCCCTCAAGCACCGATAAAGCGGAGTGGCCGCCCCGGAGCAGGTCTTCGATGATGGCCAGGCCACGATGACTCCGTGGCTCCCTTGTCACCCCGCATTCGAGGCTTACATTTCATCGATGAAGGCTCAGAATTCTCTCCTTGCCCCTGTGGAAATGAATTGGCCTTGGACTCAGAGGGGATGATGTTTGCCTCAACCCGGTATAGGGTCAAAAATTTCAGGCCATCTGAACCCAGTCCTCCTCCGCAGTCTCCCAGAGAGGTGTCCAATGCCCAGAGAATCTGCCCGAAGTCGGCATCTCCCCCTAGGAGGCCCCGTCTTCTCCCGCACGCGTTTCAAATCTCCCCATGGCCTTGTCGATCTCGTCCGCCTCGTAGCCTTTCCCCGCCAGGTAGCCACGCAACTTCTGTTCCGCTTCCCAGTCATCCAAAGGATGCGAGCCGAGCCGTTTGCGGATCATTCCCATCAAGCGCTCCCCGTACTCATCGTCTTCGATCAGCTCGAGCGCTGCATCGATCTGTGTTTCCAGCACCTCCTTTTCACGCAAGGCCTCACGAATCTTGATGCGGCCCCACCCGTGTTGCGAAAATTTCTCCCGGGCATAGGCACGTGCATACCGTCCCTCATCCAGAAAGCCTTCCGACTCCAGCACGGAGAGCAGGCGCGGTACATCGGCACCGGGGCTCCCAAGCGCCAGCAATTTCACCTCTGCCTCCGCCCGGCACCGCTCCTGCCAAGCACAGTACTTGCGGAGCTTCTCCAGCACTTCTTCCTCGTCCAGAGGGATGGCACGCTTCATGGGACCAAAACAAAGAAGTTTTCCCGAGCTTTTCCACCCAACATCCGAGGACGTCATCATCGTCCGTTCGCATTGCGACCTAGTCGCCGAGGAACCGCCCTGAACCAAGTACCA
>JBJOPY010000205.1:0-3999 GCA_046050405.1 Bacteroidota bacterium | reverse complement strand
TGGATCTTTCTGCCCATCCCGCAGGCATCTACCATGTCCAGCTCCTGATTGATGGAACCATGCGCACCGAGAAACTGCTATTGCAATAGGCAAGCATTGCTCCTTCCACCTGGCCGGCCCTTAAAAGCCTATACTTTATTTTTTGATGATCAACATTATATGGACATACTGGAGTGTCGATACTCATCCATAACCCCATCCCTTGGGGTCAAGAATCTGAATGATCGATAGATGTAGAGAAGACCCCATTAGACATAGCCTCTGCGATCATTTCTCCAAGGGGGATTGCAAGTTTCCAAGGTGAAAATGCTTGGTTGAAGGGTCGGGGCGATTCTGGAGGGGCGTTACTACCCCCCATCGGAGGTTTCGGTATTGCGTCGCCGTCCCATCTAAGATTCGGGCGATGGCTCGCTCTCCAGAGGCCTCCCGCTAGCCGCCAATATCGCGGCATTCAGCTCGAACCCGACCAGAAGGACGATGGAAATCCAGTAAAACCAGACCATCAGCACCATTATCGCACTGAGACTTCCATAGACCTTGTTGTAATTTGCAAATTCGGCGAAGAACAGCCGGAAGGCGGTCACCGCCAGCAAAATGAGAATGCTGCCCGCGATCGCTCCGGGCGAGAAGAACCGTCCCTTTTTACGGGTGTCGGGGCCGAGGTAATAGAGGAACGCCACTGCGATCAGGACGGAAACATAGAGAAGGGTCCAGAAAACGCATCGAATCCAGAAATTCTCCCAACTCCCCTGCTGCACGAGGCCATTCCTTTCCAGATAGGCCACCAAAATCTCTTGCAGCACCAGAATCGCGATGGTGCCCAGGAAGATCACCATCAGACCCAGCAGCAAGACGAAGGCGATGAAGTTGAAATGGAAGAAGTTCCGCTGCTGGAAGTGGTGACTGTCCTTGCTGAAGGCGCTCATCATCACCTTGATCCCGGACATGGCGCTGAAGAGCAGCAGGACGATGTTGATGGAAACCAATCCGGCGGAGGGCTTGGCAAAAAATTCATTTACGACCCGGTCCATGAAGCCCATGCTGTCACCGGGGACCACTGCCGCCAGGAGTTGCGTGACCTGACCGCGCAACTCGGGCACGGGAACCATGGGAATCAGCGTGAAGATCAGGATCATCCCCGGGAACACTGCGAAGAAGAAGCGATAGGCCATCGCCATCGCATTCAGCGTGAACCTCCGATGCACCATGCCTTGAACGAAGAACACCAGGACATCCGCGAGGCCTGCACGTCCCAAGAAAGTAGGCCTGATGAGGTTCGACCGGTCGCGAATCCGTTCCCACCGGGCCTCGATGGCAGTCTTGATGTCCTGTATCCACTTCTTCACCGTGCACCCGCATCATTTCGATCCTTCCAGACCCGATGCATTCGCTCAAAATTAGGATTTCGTATCGGATTTGAGGCAGGGAAAGCAACCGCTGCTAACGATACACCTTCTGCTTGTCGAGGGCGGCTTGGTACTCGCGCGCGTATTGCTGGTGCTGAGCCAGGGTTCGTGAGAAATTGTGCAGGCCGGAAAAGTCACTCTTGGCGCACATGTAGAGATAGTCATTTTTCTCAGGATTCAGCACAGCCTCAATGGCGCTGAGCTCAGGATTGTTGATGGGGCCGGGCGGAAGTCCGGCATACAGATACGTGTTGTAGGGACTGTCTATATGCTTGTGCGCATTCAGCACCCGTTTGATCGTGAAGTCATTGGCGGCGTAAATCAAGGTGGGGTCGGCCTGCAAGGGAATGTTTTCACGCAGGCGGTTCAGGTAGAGGCCTGCGACCGCCGGGCGTTCCTGGCCCATGTAGGTCTCGGCCTGCACGATGGATGCCAATGTCATGACCTGATGGATGCTGAGGCCTTGGGCCTTGGCCTTCGATTTGCGCTCGGCGTTCCAGTATTGGTCAAAGTTCGCCTTGAGCTTGGAGAAAAGCTCCCTTTCCGACAAGGTCCAGTAAACGAAGTAAGTGTTCGGGATCAGGATGTTGCGAATGGTCTTAGGATTGACACCATAGGGTTCCAGAAAATGGGGATCCTGCATCTTGCCAAGCAGAGCTTCGGAATCCAAGGCTACCTGCCCGGCGATTTCACCGGCCACTTCGTGGAGGGTGCGGTGGGATGCGATGCGCAGCTTCATCTGATCCTGAGCACCTGCCCGCAGTTTTTCCACCAGTTTCCAGTTGCTGATGCCCTTCTTGATTTCATATCGGCCCGGCTTCACCAGATGGTCATATTTCCGGATTGTGGAGATGAGCTTGAAACTGGAGAGGTTCCGCAGCACGTTCTTTTCCTCCAGCTGGTGCAGGACATCTTCAAAGGTGCTGCCCCTAGGAATGAAGAGTGCGAATCCCTGCTTCAACGCAGGATTGACATTGTCGCGGAATCCATACCAGTAACTGGCTCCACCGGCGCCCAGTGCCAGCACCAGCAGCATGAGTGCCATGACCTGGAGGACTTTCCGCATGATTGGGGTATTGTCCGGCTAGACGTTGAGGCTCTCGTCAATGCTGGCCTTCCAAGCCAGCATGCCACCGGTTAGGTTCCGTACGCCTATGAATCCCTGGGACTTCAAATAGTGGGTGATATTCCCGCTTCGCCCACCGCTCCGGCAGCAGATCACCAGTTCTTGGTCTTTGAATGGGTGCAATTCGGCAAGACGTTCCGGGATTTGACCCATGGGGATATTTTCCGCCTGGATGTGACCGGCTTCATACTCATGAATCTCGCGGACATCGATGATTTTGGGTGCTGTGCCAGCGTCAAGGCGCCCCTTCAGTTCTTGGACAGAGATATCGCTCATGTGCAGTGATTTTGAGTCAGTATGCGGTGGGTTCGGAAAATTCTGAACCGCACAAATTTATACATTAAACCTGAAGTGCATGATGTCGCCGTCTTGAACGATGTATTCCTTTCCTTCCACGGACATTTTTCCAGCCTCCTTGACGGCAGCTTCAGACTTGTACTGAACGAAGTCTGGATACTTGATGACCTCAGCCCGGATGAATCCCTTTTCGAAGTCGGTATGGATTACTCCTGCTGCCTGCGGAGCCTTGCATCCCTTGTGGATGGTCCATGCACGAACCTCCTTCACACCGGCGGTGAAGTAGGTTTGCAAGTCCAGCATCTGGTAGGCCTTGCGGATCAGTACATTCAGGCTGGGCTCTGTCAGTCCTGAATCCTCCAGGAAGAGCCTCCGCTCGTCCAGGTCATCGAGCTGGGTGAGCTCCTCCTCGAAGGCTGCACAGATGGTCATGACCTCGGCGCCTTCCTTTTCTGCCACCGCCCTCACAGCATCCACGTATGAATTGCCGATGAGCATGTCTTTTTCACTGACATTGCAGCAGTACAGGACAGGCTTTCTGGTGATCAGGCCGAGATCATCCACGACTTCCCATTCTTCCGGTGACAAATCCAGGGTGCGGGCATTCTGCCCTTTCAGCACGTGTGAGATGATCGATTTGACGACCTCGACCTGTTTCAGGGCATCCTTGTTCCCGCCTTTCGTGAGCTTCTGCACCTTCTCCAGCTTCTTTTCGAGCAGCTCGAGATCTTTCATTTGCAGTTCCAGGTCAATGATCTCCTTGTCCCGGATGGGATCCACCGTGCCTTCCACATGGATGATGTTCTCGTTTTCGAAGCAGCGCAAGACATGTATGATGGCCTCGCATTCACGGATGTTTCCCAGAAATTGATTGCCCAGACCTTCGCCACTGCTGGCACCCTTGACCAGGCCGGCTATGTCCACGATCTTGACGACGGCGGGTTGCACCGCCTTGGGTTGCACGATCTCCGTGAGCCTCTCCAGGCGGGGATCCGGGACGGAGACCATCCCGATATTGGGTTCGATCGTGCAGAAAGGAAAGTTGGCAGCCTCCGCCTTAGCGGAGGAGAGAGAATTGAAGAGGGTCGATTTGCCCACGTTGGGGAGACCGACGATACCGCATTTGAAGCCCATATCAGGAATTGACTTTGTTTCGAAGGACTACCATGG
>JBJOPY010000204.1:0-2832 GCA_046050405.1 Bacteroidota bacterium | reverse complement strand
CCGCATTCCTTCGTCAGCTCCTTCACCCTGTCGATGAACGTATCATTCTCTTCGTACCTGTTCTCAATGGAAGTCTCGTATTCCCGCTGCTTGTCCCTGAGCTTGTCACGGGCCTCGCCTTCTGCTTGATCGATTTCAGCCTGCAAGCCGCACCATTTTTGGGCAACGGATTCCGGGGTCTCCACCCCGCAACCCACAAAGGCCACCGCCACCAGGAACATCCAAGCATAGATGCACCTTGTCATCCTTGGAATTTGTTTTAAGAAAACCATGAAGCAAAACTTTGGAAAAAAAGCGAATTTACCTGGATTGCCGATCCGGGCGGGGAATGAATCCTTCCCGGTGCATCGAACCTTCCCTATTTTCGCGATGCAATCTCGATGTACATGCATCTGCGAAACGTCATTTACCCCGTCTTGGCTGTGCTGCTGGGATTGTCATCCTGCGAAAAGCCTTCTTCCGGCAAGGAAAGCAAAAGCACGGACACAGGGGACGCCCATCCCCCGTCCAAGCAACCTCCGTTGAAACAAATCCCCGCAGCGGAGGTGCTCGGCAGTACCGTGAAACGGAACCTGCGGTACCAAACGGAAGCCGAATCCGCAGAATACATCGCCATTGACACCCTGCTGGAATTCATCCGCCAAATCGACCTGAGCCTGCGCCGCCAGATCGGAAAGCTCACGCCCGAGCCCCCAAGTGCCGGAACCGTGGTCGTCGGCCTCAATGCGCTCCAGGAGACAAGGCTATGGTACGTGTTTCCCGAGGGCCAGCCCAGCCCTGCCTTCAAGGCGGCGGCAGAGAAAGCCGTCGCAGCGGTGAGGAAGCCCGCCGTGAAGAAGCGGCTCGTCGTCTTCGGGGTGGCCCTCACCCTGTGGGGGTACAAGGAAACCGAGGCAGAAGCCGCCAAGGTGGGACTGCCGAAGAGCTGGCAGGCCATCAGCAAGCGCATGAAGGCACCCCAACCCGCAACGAAACTGGCGGAAATGACCTGGAACGATCCTGCTCCTTAACTTCGGGATGGCCATTCCCGGCCATGGAGCATTTGTCCAGGATGATGCCGGCGCAAACGGAGGCTGCATCCTCCCCGCCGATGAATCCTCCCTTCCAGATGGCTAGATTGCAGGGAAATCCAGTAAATTGACCCTCTCCCGAGAGGGGTGGCCGAGACCCCAGCATTTGACCCTTATTCCCATGCATTTCCCCGAGCTTCGCCTCACGCACTTTCGCAACTATGCCGCCTTGACCGCCCATTTCTCGGTGGGCATCAACGTCATCACGGGCAACAACGGCGAAGGGAAAACCAATCTCCTGGAAGCCATCCACTACCTGAGCATGACGCGCGGCTGGCATTCGAAGACGGAGAAGTATGCCCTGCAGGAAGACGAGCAGTACTTCATCCTCGAGGGAATCCTGCAGGACGGTGACATCCGCCACAACGTCCAGTGCAACTATCTGCCGCCCAAGGGCAAGAAGATCGTCGTGGACAAGCGCCCGCTGCAAAAGATGAGCGACCATATCGGCCGCATCCCCAGCGTGGCCATCATGCCGAGCGACACCCAGCTCATCGACGGCGGGCCGAGCGTCCGCCGCAAATTCATGGACAGCCTCATTTGCCAGTACAGCCACGAATACCTGCAGCAGCTGATCCTCTATGACCATACGCTCATGCAGCGCAACGCCCTGCTCACCCTCATGGGCGAACGCAGGCGCTGGGATCCCGAGCAGTTGCAGCTCTGGAGCCAGCAGCTGGTGCGGCCGGGGATCTTCATCCTGGAAATGCGCAAGCAGTTCCTGGCCAAGTTCTGGCCCGTATTCCTGGAATATTTCAAGGCGATCGTGTCCGACAGGGAAGAGCCCAAGATCACGCTCGAAACACAGTTCCGGGAAAACACCCCTGCGGAATGGCAATCCAGGTTCCAGGCCGACGAGGAACGCGACCGTTATGCACAGCGCACGGGTTCGGGCATCCACAAGGACGACCTCGTGCTGCAAATCGATGGCCAGGGGGTGAAGAACTATGGTTCCCAGGGGCAACAGAAGACCTTCGTCATCGCCATGAAGATGGCGCAGTACGAATTGCTGGGGAAGGAAAAAGGGCTGGCACCGTTGCTGCTGCTTGACGACATCTTCGACAAACTGGATGTGAACAGGCTCCGGGCGATTGCGCGGATGCTGGATGAGCGTGTGCAGGGTCAGGCCTTCATCACAGACACTAGCCTAGACCGCTGCAAAATGGTTTTTTCTGAGGTGAAGAACCGCGAAATCCAGTATTTTTACATTTCAGGGGCGGCCATCCACCCTGTGGTCGACAATGGCAATGCGAAGAAATGACATGTCCCTCGGCGAGGCGATCGATTTTTACCTGCAATCCAATGGATTGAAGGCAAGGGTGCAGATCGAGCAGCTCATCATGGACTGGCCCAGAATCATGGGCAAGGCCATCGCTGACAATACGCAAAGGCTATGGTTCCGGGACGGGGTTTTCAACATCCGAATGAAAGATCCCGTCTGGAAGAACGAATTGGGATTTGCCAAGGGCAAGATCAAGGAAATCCTGAACAAGGAGCTGGGTGTGGAACTGATCCAGGAGGTGAAAGTCCTCTGATCCACCACGCAGGGAGAACATCAACGGAATGAACAATGGGACACGAAGACGAGGAAGAAGTATTGGATGATGCGGGCAGGAAACGCCAATTGCAGGAACTCAAGCGTCAGGTGATGCGCAAGGTCGAAGGCATCCAAGATCCGATCCTTCTGGCATTGATCCTGGAGACGATCAAGGATTCCGAAGGCGATCCCATGGAAGGGGGGAAGGGTGCTGAAATCTCGGAT
>JBJOPY010000203.1:0-3362 GCA_046050405.1 Bacteroidota bacterium | reverse complement strand
TCCTGGATGATCCTAGCTTGAAGGAGAGCCCTGTTGCAGATGCCATGAGCGACCCTTTCCCATTCGTCCTGCCCACGACGAGGATCGACCTGATCTCCAAGATGATCAACAAGGACTGCCCGGCAGTGATGCTACAGGACCTCCATGGCGGACTGCACATCATCACCAAGTCCGACCTGATCGCCGTACTGGCAGGATAGGCCTGGCCTGACGTATTAACGATGCGAAGACACTAACTGAGCTTCACATTAGAAATGAGTACATTATTCGAGGTGGGAAAAGTACCATAAATGAACTTCCAGCCATGAAAGCAAAACGAAAACGATACAATGTCGGGCTCAAGGCACAGGATGCGCTAGGGGCAAGCACGGGATGGCAGAATTTTTGCGAATTGTCCTGCCGGTTCCCAGTGTATGTCAACTAGACCAGGGAGTAGAATAAGCCCCTCCTGGAGCGCTCGGGCCATCTTTTTAAGACTGCCCGAAAGAGGAGCATATCCCTTGCCATCCAATGGCTGGCATCCGTGAGCCTGCATTCAATGACCGTTCCCCGGCGCATCGGGCAGGCTCCGCAGCTTTTCGATTTCCAGCCTGACAAGCGCTGCCACGAATTTCTTGTTGCAATCACCCTCTGCGACGACCGTCTGGGCCATGGAATAGAATTCCGCCCTTTCCATCAGCATCTTGTGCACCAAGGCCTGCAGGTCACCCGCGATGCCATCGAGCAGTGGCCGCTTGGCAGTGGAGTTCCGAATGCGGCCTGTCAGTATCGCAGTACCCACATCCAGGTAGATGGTGTGGCCGCTGCGATTCATCAAGGCCATATTGTCAAAGAAGCATGGGGTGCCGCCACCGCAGCTCACGATCAAGTCCAGGCCTTCGATGGCGCAGACCTCCTCCAGGCACTTTCGCTCGATGACACGGAAGGCTCCCTCGCCCTTCCCTTGGAAAATGTCCCTGATGTCTTGGCCTTCCCTCTGCGCGATGTACTGGTCCAGGTCTATGAACTGCAAGCCATTCTGGATTCCCGCATATTTGCCGAGCGTCGTCTTGCCGGCACCCATGAATCCGATCAGGAAAAATTTCACCGGGCAAAAGTAGAGGGGCAGGCAGGAGAAAGCAAGTCATTGCGGAGGCCCATTTTCCCCCGTGCGTACCCTAGACCTTCATGGATGCCGTTGGCTTTTCTGCTTCTGGATGACCCTGAACCTGCAGCAGTCATAACCAGGCCTGAATTCCAGAAATGAACGGCTCGTGAAGAGGGCTCCCACCGACACGCCATGGCGCATTCCATCCAAGCCTCCTTCCCTGGCAACCTGCCCCAAGGCATCGGGTCCGGCACCTGATATCCACCGTCCGAAGCCCCTCGCAAGGGGGTCACCAGTTCAGATGGGAAGAGATCATGTTCGAAAGTGGGGGAGAAGATGCCCAAAAGGGGGACCAAGGCGGACAGCATGGCTTAGCCAAGCCTCACCCTGGGATCCACCCAAGTGTATAGGATGTCCACGATGATATTGATGACGACGAAGACCACCCCGATCAGTATGGCGGATCCGATGATCATGGGGTAGTCCTTCGCATGGAGGGCATCGATGGTGAGCTTTCCCAGTCCTTGCCAGTTGAAGATGGTCTCGATGAAGAATGCGCCCGCCAGGAGGGATGCAAACCAGCCCGAAATGGAGGTGAGTACCGGATTGACGGCATTTCTCAGGGCATGGCGGATCAGCACGACCGACTCGTTCAGGCCCTTCGCCCTTGCGGTTCGCACATAGTCCTCAGACAATGCATCGCCCATGCTGGAGCGGGTAAGCTGTGTGATGATGGAGAGCGGCCGCAGGCCCAGTGCAAGTGTGGGAAGGATCAGGCTTTCCGGTGAGAGGCGATATCCGCTGCCGAAGATGGCCTCCTCCCAGAGATAACCCGACCCCTGGAGTCCTGTCCATGCCCCCAGGTCCACCGCGAAGATTCGGATGATGAGAACAGCCATGAAAAAAGACGGGGCCGAGACGCCCAGCAGGGTCAGGAAGGTGATCAGGCGATCCAGCCACTGCCCTTTCCTCAATGCCGATACGATCCCCAATGGCAACCCGATCCCGGTGGCAAAGACCAGTGCAGCGACAGAAAGGATGACCGTCCCGGGCAGATGCTCCACCAGACGCTCCGTGACCATTCGGTTGTTTTGGAAGGAACGCCGCAGCCATGGCAGCTTCAGGCCCATGCACTTGCCGGTGCCAAGCCCGAACAGCCGCCAGTGATGAATCTCAGAGGCATCCTTCTCGAAATGATCGACCATTCCGATCGGGGAGAGGTCGTTCAGGTAGTACAAATACTGCACGAAGAGCGAGCGGTCCAGGCGATAGGCTTGTTCGATCGCCTGGCGTGTGGCGGCATCCGTATTCTCACTGGTCATCGCCTCCGCAGGGCTGCCGAGCAGGTTGAAGATGAGGAAGAGCATCGTCACGATACCCCAGACCACGAGTAGTCCAGAGAAAAGGCGACTGCCGATGAACCGCGCCATGGCTTAGGGATGCGGTGCCGACGGGGAGACAACACTGTCCGTCGCCTGGGGTTGCGAGGGTGGAGTCGCCGGGGCGGCACCCGCCATTTCGATCAGCTGGTCCACCGTCGGCATATCATGGTAGTGCCACTTTTTCTTCACGATGCCGTCCTGCAGGAAAATGAATCCCGGGGAGGAGCGGATCATCGTGCGGAGGGCCTTCTGGTCCTGCCCAGACCAACAAAAATCCCCGGGAAACGTGAGCCCCATCTTCTTGCGGACAGCGGAGCCGGTGCTGGTGCCTCCTGCGACCTTGATGCCGGGGGCTTTTGCCTTGATTTCCGCGGCGAGAGCGCCAGCTGCATTGAAATGCGCCAGCGGAGGCTGCTCCATGTCATACATCACGATGTAGAGCATCGCTCCCTTGCAGTCGTCCAGGCCGCATTCCATCCCGAAGGGGGTGAAGTCATGGGCGAATATTTCACCGTCCTCGCCGGCATGGGTGGAGTTGAAACAGAGATCCTGGCCCACCTTGTATGCACCCCGGAAATCCAAGAGTTCCAGATGCTGATGGCAGTACATGCTCAGGGCAGCACCCGCCAGAAACGATCCCACGCTGGCGGATGCCGGGATCGGGCGGCGGTAATAGGGATGGATGCGGCGGCGGTTGAGCCAGATCACCACGCCGGGGATCAATAGCAACAAGTCTTTTCCGAAGGTCTGGATGGGCTCCAGCTTCAATGCGTCACCAAAGCAACCACAGTCCTGCAGTTCGCCGGTAAATGCCGCTAGACCCGTCAGGAACGTGAAAAAGAGGAGGAGGAGCAGCAGCAGCCATGCCGTGACCCGCATCCTGTAGCCGGTGA
>JBJOPY010000202.1:0-15416 GCA_046050405.1 Bacteroidota bacterium | reverse complement strand
CCCTCGACCTGGCCCGCGAGGGGGAGGCCTTGCTGGTGCAGGGACGCACGGCCGTGTTTGCAGGGCCGCAATATGTGGCAGCACACGTGGTGCAAGGGCACCCGGGCGTCTTTCCGGCCTTCACCTATGCACCCTGGATGGTGGCCAATGTGCGCGTCAGACTGCAAGGCAATGACCTTTTGCAAGACCTTCACTGGGACAATGTCGCGTATGGCCGCAAATCCCTCGGCTATGTCTATGCCGGTCAGCAATCCCTCACGGGAACTCCTCCGGAGGAGGGCATCCTCACCTGGTACGAGGCCCAGACCTGGATGCCGCCCCCCGATGCCCGCAAAATGGCATTGGAGAAGGGATATGCCTATTGGCAGGCGTACGTGATGAATGATTTGGAATACATGCATCCGGGGCTGGCGGCAGATGTCCGTCAGATGGACGTGTGGCGATGGGGGCATGGAATGGTGCGACCCACACCTGGATTGTTCTCCGGCCAAGCACTTTTGCAGGCCAGGGAGCCGATCGGCAGGATTCACTTTGCCCATAGCGACCTGAGCGGAATCTCAATCTTTGAAGAGGCGTTTCATCGTGGGATATTGGCTGCGGAGGCGGCCGTCAAGATGGTTCTCCAGTCATGACCACAGCCAGGCAAGGAGCCAAGACGTGGCAGCCCTGGATCCATAGCGCCCGGGTGGATTTGGCCTTCATCATCGCTCCGGCTTTCCTGGTGACCTTGGTCGTGCTGTTGTTTCCGCGTTGGTTTCAGGACAATGCAGAGATGGCGCCCTGGGCATGGTTGCTGCTGATCGTCGGCGTGGATGTCGCACACGTTTACAGCACCCTCTGGCGCACCTACCTGGATCCCACGGAATTTGCCCGGCATCGCGTCCTGCTGACTTATACCCCCATTGCCGTCTGGGTGGGCGGTATGCTGCTCTATGCCATCGGGGCGATGCTGTTCTGGCGGGTATTGGCATACCTGGCGGTGTTTCATTTCGTTCGGCAGCAGTATGGTTTCATGGCCGTGTATGCACGCAGGGATGCACGCTCGAAAGCCGAGCGGTACTGGGATGCATTTACCATCTATACCATTACGCTCTATCCGATCCTGTTCTGGCATACCCACCTGCCCCGCAATTTCAGCTGGTTCGTGGAGGGTGATTTCATCGATCTGGGTGCAGTAGGGTTGCAGGGAGTCGGGCGCTGGATCCATGCCGGCGCGGTATTGGCCTATCTGGTGAAGGAGCTGAAAATGAGTGCCCGGCGTGGATTCAATGTACCCAAGAACCTCATTGTCCTTGGCACGGGACTTAGCTGGTATTGCGGCATCATCCTGTGCAATGGCGACCTGGCCTTCACGGCCACCAATGTCGTCTCCCATGGATTGCCGTATATCGCAATGGTCTGGATGTATGGACGAAAAAAGCACGTGTCCGCACCTCTCCGTCCAGCCCCGAATCCCTGGATGAAATTTGGCTTCCGGCTGGCATTTTTGCCTGTATTTCTGGGACTCTTGCTGGCCTTGGCCTATCTCGAGGAGGGATTGTGGGACGGGCTCGTATGGCGTGACCACGAGGGCCTGTTTCCCTGGGCCGATGCGCTTCCGTTCTTGAGGGATGCCGCGACGCTGTCGGTGGTCGTGCCCCTGCTTTCATTGCCTCAAGTGACGCATTACATCGTGGATGGGTTCATTTGGAAGCTGCGCAGGAAGGACGGGGATTTGCGCCTTCTGGAATGAGACGCACAGCGGTGCGCCTGTCTCCCACGCCAGGGTCGGATGTCCGCCTTGCCCCGCCGAAGTGTAGCAGTGGCATCCATGCGGGGATGGATTGCCTTTCGCATTTTCATCTCCAAGTGGGGGGGATCACCTCAATTCGACGCAGCCGTCTGGATTCCGGTTCTTGACACCCTCCAAGCAAAAATGCCCTGCAACTTGCAGGGCATTTTTGATGAAATGATCCAACCGTAGGTTAGCGCATGAATTTTTCAAATTCGGGATTGGCCTTCATCACAGCGAAGGCCGGATTGGAAGGGATGAGGCTCTTCAGGCTCGGATCGAGGTCGATTGCCTTCTGGAGATGTTCCACGGTTTTTCCTGAAAGGCCGCGATAGGCATAGATCAGGGCGAGGTTGTAATAGGCGACAGCCAGGATCCTGTCCTTGTCCAGGGCCTCCAGGAAGTCAGCCTCGGCCTCGGTCGTACGCATCGTTTTCAACTTGGCCACCCCACGGTTGTTCAGGTTCGAGGCGGTAGGGGTTTCGCTGCCAAGCAAGTCATCGTATTCAGCCATGGCACCGGAAATGTATCCGATTTTGTCCATCATCACAGCGCGGTTGAAATGCAAGCTCTTGTTCTCGGGATACTGGAGGATGTAGTCGTTGTACTGGTCCATCATCTCCATGCGCTGGTCAAGGGTGTAATTGTTGGCATATTTCGTCTTGTAGGCAAGTGCGGCCAGGGCATACTGCATGTTGCTTTTATCCATGGCCAGGGCGTCGTCGATGTCCTTGATCGCAGCCTGGAAGTTGTTGTTGACGAACTGGTAGGTGGAGCGCATGGCGAAGAGATTGGGCTTCTTGTTGTTGCCAATCAGGATGTCCAGCACGCGCAGGCCTTTCTTCGAGTCCACGCCCTCCTTGTAGGCTCCGATGGTCATCGTCTCATTGGCGACACGCACCAGCTCGTCGCTGATGATCGGCATCTGGCTGGGATAGTACTCCACCCACATCTTGTCCGGGGCATAGTCGAATTTGAAGGTGGCAAAAGTGTGGCGGGTGTTCACGATCACTTCATCGACGAGCTTGTTCCAGAAGGGGAGCTTGCGCATTTCAGCCTCCTTCTCATCATTGGTGCCGGCACCATTGGCGATGGTCAAAACCGCTTGCTGCTCCTTACTGGTCAGGGCAGAGGCCTTGGTCAGGAGGATGAGCCGATTCCAGTCTTCCCCGCGTCCCGCCGAGGTCACCTCGATCTTGCTGTCTGCCAGTGATTTTTGCAAGTCGTCATAGACGGCCTTTGCGCGGCGCTCGGAGAGCTCTTGGTTGCGGTCTTCCTTGCCGCCCAGGCTTGCCCAACCTTCGAGGTTGATGCTTGTCACCTTGTATCCGACTTTGGTATAGCGGCCCATGTAGTCCTTGATGGCTTTGGTCAGCAGGTTCTGGTCAAACTTCACCGAGTTCTCGGGGAAGATCAGGTCCAGAGTACCCGTGAAGCCACGGTACTTGTAGTTCTCATCATCGATCTTCACGGTGGGGAGTGCAATGACGGATTGAGGATCAGCCCCGTCCCATGCCTGGGAAGTGCAGCAGGCAGGGCCGATCGGCCCGAATGGGACTTCATCGCTCTCACAGAGAACCTTCT
The DNA here is from genome assembly GCA_046050405.1 of Bacteroidota bacterium. Classification (GTDB taxonomy): domain Bacteria; phylum Bacteroidota; class Bacteroidia; order J057; family JADKCL01; genus JADKCL01. The sequence goes on along the minus strand of JBJOPY010000202.1, from coordinate 12,061 downwards.
TCAGTTTTCCATTCTTGTACTTTGCCACCGTGAAGGTCAGCTTGATTTGCTTGCCTTGCACATCCTTGACATCGCTGTCCAGCTTCATTTTGTACATGAAGACAGGCTCCTTGTTCGCATCCCAATAGGCGCGGTCCACCATGAGTGTTCCTACATCCCCGGATCCAGATGCTTCCTTGTCCTTGAGGTGGTCCATGGCGGTACAGGTGCCCTTGACTGTAATCCCGACCCCTTTGGTGAGGTATTTTTCGTACTCAAGGTCACCCGCTAGGCGGAAGTTCAGGTAACCGTCCTTGAGTTCATACTGGCCGGGCTCCAGATAGTAATAGTCAATGTCAGAGTTGTTTTCTTCGGCGACCACCAGTTTGGCAGCGTTGCTGTTGGCACTGACAAGGGCGGCGATCTCCTCCTTGAAGGAATCGCAGGTATTGGTGATTTTTTCGCCGTTGTACTTGGTCTTGTTGATGACTCCTTCAGGAGTGCAGGCGCCGATGGCCAGAAGGAACATTGCTCCCAATATCAGCAGAGACGGTTTTTTGCTTAAGGCGAGCATCAAGAAATTCTTCATTTTGATAGATTAACGATAGTCACTGATCGGATTTCTCAGGCTGCAAATGTACAAAAAATTTCTTCAGCATATGAATGTTGGTGCATATTTTTGATATTCGTGCCGGCTTCATCCGAGTGGGAGAAGGGGAGATGGACAGCAGTTTTAGAAAGATCAACTGAGATTTAAAAATCGACTTAAACCAATGTATTTGAGGTACTTATTTGAACTTGTATGGTCAAGGTAGGCATAAAGTCCAAGCTTCAATCTGTCGGGACTTCCATCTTTTCCGTGATGTCAGCCTTGGCTAATTCCCGTGGAGCCATCAATCTTTCGCAGGGTTTTCCAGATTTCCCCACGGATCCCAGATTGATTTCCCTCGTGGAGCAGGGGATGCGGACGGGGATGAATCAATATGCGCCTTCCGCGGGATTGCCAGCCCTGCGCAATGAGATAGCCTGCCTTGCCAACGAATGCTATGGGGTGTCATTGGATCCTGAGACCGAGGTCACGGTGACATCCGGCGCGACCGAGGCGCTGTTCTGTGCAATCGCCGCGACGATCCATGAAGGCGATGAGGTCATCGTGTTCGAACCCTGCTACGATTCCTATGTCCCGGTCATTGAATTGTTCGGAGGTGTGCCGAGCTATGTCTCCTTGGATTTCCCGAGCTACAAGATCAATTGGCAGAATGTCAAGAAGCGTGTGAGTTCACGCACCCGCATGATCATTCTCAATTCTCCGCACAATCCGACAGGGAGTGTGCTCTCCCCGGAGGATGTGCAGGAGCTTGCAAAGATCGTTCAGGCCAATCCGATCGTCATTCTCAGCGACGAGGTCTATGAACATATCGTCTTCGACGGTGTCGATCATCAGAGCATCCTCCGCCATCCCAGCCTCGCCAAGCGAAGCTTCGTGGTCTCTTCCTTTGGCAAGACTTTCCATGCCGCTGGCTGGAAAGTGGGTTATTGCCTGGCTCCTGAGCACCTGACCAAGGAGTTCCGGACGATTCACCAATATGTCACCTTCAGCACATCCACGCCTTACCAATGGGCGATAGCCGAGTACATGCGCGACCGGTCGTCCATCCTGGAGCTGAGGCATTTCTTCCAGAGGAAAAGGGATTATTTCCTCGGTCTCATGCGCCAGAGTCGCTTCGAGCCTTTGCCCTGTGCAGGCACCTATTTCCAGGCCATGCGCTACCATGCGATCAGCGACCAGCCTGACCGCAGCTTTACAGAATGGATGACGACGGAAAAGGGGGTGGCGGCGATTCCCGTTTCCGTGTTCTACCATACCGGGGAAGACAACAAGGTAGTGCGATTTTGCTTTGCGAAGGAAGACGCTACACTCGAGAAGGCCGCTGAGATTCTGACGCGCTTATAAGCCGGGGAGTTTACGTTCCACTGAGCCGGTGCGGTGCGTTCGTGTGCAATCGACTGGGAGCCTTTCGCCCGCAGCGATCAGGTAACATAGCCCAACGCCGGCTCAGTGGGATCTGATGGGGCGGTCGCAGACTTGGGCACTCACCTCGTCTTGAACTTCCGCACCGTCTGCCACTTCACCAGTCAGGGCCGTCGTGATTGTAGGTGCGGAGCCTCTTGTGCTTCTCGATCTGCTGCAAGTACTTTTTTTCATTGGCGTTCATCGCTGAGAGGATTCGCTCTGCCTCCTCTTGGCTCATTTCTTCGCCTTCACCCTCCTCGCCCGGCTTTTTGTCATTTTGGCCGTTCTGGGCTTGGTTCTCCTTGTTCTCAGGCTGCTTCTGCTGATCCTGCTTCTCCTGGTCTTGCTTTTTCTGGTCCTGCTGTTGTTCTTGCTTCTGGTTCTGCTGCTGATCTTGGTTCTGCTCCTGGTCCTGCTGCTGCAGCTTCCGCTTGATCAGCTCATAGTTGTAGCGGGCGACTTCATTGTCGTTGTCGAGCTTGAGGGCATCCTTGAAGGCGACCAGTGCCTGTTCCAGTTTCTCACGGGTGACGGGATTGCCTTGCATCTGCCCCCCCGGGCCGGGCATGGCCGTTGGGGGGAGGTTGGCAGCTCCGGGCGGGCTACCTGGGGCCATTTGCTGAGGATGCTGCGAAGCGGGATCCTTGCCCGTCGCATAGATGGCACCGATCTGGTTCCATGCCCAGGAGGCCGATTGGCGATCCTCCTGATGCAGGTTGGTCGCTTTGCCGTACCAGCTCAGGGCCTGGGCGCTGGAGTCTTGGAAGAGCCAGCATTGGGCGATATTGTAGTCAAGTTTGGCCTGTTGGCCGTTGTAAGCCCCGAATTCGCTGGCATACAATGCTTCGGCTTCCTTGAATTTACCCACATGGTAGGATTCCTTGGCCTTTTGCACATTGCTGGGCGGGCCGAACAGCCAGCCCAAGATCATGATCGTCAGCAAGATTCCGTTTCGCATGGTGCTATTCTCTGGAGGTCAATTTTATTGGAATTCTCGTTTCACCGCTTGGAGCCTCTGCGTGCAGGGCTATATGGCATCCAGAACATGGAGAGCAGGATCAGGATCACGCCTGGGGCGAGAAACCATTGGTACTGGTTCACGCTGGACAACCGCTGGGCACGGTCAATCTCGACGGAGGAGAGGAGCTTGATTTGATCCAGGACTGGATCCAAGTTGTCAAACTGGTCATCAATGGAAACGTACTCTGTATTGAAACTACTGGCAAGCTCCTGCAGTGTTTCGTCCTTCAGTTGTGAAATGGCGGGGCTTCCGTCGGCAGCCTTCTTGAAGCCGACCTTCTGCCCGTTCCGGTACTCCGGCACCTGGGCGCCTGCATAGGTGCCGATACCCACGGGGAAAACGGTGATGCCATGGTCCTTCAGCCGTCCGACGACAGAGGTGTAGGATTCCCCGAAGTCCTCGCCATCTGACACCAGCACGATGGAACGGCTTTGCTTCCGGTCTGTGTCTGTGCTGTCTTCCGATTCAGCGAAGCGTACCAGGGCGGTTTGCAGTGCCTCCCGGAAGCTCGTGCCACTGTTAGAGAACTGTGCCGTCCCGATCAGGTCGAGGAAGAGGTTGGCGGCATTGATGTCGCTCGTCAGCGGGCATTGTACATAGGCATCGGAGGTGAAGACGATCAAGCCGACACGATCTCCCTGCAACTGCCCGATCATCTTCTTCAAATCGCGCTTGACCTTCAGAAGCCTTGTGGGCTGAATGTCCTCGCAGTTCATGGATGCGGATACATCCACCAGAATGTAGACCTCCCGGCCCATCATCGGCACATCTTGCTCCTTGTGTCCCCAGTAGGGGCCCAGCATGGCGATGGCAAGGAGCAGGACTGCAAATCCGCGCATGGCGAGTTTGACCTCCGGCTGGAAGAAGCGGTAGTTCTCCCTCTGGAACCATATCCGCATGGCGCGCCGGCTCTTGAAGTAAACGATTGCGATCATCACTCCGAGGGGGAGTAACAGTACGACAATGGGCCAGAACTCCGGGCTGATGAGGAAGGTTCTTAAAAAATCGCTCATTTTCTCCCTACCAAGGCAGGCAATTTGCAGTCCGTAATCATCCGTGCAAAACTACCCATTGCCGTGAAAAAGCGCAAGCAGTGGACGGCTCGCGCAGGCTTGCTTTTTCCTAAGAAATCTGAACGAAGGAGCCTGCCAGGGATGCCTTGGCGACGGGTGCTGTCTCAGATGGATGGACAGTCACGGAAGCTCTCCAGTATTTTTAAATCCTCAGGGAGCATGATTCATCCACAACCAGATGTGAATCAATGATTCAGGGAAAAGGTCGTTTCAACATCAAAGATCTTGGCGGAGGATTACTTCTCGTACTGCACCCTTGGATCGAGCGCATCCCTGATTCCCTCGCCGACGAGGTTGAGGGAGGTGGCCGTCAGGAAGATGGCCATGCCCGGAAATACACTGAGCCACCAGGCGGAGCCGTTGGACTTGGCTGAGTAGAGGAGTCCACCCCAGGTCATGACGTCGTCAGGAACGCCTATCCCGAGGAAACTCAGGGCCGCCTCGGCGACGATGGTGGAAGCCACGCCGAAGGTCAGCACCACCATCACAGGAGACATGCAATTGGGGATGGCATGGCGGACCATGATTCGGAAATGGCTGTATCCCAATGCGCGGGCGGATTCGATAAATTCCTGGCTCCTCGTACGCAGCATCTCTGTCCGCATGTTTCTTGCGACATTCGGCCATCCCAGCAATCCGAAGATCGCGATCAGGAAAAAGATGCTCTTCTCCTCTGTCATCGCCATCAGCGTGATGACGAGCAGCAGCGTGGGGATGGTCATGAACAATTCAATCAAACGCGAAATCATCATGTCCAGCCAGACCTCCCTCCGCTTCCCCAGGACGGGTACGCGATGGAAAACCCTGGAGCACCACACCAGCAGGAGCGGGATCGCGACGAAGATGGCCATGCTGACGAGGAAGTGGAAGAAGATCGAAAGTGACCCTGCGGCCATGGCATCGCGAAGGGTATATGCCCTTACCTGGAAACCGTAAAAATACCCCAAGACCAAGCCAATCCCGCCCATGCAGATCCCTGCGGTCGATAGCTGAATCCGTGTATCGCCGAAGTATCCCGCCACAGCCCCTAAAAAGATGCCGATGATGCCGGCAATGCCGACGGCCAGCAAGCCGATTGTCAGCGAAACACGGGTTCCATGTACCAGTCCTGACAGGACATCCCTGCCATCCCGTTCAGTCCCCAGGAAATGCCTTTCACCCCATGTCGCGACGTCCTGTTTTCCGAATGGGCTCAGGAGCCGCTGGTTCCGATAGTCGATATCGTTCGGGAGATAGCGTACTGGTGGCCAGATCACCCACTGATAAGTCGCTGTCTTCCAGTCTTCATTGAGCTTGTCCATGTCCCAGTGATACAGTCCTGCCTTCGCCAGATAATCTGCAAACACGGGGAAATACAAGACACCTTCCCGCTTGCAGGCCAGGGGCTTGTTATAGGCGATGATGTCCGCCAGCAATGCAGTCAACACGAGGAAGGCAATGAAGGAGAGTGCGACCAGGTTGATCTTGCTGCGCTTGAAGCGCCTCCAGACCGTCCGGGATAGGAAGCGGCCGCTGGCCACCTGGATGGTGGATCCGGTGCCTGGAGCGGCCGTTCCATCTTCGCGTGGCATGATCATTTTTTGCTGTAGGAGATGCGAGGATCCACCATGGCGTACAAGATGTCAGAGAGCAGGATGCCGGTCAGCGTCGCCAAGGAACCCATGGTGAAAACGGCGATGATCACCGGGTGGTCGAAACTGAACATCGCCTGCATGGTCAGGAGTCCCATTCCCGGCACGGAAAAGACATACTCTGTGATCACAGCACCTCCCACGAGTGCAGGGATCAGGTGTCCGAAGTGGGTGGCCAAGGGCAGCAGCGAAGTTCGAAGGCTATGCCGCCAGATGACGGTGCGTTCGGAGAGCCCTTTTGCCCGCGCTGTTCTGATGTAGTCCAGGTTCATGTTTTCCAGCATCCCTGCACGCAGCTGACGGCTGATGAAGGCCACGCTGTGATAGGAGAACACCAGGGTGGGCAGGGTGAGGTGATGGGCATGGTCCAGAAGCCTGTACCAGAGTGGCCATTGCTCGGCTCCATCGCTGGCCACGCCCGATGTCGGAAAAAGCTGCAGGTAGTCTTCGTTGCAGACAAATGTCATGAGCAGCATGGCCGTGATGAACGTGGGCACGGAGTTCATCAGGAACAATCCCACGGTCAAGGCATTGTCTTGCCAGCGATCGCGATTCCGGATGCCGTACACCCCGAGCAGGATCGCGACCAGGGTGGAGAGCATGAAACTGAAGAAGCCCATGAATACGGTCCATGGCAGGGCATGCTTGATTTTCTCGGCTACCGGGAGATGGTCCTGATAGGATTTGCCGAGGTGGCCGCGCAGCAGGTCACTGAGCCAGTGGTGGAATTGGTTTCCGGCTCCGTACCATCGCAGCGTGGGGACATAGAGCCTCCATCGTTCCGGATGCGCCTTCATCTCGGAATACCGCAGGGCCAGCTGGCGAATCTGAGCCTGAAGGTGGGTGCGCAAGGAGGGTACCCTCTCTCCGAGCGAATCGAGCAGCGCAAGCCGGTACTGGATCTCTGTCTCTTTCGGGGTCAATCTCAACTCCTCGAGTGCCCGTCTGGCCTCCAGGAGATCGCTTTTTTCATCTGACGGTGCCTCCAGTGATTTCAGTTGCTCCAGCACGCTCCCGACCTCATGGAAGTATGCACTGATGAACGGCCAATTGCCGTAGGTGCCCACCAATTCATGAAGATTCTGCCGTTCGGCCAGCACCGGGATTCTGTATAGGGTATCGGGATAGGCGAGGGAACTCAGGCTGAAGTAAAACAAAGGCAAGTCCAGACCCATTTCGTGACTGATTCTGGCATACTCCAGGGTGCGTTCCGCGGCATCCATCTCATAGGTGAGATGGGGGGTTCTTGGCATACTGTTCTCCACAGGATCACCCGGGACGTTCCGACTGATCAGAAACGAAACCAGCAAAATGATGAAGAGTGTCGGCGCAAAAATCAGCGAGCGCCGTCCGATATACCTGAGCATGGGCTTGGGCGTTCGCCCGGTGATTTATTTGAACCGCTGCTCTGCCAGCGGAACCCAAAATTCCAATGGCTGGGTTCCCGGAGAAACGTCGATGGGATGGGCATTTCGAATGCGTTTGTGAACCAGTATCTTCTCCTTTGGGGCCATGATGACGATTATCGGAATTTCCGCATGGAAGATCTCCTGAAACTTCCAGTAGAGCGGTTTCCGGGCTTCCGGGGAACTCGTCACACGTATCTGCTCGATGAGCGAATCGGTGGTGGCATTCCCGAATCCAAAGCAATTGTCACCATTGTTGGCCCAGTTCTCCGTCGCCCAGAGCTGTTTGAGATCCGTCGGCGGGGGAGCTGATGTGAAGCCTGCGCCATACATGTCGAAGTCATGTATGCGAATACGATCCATCAGCGCAACAAAGGCCATCTTCTGGATATTCATGCGAATGCCAACACGCTGTGCCTGGTCGGCAATCATTTTCGCCATTCTGGGGCCGGTTTCGGAGGTGTTGGGGATCAGAACCTCGATCTTCAGGGGGATTGTCTTTCCGCCAATCTTCTTTTCTCGCACTCCGTCACCATCTGAATCCACCCATCCTGCTGCGTCGAGGATTTGTTTGCTTTTCTCGGGATCGAAGGCCCTTGGTTTCAGTTCCGTATGGTACTCATCCTTGCTGAGCGGCGAAATCGGGCCGATCTGTCGCTGACCATACCCAAGGAAGACGTTCTGGATGATGCCGTCAATGTCGGTCAGGTGTGCGATCGCCTCGCGCACTGCGACCTCCGCCACCACGGGGCTACGGCCTGACGGAGGGCGGCAATTGAATCCCAGATAGGTCATCGAATAAGAATTTGGAGTCAGGAAATTGAAATTCTTGTAGATCAGTCCGGAAGTGTCCTCCCTCGCTGCCACGAAGTCATCCGGGGGGACATTCCGCATGACATCCAGCTCGCCGTTCTTCCCGGCAGCCAGCACTGTCGTGCGATCTTGGATCGTCTTGAAGATCATTTTCTCCACGTATCCCTGAAAGAACCAATTTTCCCCACGCAGCTGATCTCCCCACCAGTCCTTCTTGCGGACAAGGGTGACGTTGTCCCCGGGGGTGTAACTTTCCACCTTGTAGGGGCCGGGGCCGTAGATGCGTGCAGGGTTTGTGCCGTTGGAATCAGCGTTGAAAGCCTCGGAAAATTTGATCAGGCCAGGATCCTTGGCGACCTCCTCCGGCTTGGAATAGATGTCCAGCACAGTGAATTTCGACATCGCATTCTCGGGGTCATAGAATTTCCTGGAGAGGATGGCGATGTCGGCGATGGAGGCTTCCGCTCTGAAATAGGGTGTCGATGTATAGACCGTGAAGCGACGGTCGTTGGCCGGGTCGACCTTCACGTCCTTGATGAAACTGTAGTAGGTTCTTGAATGGGAATTGTCAGTGAGGGGAGATTTGATGCATTTCATGGAAAATTCATAGTCATAGCCTGTGACGGGATCTCCGTTGTCCCATTTGGCCTCGGGGCGCATCTCATAGGTGAAATTCAGGCCGTCGGCGGAAATCTCCGGCGCTCCTTTCGCCAGGGTGGGCACGTGTTGCATGCTGGAGTCATAATCGAGGAGGGACATGAAAATGTTCCACTTGATGGCGGTCGCGTGAGCAGTGTGAGTGTTGAAGGGATGCAGCCCGTCGGGATCCGAGGAATGGTAGATTCTAATCCAATCGCCCATGACAGGCACCGTGTCGTTGGTGGCACCGGGGTGTCCGTTCGTCGGTTGTGGTTTGCAACCGGACAGCAGGACAATGCACATGCACCCCACTGTGAGCCCCTTGTAGATTGTTGCTTTCATCATTCGATCCGTCCATGTTTATTCTTGTTGCCAAAGTACGCGATTCCATGAAGAATTGCAATCCAAGGACTGGGCGGGGATCAGAAACCGGAGGATTCTGTGGCAGGAAGGAAGGGGTGTGGCGATGGTCGCAGCTCCAGTGGGGTTGACGGTGGGTCGGATCATCTGCAGGCGGCATCAGACTGCTGCGCAGGTTGGATGTCGGAAGCACGTGGAAGCACTTCCAGGATTCCAGTCGGGCCCCGCCCCCTCCACGGAAACGCGAGCCTGGCCATAAACGCATTCACTGCCGGTCGGGGAGCTTCCGGCTGACCTCACAGTCCCCACTCCCCGGCCAATGCCTCAGGAACCTGCAGGCTTCTGCCCTTGACGCTTCTGAAGCGGTGCACCATGCTCCGGATGACGGCAAGACCAAGCCGGTTGGACAATTTTTCCAGCCCGATGCCGCGGTCTTCCAGTTTTTCCACAGCCCGGTAGAATTTGGCGATTGCTGCCGGGATGATCGCGGCCAGGCAACCCTTTTTGTTCCGGACACCGAGGAGTTCCGCATGTTCGGCTCCCATGAAGTAGGTCAACAGTGATTCAGGGCTGTTGTCTAGCAAATCATTGGGGAGCATGACTTCCCTGGCAAAATCCAGCAGTGCCTTCGTGACCGACCTTACGTTCTCAGTGCCTTTCAATAGACGGGCAAACATTGCCTGTTGCTGGGCTTCCGCATCGGCGATGTCTTCAGGGATCATGGCGGGCAAGATGCCCAGGTTTTGACCCATGATGGTCCAGCGATCGTAGCTCCATTTCATCTTCGTGAAAATGGATCAAGGTAGAGATGATTGGTCGATTCCCGGCTCCCAGCCCGGGCAGGACAAGGTTACATTTTCCCTTCCAGGTATTTCAATTCTTGGGCAAGCAGCTCCCGCGCACGGAACAGCTGTGCCTTGACGGTCCCCAGGGGAAGTTCCAGCTCCTGGGCGACCTCCTCGTACGACAATTCCTGGAAATACCGCAAGTCCACCAGCCGCTTGTACTTGTCAGGCAGCTTCTGCACGGCGATGCCGAGGTATTCCTTGCGCTGCTTCCTCAGCATCTTCTCGTCCGGGTTGTCATCGGGATCCTTGATGTCGAAGGAGAAGCTTTCGCCCTCGTCGTTTTCATAGGGGGTATCGATGCTGATGGTCTGTATGCGCTTTTTGCGGATGAAGTCGATGCAGTTGTTCGTGGCAATGCGGAACAGCCATGTGCTGAAGGCATACTTGGAGTCGAACTTGTGCAGGGAGTTGAACGCCTTGGCAAATGCCTCCTGGGTCAGGTCTTCCGCATCATCCGAGTTGTTGACCATCTTGAGAAGCATGTAATACACGGATTTTCGGTATTTCTTTAACAGCTTTTCGTAGGCCTTCGGGTCCTTTTCTGCTGCTCGCTTGACTAGGTCAAGGTCATCGCGTGTATTTTTGGACGTTTCCGTCATTGTCTTTCAATTCCATTTAGGTTGTATGCATGCAGCCGTGACCGGAAGGAGCACCAGGTACAGAAGGTAGGCCAGGTCTAGGAGCGGGGATGCGAGTGGGAGCCCCTGCTTCTGCTTCCAAGGAAGGCTGTACAGGATCATCCCCATCGCGGCCGCCCTGCAGAGGTAGATCAGAAGGGCCCATCCCATGGCAGTCTGCAAACAAAGAACAACTGTCAAAGATAGATAAAAAATGAGATGCACCCCGTGAAGACCCGACAAAATCAGAAGGGTGGTGGGCTTGTAGGCCGACCCCGCGCTTCCATGCCTGACTTTTTGCCGGAACCAGGCTTTCCAGGTGGTTTCGGGCATTGAAATGACTTGGGTGGCCTCCGGGATCAGGAGTCCTGTGGTACGGGACTCCGCTGCCCGGTTGACCAGGAGGTCGTCATCTCCGGACATTCGGCCTGCGATGCTTTCGAAACCGCCGGCTGATCGAAACCACGCCTTGCGGTAGGCCAGGCTCCTGCCCACGCCCATGTAGGGGCGGCCCCAATGCGCCAATCCCACATAGAGGAGGGCCGTCATCCAGGTTTCGTAGCGGATGACCAGGTTGAGCAGTCCCCTTCGGCGGGCATAGGGGCTCACCCCCAGGACCAGCTCCTTTCCGGCTGCGAATTGCCCGCTGATCCCCTCCAGCCACCCCTCGGGCAGCGCGCAGTCTGCATCCGTGAACGCCAGGCATTCATGCTGGGCAGCTTGGATGGCGAGGTTCAGTGCATTTTTCTTGCCGGTCCAGCCATCGGGCAGGGTGTCGATGGTCAGCATGCGAAGGTGTGGAAATTGCATCGCCAGGCCTGCGACCACCGCCTCGGAGTCGTCGGTGCACCGGTCCAGTGCCACGATCACCTCGTAGGGTCGCGGATAGGCCTGGCGGAGCGCACCGGGGAGAAATCGGCGGAGGTTCGCAGCCTCGTTCCGTGCTGCGATGATCAAGGAGATGCCGGGAAGTCCGCCGGGGATTTCCCCGGCACCGGACGGTATTTGCAGGAGTCGCCGATGCCATGGGACGGTCAGCATGGCCAGGATGGCGATGTTCAGCAAGGCGGCGGCGATAAGAAGCGCGATCATCGGTAGAAAGTTAGTGCCTATTCCGTCACCATGGGATTTTCGGCCTGAAAATCGTCCGGAATCATTCGGAAGGGGTTAAGCGTCCAGGTGAATTTTTCGTGGGTGGGGCTTCACTGCATGGGGCTCCGTTGAATTCCTCATGTGTCGCCTTCGCGGTCAGGTCATCGATCTTCCGTGTTCTGGTATCGGGAACGGCGAGGGGAGGAATCCATTTTGTGAGTAACTTTGCTCCAAATTGTAAATTGGTAAGGCGTTTGCAGATGAAGAAACCCCGCTATCGATCATTCACGGCCTTCGGAAAGTCGGCTTTTGCGTTTGAGACTTGAACCCACCCGAAGATGGCAGAAACGAGCATCCTCATAGATGGCTCTATGTCGTGAATAGTGGGTGGTCGAAGCGGAGGTCACCTGCGATGAAGTGGATCATGTGGTGGAAGTTTCCGGGATTTCGGTACCCCCTTGCCCTTCTTTTGGCGAGCTGGATGTTGTGGTGGATGCCTTCGCGTACGCCGTTGTTGAGTGTTGAGGAGAAGTGGTGGATGATACCCTGCCAGTGGTTCCGGATGGTC
>JBJOPY010000201.1:0-8709 GCA_046050405.1 Bacteroidota bacterium | reverse complement strand
ACTGACGATGGGCCATGGCTGCAAAAAGCTGGAATTGCCCGGACAAAACGGGCGGTTCATCAAAATCTTTGGAACCTCGAACGATGATTTCCCGAACAGCGTGGTGCAGACGAGTGACGGCGGATTCTTGATCGCTGGGACTACGGGGAATTATTCTTATGGTCTAGATAGCTTGGACTTTTTATTTGTCCGAACGGACCAGTATGGAAGCCCGCGTTGGTATCAGACATTTGGTGGTAATGGCTATGACGATATTTTTGATCTAGTGCTCGTCTCAGAGGGTGATTACTTGGCTGTGGGGACCTATGATGATGACAGTTCTGGAAGACGGAAAAGTGTCGTGATGCGACTCAAGGAAACCTCGGACAGCCTGATAACCGACTGGATCAGGTATGAAGATACCCTAGGCCTTCACTCTAGCAAGTCTGCTTTGAAGGCGTCTGATGGCAATTATGTTGTAGCTGGGTTGGTAACGGATGGCATCCTATTGACCAAGTATAGCCTTGGTGGAGACATCGTTTGGCGGATCCCCTTTTTACAAGACGACGTCTCAAGTATTTCTAAATTGATCGAGCTTTCAGGTGGTGGATATGTGTTGACGGGACAGGCCTACAATTGGAGTATGAATTCTAATACTGCGACGGTTTGGAAGTTTAACGTGAATGGTTACAAGGAAAAAACCTACCGTAGCGATGTGCAGAATTCGGAGGGCATTTCGGTCGTGGAACTCGCAGACGGGAAGATCGCTTTGTTGGGGAATCTAATATATTCAGCGGACACGAGTCAGGTATTTATCCAGGTGCTGAAGCCCGACCTGACAGACATGAGCCCAAAGAGGTACCGTGAATTTGGTGGTAGTGGAGCTAATTACTCCCGGGTTCCTCGTTTGATTTTGGAAAACGATGGCTCGGTGACGGGTGGTTGGCATACCAATGTTGGTGGTGCCGGGAGTAATGATTTTTCCCTCTCCAAGATACCGATCGTGACGGCGGAAGGTTCGATCGGCGATAGGGTATGGCACAGGACCTACGGAGGATCCAATGACGATTACATGAACAATTTGATCCATACCACGGATGGAGGATATGTCCTCGTGGGATTCTCTTATAGCTTTGTAGCCGGTGGCGGCAATAGCGCGGACATCGTACTCGTCCGCACGGACTCCGAGGGCAAGCTGGATCCGGAGGATTGAGTGGAAGATCACGGGAGTGAAGTTCAGCCGATCCCGTGGGCGAATTCCGGGGTTGGGTGGAGATATCGATCGATTTCGACAGTCAGGGTATCATCCACCACTTCACCCCAAAACTCAAGAACGGCGTACGCGAATGCATCCACCAAAACATCCAGCCCGCCAAGAGAAGGGCCAGAGGCTATCCAAATCCCAGAAACTTCCATCATATGATCCGCTTCATGGCAGGTAAACTCCGCTTCGATCATCTACTATTAACGAGATGAGACTGATGCACCGTACGCCACTTTTAAGCAAAAACCACCATTTCATAGTCTAGGTCCATTCCAGAGGAGGCCTCTATTCGCTAAATTCGATGCTTTCTCTTCAATCCGGATGCTTTATTGACAATCTTTTGGACATGGTGCAACAATTTCGGTATAGAACCATTTACATATCGGAATTAACCCGTTTAATTGATTAAATTGGTGGCGTATATTGTTATTCTCCATCAAAAAAGGAGCAAATAAGAGAATGAATAGACATTTATGGATATCAGCAATCGCCATCACCCTGTATGCGGTTCAGCTCAAGGCACAATGGAGTGCCGACCCTGCGGTGAACACTGCCGTTTGTACTGCTACAGGCAGTCAATACGGATCAAGGATCATCCCCGACGGCTCCGGCGGTGCCATCATTGCCTGGGTTGACACCAGAAACGGAAGTTTGGACATCTATGCCCAGCGCATCAATGCGGCTGGGGTGGTTCAATGGACTGCAAATGGCGTAGGCATCTGTACCGCAGCGGGAGAACAATCTACGCCAATCATCACCTCCGCCGATGGCTATGGCCGTGCCATCATTGCCTGGGTCGACAAAAGAAGCGGAACTCCTGACATCTATGCCCAGCGCATCAATGCGGCGGGGGTGGTGCAATGGCCTGCAAATGGCGTAGGTATCTGTACCGCATCGGAAGAACAATATCGGCCAATCATTACCTCCGACGGCTCAGGAGGAGCCCTCATTGCCTGGTCGGACTTCAGAAATGATACTTTATATTCTGACATCTATGCCCAACGGATCAATGCGGCAGGGGTGGTTCAATGGACTTCGGGTGGCCTTGGCATCAGTACGGCATCCGGCCATCAGGAGGTTCAGCGGGTGACTTCCGACGGCTCGGGCGGTGCCATCATTGTTTGGGAAGATTACAGAAGCGGAGCTAGTGACATCTATGCCCAGCGCATCAATGCGACAGGGGTGGTTCGATGGACTGCAAATGGCGTTGCCATCTGTACCGCAACAGCCGACCAGTCCTATGTAAAAATGATTTCCGACGGCTTCGGCGGTGCCATCATCGCTTGGGATGATCCCAGAATCGGAACAACGAATTATGACGTCTATGCCCAGCGCATCAATGCGGCAGGGGTGGTTCAATGGACTGCAAACGGCGTTGCCATCGGTACCGCAGCAGACAATCAAAGAGCTCCAAACCTCACCTCAGACGGCTCCGACGGTGCCATCATTGCCTGGTGGGACCGAAGAAGTGGAACGAATATTGACATCTATGCCCAACGTGTCAATGCGGCAGGGGTGGTTCAATGGACTGCAAATGGTGTTGCCACCTGTACCGCACCAGGCGATCAAGTATCTATAGAACTCACCTCCGACGGTTCCAGCGGTGCCATCATTGCTTGGGAGGACTTAAGAAGCGGAAATTATGACATCTATGCCCAACGTGTCAATGCGGCAGGGGTGGTTCAATGGACTGTAGATGGCACTGCCATCTGTACCGAAGCACGCAATCAAGTTGTTCCAACCCTCACCTCCGACGGCTCCGGCGGTGCCATCATTGTATTTCAGGACATCAGAGGCGAAAATTGGGACATCTATGCCCAGAATGTCTGTCAAGAGGGTTTAATTGGCGGAACAGTGCCCTCCACCCCGGCATCCATCAGCGGCAGTGACATGGTCTGCGCGGGAGACACCGCCACCTACAGCATATCGGCAGTGGCCGGTGCGACCTCCTACACCTGGACCCTGCCCCCCGGATGGACAGGAACCTCCACCACCGCGTCCATTACGGCGACGGCGGGATCGTCGGGTGGAAATGTGACGGTGACCGCCTCGAACGCCTGCGGGGCTTCCCCCGCCGCCAGCTTGGCGGTGACGACCTGTGTGGGAACGGAAGAACCTGCGGACGGTGCGCCATTCCTCCGCGTTTTACCCAACCCCAACCAGGGGGAATTCACGATCGTATCTCTCCGAAAAGGCACCTTCTCGCTGTACAACAGCCTAGGGCAGGAGATTCGGGCCTTCCAGTTCAATGCCTCCACCACTGCCGTCACGGTGACCCGTCTGGAGAATGGGGTATATTTCCTGGTAGGGGCAGACCGCAGGGTTGCTGCCGAGAAAATCGTGGTGTGCCGGTAGGAGGGGATGGTGGGGGCGGTTGTCCGCCAGATGGCTTGAAACCCTGAAAAGAGGAACTTGGGACCGCCCCTGCCGCCGCGAGCGGCAGGGGCGAGCCTTTCATGGACCCTGCCATCCCTGAACACCTGGGGCCTGCCAATGGATGGAGGCTATGCCCTCGTGGGAACCTCTTATGGCTTTATAGGAAGTCCCGAAAATTCTGACATCATGCTCGTCCGCACAGACGCCGAGGGCAGGCTGGATCCAGAGGATTGAAGGTCGAAGCCCCCGCCGTACGGCGGAAGGCGCATCCCTGCGTCGAGTCACTTCACCTGCAAGGCCACCAGTTTGCTGTAAAAGCCCTCCGGGTTCGCGGTGAGCTGCTGATGGCTTCCGGCCTCCACGACCTGGCCATGGTCGAGGACATAGATCCTGTCCACATTCCGGATGGTGCCGAGGCGATGGGCGATGACCAGGGTCGTCCTCCCCACCATCAGCAGGTCGAGGGCCTGCTGGACCAGGTGCTCCGTGCCTGCATCCAGGCTGCTGGTGGCCTCGTCCAGGATCAGGATCGCGGGGTTCTTCAGGATGGCGCGGGCGATGGCGATGCGCTGCCGCTGTCCGCCTGACAGCTTCACCCCCCGTTCGCCCACCAGGGTGTCCAGCCCCTCGGGAAATTGGTCGATGAACTCGAGTGCGTTCGCCTTCCTGGCTGCATCGCGGATTTCATCTATCGATGCACCTTCCCTGCCGTAGCCGATGTTCTCGGCGATGGATCCCCCGAACAAGATCACCTCCTGCGGCACGATCCCGATATGGCGCCGGAGGTGGTGCAGGTCGTAGTCCTGGATCGGTCTTCCATCCACGAGGATCTCACCCTGGACAGGGTCATGGAACCGCATCAGGAGCTGAGCGATGGTGGACTTCCCGGCTCCGCTGCTGCCGGCCAATGCCACCTTTTCCCCGGCCGCCAGGTGGAGGTTGATTCCTTGCAGGACCTCCGCGTCCGGGCGGGACGCGTACCGGAACCGGACATCCCTGAAGGTGACCTCCCCCAGGATGGGGGCTCCGGGTTCGCCGGGATCCTTCGGGAGCCGGGCTTCCTGCTGTTCCTCGAGGATTTCATGGATCCGTTCCGTCGCCCCGATCGCCTTGGCGATCGCGGCATAGACATCCGGCAAGCCGGCAAGGGAGCCGCCGATGAAGGCCATGAAGAGGATGAAGGAGAGCAGGTCGCCGACCCCCAGGCTGCCGTCCGCCACCATGTGGCCGCCCCGCCACATGACGAGGACGAAGGAGCCGAACAGCCCGAAGATGACGAAGGAGATCAAGAATCCGCGGTAAGTATCCGTGCGCACGGCCTTCTGCACGAGATCCCTCAACTTCCCGCCGTAACGGCGGGTTTCCATTCCTTCGTTCGTGAAGGCCTTGACGATGCTGATGTTGTGCAGGCTCTCGTCCAGGACCACGTTCGTATCCGCGAGGCTGTCCTGCGTATTCCTTGAATTTTTGCGGATGAACCTCCCGAAGACCAGTGCCACGAGGATGATCGGGGGGAAGACCATGAGCATGAACAGGGCAAGGGTGGGCGTTTTCCACAGGATGAAGACCACGCCGCCGGCCAAGGTGGCGATCTGCCTGAAAAACTCGGCGATGCTGACCGACAGCACATCCTGGATCTGCTGCACATCCGCCGTGAGCCTGCTGGTGAGCTCCCCCACGCGCCGCCGCTCAAAAAAACTGATCGGCAGGGCCATCATCTTCCCGAAGAGGGCCAGGCGGATGTCCGCCATCGTGCGCTGCGTCACCTGGGAAAAAGTGAAGACGCGGAAAAACGAAAACACCATCTGTCCGGCCACGACCAGCCCGATGACCAGGGCGACTTGGTCGATGTCCTTCAGGATCCAGTCTTTCTTCCCGGTGGAGGAATTCACCAAGGGGCCGAGGAGATAGACGAATCCGAGGGAGGTGGCCGTGGAAAGCACGAGGAACACCATCCCCAGGGCATAGGTCCATCGGTAGGGGCGGAGATAGGCCAGCATTTTCCGTGCCGTCCTCAGTCCATGCCGCGTGACCTTGGGCCGCTCCTTCCCCTCGGATCGGTTTCGCTGTCTCAATATCGATGCGCCTGCCATGTGTCCACCTGTCCAATTTGTCCCTCCAGGGGTGCGCTTGCCCTGATCCGCCGCATCCCCTGGATTCTGGAGCCAAAGCTATCACAATTTTTCCGGACCCGTCCGTGCGTGACGGGTGAAACTGAGCATGCCGCTCGGAAAAAGCCGGGACCATATTGTACATTGGGAATGCAGTTCCTATCTTTGCCGTATGGGTAAGTTCAAGATGAAGACCAACTTCGCGCTGTGGATGCTCCTGCTGTCAGGTGCCTGTACAATGGGGCAGGCAGACGGGAAGCTCGATTTCGTGGAATCGGGGATGAAGCTCCAGATGCGAGAATCCATCCTCCGTGGCGGAGAACGGCAGTTCATGCTGGAAATCACCACGAATGACGTGTACGAATGTTCGAATTTCGGGGTGGAGACCCATGTCAACCGGAAGGGGGGGAAGGTCGGGGTGCGTGTTCTGGGTGTCCGCCGGACGAGCCCCTGCGCCCCCGGCTTTGGCGTTGCGAAGGGGGTGATCGACCTGTCCGCACTGCGTGAAGGGGAGTACAGGGTCACCTTCACGATCAATCTGCAGCTGTTCCGTACGCGCCTGGTCGTGGGTGCCACGCATTATGACTTCCTGATTCCGGAGCGGATCGACCGCGGGCTGCTCCGGATCGACAACTGGCGGTTGAACAAGATCCCGGAGGGCACGATCTGGGGGGAATGCGCGTATGAGGGTGCTGCGAGAAAGGATACCGTGCGAAGGTTCATGGAGGAGCTTGTCCGGGCGGGGGCAGCGAAAACCACCCTGCCAGCGGGGGACTATGGAGACTTCTTCCTCCATGAGGCCGGCACCACGGAACCGAGATCCACGCAGAAGGATAGCTTCGTCCATCCCTTTGTATTCAGTTACACCGGCAAACTGCCTCCCCTGCAAGCAGTCATGGACAGCTTCCAAGGGGAGCTGAGGATCACGCTCAAGAATGACAAGGGCGAGGAACTCCGCAATTTCTGAGCGTCAGGATTCTCAGGGTGGTTCTCCCCGGCGAGGAGGTGGACTTGTGCCCCCTGACAGCATGATGTCGTCCGGGAGCGATTCCCAGTGATCCTCAGAGCAGATTGGCGATGGCGATGAAATCCGCCACCTTCAGGCTGGCACCGCCCACGAGTCCGCCATCGATGTCCGGGCAAGCGAACAGTTCTGCGGCATTCTCGGGTTTCACGGAGCCTCCGTAGAGGAGGGGAGTGGACGCTGCCGTGACCTCACCGTACCTCTCCCGGAGCTGCCCCCTTACGAATGCATGAACCTCCTGCGCCTGCACAGGTGTGGCAACCTGGCCCGTCCCGATCGCCCAGACGGGTTCATAGGCAAGGATCAGAGGGGCGAATTCGCTGGCCTCCAATGGGAAGAGCCCCTCCCGGAGCTGTGCCTGCACCACGGCGAAGGTGTGTCCCGCTTCCCGCTCGGCGAGCGTCTCCCCGAAGCAGTAGATCGGGACGAGGCCATGCCGGAGTGCCTGCCGCACTTTCCGGAGGAGGAGAACATTCGACTCCTGGAAGTACTCCCGGCGTTCGCTATGGCCGACGAGGACGTGGGTGCATTCCGCCTCCTTCAGCATCGAGGCGGAGATTTCCCCCGTATATGCCCCGCCCTCCTCCTGGTGGAGGTTCTGGGCTGCCAGGAAAATGGTGGGGTGGCCCCTGAGTTGGGCAGCGACCCCCGTGAGATCCACATAGGGCACGGCCAGGATGATCCTTGGCTCTGAGGGGCAATGCACGGCGTAGCCGGCGAGCAGTTCCGCGACGAATCTTTGAGCGCCCCTGGGGCCCAGATTCATTTTCCAGTTTCCTGCGGCGAATCGATTTCTCATATTTGGTTGGAGGGTGGATGATCCAGCATGGGGAACATTGAACCTGGTGGCCTTCTCAGGATTCCCCTTTTGCCGGAGGATCCCAGTTCCTGTATTTCTCGGTCCTGGCAAATACTTCCGTGAGGATGGCCTTGTCCGTGTCCAGCAGGTTGAGATTCCTGCGGCCCATGACCGCCTCGGCCACCTCGAAGGCCTTGGGCAGGGTGAAGGTGCTGAGCCCACCCGCGCCGCCCCAGCTGAAGCTGGGCACAAAGTTCCTGGGGTATCCCGCCCCGAATACATTGGCGGAAACACCCACGACGGTGCCCGTGTTGAACATCGTGTTGATGCCGCACTTGCTGTGGTCGCCCATCACGAGGCCGCAGAAGAGCGTTCCTGTCCGTGCGAAGCGCTCCTGCCGATAGTTCCAGACGCGCACCTCCGTATAGTTGTTTTTCAGGTTGCTCGTGTTGGTGTCGGCCCCCAGGTTGCACCAATACCCCAGGACGGAATTCCCCAGGTAGCCGTCATGGCCCTTGTTGCTGTAACCTTGGATCACAGAGTTGGCAATCTCTCCTCCCACCTTGCAATAGGGGCCCACCGTGGATTCACCGCGCAGCTTCACACCCATGTTCAGGACGGAATGGTCGCAGAAAGCATGTGTGCCGTGCACCAAGGCGCCCTCCTGTACCTCCACCCCTTCTCCGAAATAGACCGGGCCGTCCTCCGCGTTGATCACGGCGGCGCGCATCCTCACTCCCGGGGCAATGAAGACATTGTCCGCGCCGTAGAGAATGGAATGCCGGTCCTGGACAGGCGCATGCGGTTGCCTGGCCACGATGTGGTCGAAATCTTCGCGGATGCACTGCCCGTTCAGGCGGAAGATGTCCCAGGGGAATCGGATGCCGGGGCGTGAATGGCTGGGCGCGGGAAGGGGTCTCAGTCCCCTGCGCTGCAAGAACTCAGCGGTGACGATGCCGTCGAACTCCCCGAGCATTTCCAGCCTGCAGCGGAAGGCCAGGATTTCCTGACCCGAATCCTCCAGGTAGGCATTGGGTTCGCAGGCCTGCACCAGTGCCTGTGCGTAAGCGGAATCGGGCAGGTACTTGCCATTGAAGGCGACCGTGTCCAGGGTGGGGTCGAACCGGGAGAATGCAGGCTGCAGGTAGGAATAGGC
>JBJOPY010000200.1:0-5361 GCA_046050405.1 Bacteroidota bacterium | reverse complement strand
AAGGATGCAAAGTCTTCCAATCCCCTGAAGGTCACTTGCCGCTGCTCCGAAAAATCCCTTTCGAGCCCTTCATGCCCTTGCCGCTGAGCGTCTGGGTCAAGGCGGTATGATTCAGGGCCGGACAACGGACTCCCGGGATGGCTTCTAGAGGATGGGTTCGACTCTCCTTCCAGATCGGATCCGGACAGTGTCTCAGCCTCTTCCCGCTCGAAGAATGGAGATTGCCTGCCAGCCTCCTTGCCCCTTTCAAGCACTTCCTTCTTTGCGGGCAGGATTTCCATGGGGTTGTCGGCCGGTTTCGAAGAGGAGGAGGAAAAGTGGAGCTCTTCGGATTGGAGCCTTGTAGGTGCATCTGATTCCTTGCCAAGGTACGGAGGTTCCAAGCCGACCGGAGGCTTGGCGGAATTGTACCCGGAGGACAGCTTAGACATTCCTTCCATTTCGGAACCTTCTGGTGTCGCTGTCCTGTTCCTCCCCGAAAATGGGAAAGGCTCGCCGACCCCTTTGGATCCCGAAGAGATCCCTGCATTTCCAGAGGGAGCGGCCATGCGATTGGCAGGAGCCTGCGGTGCCGGGGTGAGAATCCCGGATTGGAGCCTGGGGTGTGCATTGCCAACCTCGCCGTTTTCCAGCGGCGCACCGCCCATCTCGAGCCAGTGCCAGGGAATCAAGGAGTCGTCAAGAAATTCACTTGATCCCCCGAACTCTGTCCAAGTACCTTGCATCCCTGCCAAGCGGAACAGCAACGCACGACAATGCGGAAGAAGATCCGCTGTCGCAAACGCCCGGGGTACTTCCAGGGCATTGGACACCACCATGTGGTCCTCCCATGCCTGACGGAAGCTCCATCCTATCTGCGCCAGCTGCTGTTTCGTCTCCATTTTTAAATCAATTGCGATCTTGCTCCAACATTTCCAAGTAAAGGTCGATCTGTCCCATCGTCATGGACTGCACCTGCTGGGGTGTCCATCCAAATTCACGCGCCATCACGTAACTGGCCCAGACCATCGGTGAAGGGGAAGCCCCGGTCAGATGTTTTTTTTTTCACCCATCCCGCTGATGTCACGAATGTGCAGCACCAGAAACTCCACCAGCCCAATGTGCATTCGCTGGACTTGCTGCATGCTCATGGGGGGCTCCACCATCGATTCCTTGATCAGGAGCAGGGGAACCATGGCCGGATCATCCTTGGAGGCCTTCAGAATGAGGTGGAATGTACCTATGGTGATCGGCCTGAGGACAACCGCGACAGGCTTGCCAAGGGGCTCGCCGCCAGGCTTCACGATCTCAGGCGGCACTTCCACCCTGTACGCTGCATCTGCTCCCGCCAACAGATCGTCGGCGGTGACTGCAACACCATTCATCGGCTCCATGGAGTGTTATCCTTGTTCCTCCGTACTGATCCTCAATGCCTTGAAAGTGATCCCTTCCATCACGAAATCATCCTCCGGGAGCTTGAAACTCCAAGAGTCAAACTTGACCCCGAATATTGTGACCGTACTGCTGTTGTCCGGCAGGGAGGGGTTCTTCAGGTTGATGACGATGTTGAAGGTCGGTTGAGCGGTATTTTCAGCGGGTGAAGGGGATTTGGCTCCGGCGCCGAGGAGGAGGTGAAGCATCGCCCCGTTGATGTGGGCACGCGAGGCGCTCCCGGAGATGCTGACATTCCCAGGCCGAAGTTCCGACGGCAGCCGCTTTCCGATTTCATGGTAGGCGCGGACATCATTTTCGACATGGACGGTGACATCCCTGAGACGCCCGATGATATTGGAAAACTCATATTTGCTGATCAGCCCGTCGGCCAGGCCGCCCTCCACTGTGGAACTGTCGTCCACCGCCAGCACGAGACTCGCATCGGAGCCACGAAAAACATTTGTATTAGCCATTGTAACTAGATTTTAAGATCGTTTAACCCAAGTACATCGTCACCATGATGAAGTCAATTGAGAAGGTCGGCCTGATCGTCATGGTGACGATGCATTCGCCGGCGATTTCCTGCGCCCTGGTCGCGGTGACATCGAGCTCGTAACTCACCAACGCCTCTGATTCCACCATTCTCGTCAGGAAGGCATCAATGGTCGCTTTCATCGCTCCCCGCACCCGAACATTGTTCAGCTTACCAATATAGGGGTTGCAGCCTGAGCGGACGCCATAGGTGGCGTAGTCCACGATCCTGCGCGTTGTGATCTGATGCCAGGCTGAATTGGTGGAGGTGGTAATGCCCTTCACGATTCTGAATCCTGAGCGGTTTTCCACGGCCAGGACCCGGTTCTGAACCAATTTCTCGAGCTGCGGGGTGCTGAAATTCGCAGTCAACCCGGGAATGGTCAGCACCTTGTTGGTGGGGCTGCTATGGACGGGAAGCGAGGCGATCAGCCCCACGACCGCTGCGGCAGTGTATGCGCCCGTCAACGATTTGCTTTCAGAAACCTTGATGCCGGGAGCCACGAAAATCAAACGGTCACTTGCCAGACTATGTCCAGCGATCACGTTGACATCTGTGGTGCCGTCACAGCCGATCACTCCGATGCGTTCCCGCTTGATTTCTGCCGTGCTATTCAGGTGGGCTTGGAGGGCGGTCACCATCGGTGCATTCGAGGAGACCTGCCCCGCGAGCGTCACAATGTTGATGATGTCCTTTTCCAGCAATGCAAGCCCTGCACTGTAATCGGCTGCGGTCGCTCTCTCTCCATTGCTGCCGGCAAGGTTTCCATTCAGCCCTGTACCGAAAAGCACCTGGGTGCCTGTGTTGGCCATCGCCACATTGTAAAATGCTGTATTGGTGACATCCCCGGGGCTGGCGGACACCAGGCGGCTGCGGAGATTCACCACAGCGGCCAACTGTGCAGCATCGGCAACGATATAGCTTTCCTTGACGCTCTCGTAGTAGATGTCCACTTTCTTGGAGCTGGCTGCAGGAACCTCATAGCGTGCAAGGATGGTGTCCGCCTGCGCAGGTGCATACCCCGCGAGGGTGGTGAAGGCCAACGCACCTGTAGTGGTGTTGATAGATACCTGCGGGAGCGTATTGTTCAGGGCAGTATCGTAAACGATTTGATAGGAGAGCAATTGGCCGGTGCTTGCCTGGCGCAATGAGATCGCGTTCTGCCCTGCATTGGCCACCACATTCTTGCGCGTGAGGCCGGCAGCATTGCCCGCGAGCTGTTCGGTCACGAGGGCGTTGGAGGTCGCATTGGCGATTTCGATCTTGAGGGTGTTTCCCCAGGTTCCAGGGGTCTTGGCACTCAAAAGACACAGCGGGCCGTTTCCACTGGCACCATCGCGAACCTGGTAAGCGGCCTGCTTTGCATCAGCACTTGCAACCCGGACGGCATATACCGAGCTGCCGCCATTGTTGAAGATTTGCTCCAAGGAGCGAATCAACGTCAGTTCATTGGAGCTTCCATCAACCCATGCGCCTTCATTTCCGAAGGCTTCGCGGGCCTCGGAAAACGAGCCTAGGATCACCACCTTACCGACCGGGCCTTTGTTGCTCGTGCCGACAATTCCTATGTTGCCAGTGGAAACACGCCCAGCCGTGATCAGGGCTTCATCCCGTACAGTAATGTATGTGCCGGGTAAAATCACTTCTGCCATTTGAATATCTTTAAAATTATTACACAATAAAACAAACTAATGGCAACAAGACACCATGTCGTGAGCCATGCAAAACATTCAGTGTTCAAGGCGACATGCGAACATGCAGCCAGACTCGCACCTAGAAGCCCCTTAGAGCTCTAGGTCTCAGGAAGGAACGACCCACACCAAGTCGGCCGGAAAACACATTCTTTCCAATTCACCATAGTCAAGCCAGTGCAACCACGTGGTCAACTGATGGCGGAATACCCGTATCTAGAAGAATTGTACTATCTCTGTTGGACAAACAAGTTTAGTTTAGAAAAGAACGATTTCACATCATAGAATGAGTACTTCAGGACAGGAATGAAATAGTGCCGTTACACTACTGAACCTAGTTCCTAGAATTAAAATACATTGTTGGTTTCAAAAAGCTATTCATTAAATTTCTCGCTCAAATATACAAACAAATTGGATTCCCAATCCATTCGATCAAGACATTTCGGCTCAGTTCATGAAGTTATTCTCGAACGAATTGATTTACAGCGATATTATTTTTCCCAGCCTTGTACTTTGGAGTTCGGGAGCGCAGCACAGTAGCAGTCGACAAGTTTGTACCCGAGGCACGAACGCAGCCATGCTGCCAGCGTTGTCCAGAAGACCCGAGGGCTGCTCCTTCGCAACCCCAGGGTATGCCTCACGTGTGATGGAGACGCCTGAATGGCTTTGTTGAGAAGGAGGTGCCAGATTTCCCATCACAGGATGGGTCTGAATTGCGATTTGCAGGGATAGATTCCCTGGAATCACCAAAACCTTTCTGGAAAGCCTCGGCTCTGCTCCGGATGATGTGGTACATGACCGAATCGTCTGTTCAAGGCAATACCACTGACAGATTTCTTACACCAAGACATCCATCCGCAGATAGCGTCGCGCACCGAGGACGAAACCCAGGGCCATCCCCACCAGCGCTATCACGACACATTCCCAGGGAATCCCTTGCCCATTCACAATGTCATTTCCCTTGAACCAATCAAACGGCGACAGGTACCGGAGCGAATGGAATTCCTCCTTCAGTGAAATCACCACTTGCAGCAGATAAGCCCCCAGCACGAGCCCGACCGCCAACCGGGACCGGATGTAGAAAGCCGAGAGCAAGAATGCCACCGCCCCAAAGAACATCGCCCCCAGCCAATGGCTCGCACTCATGACCAGCAATGTGGTGACACTGGCATCCACCCGTATGATCATCGCAAATCCCAGCCAGTTGGTCAGGAAATTCAGCGCCACGGAAGCCGTCAGGTAGCCGACCGCAACGCCCATCTTCTGAAGAATGATCCACAGCCGTGTCTGCGGGAGGGAAAAGAGGTATTCCGCAGTCTTCTCACTGAATTCCTTGGACACTATCCGCGAAAACATACCTGCTGCATAAATCCCATAGGTAAGGTATATATAGGAGAACATGATCCCAAACACCCCCATCGGCGAATGGAAGTCCAGGTTCTTCATCCCAAAGGCCAATTGCAGCTGCTTGGGCATTTTCAGATCCAGAATTTCTTGGATGTCCGCCCCCATGGAAGGAATCAATGCGATCGCATAAAGACACAGGGCCGAACAAATCAATGTGCAGACAAGGAAGCCCTTGAGATTGAGTCGGATTTCACGGCGAATCAGCATGGCGGTTCAGTCTTGATCGTTGAAATAATGCTTGAATACGGTTTCAAGGTCGGGCTCCTCGATTTGGAGCTCGGAGACGGACACCTGGCTGAGGAGCCGGATCAATGGATC
>JBJOPY010000199.1:0-6964 GCA_046050405.1 Bacteroidota bacterium | reverse complement strand
ATGTGCTCTCCTGGGAACTCTCCAACAGCATGGAGGCGGGGTTCTGCCTCGAAGCCCAGCGCCTGGATCTGGGTCTTCCCGTCCACGGGGATCACCGAGGCGTTCTCTGGCGGGTTGAGGTACAGGCCGACGATGGCCGTCATCTTCGCCCCGAACTCCGGGTCGGTGCCCTTCCCGCACCAATATTCGACCTTGTGGGGTTTGAGTCGCTGCCTTGCGAGGATCCGCTGGACGGTCGACTTGCCCGTCTTCAACTCTTCTGCAATCCGTTGCTGGCGCCAGTTCGGGTAGCCACCCTTTGGCTTGCCCGTGGCAAGCTCGACAACCCGTGCCTCGTCATAGGCGTCATATTCAGGTGTCTTGCCGCGACCGGCCTTGTCCTTCAGGCCAGCCATGCCCAGGGACAGGAAGCGGTTCTTCCACTTCGCGACCACCGAGCGGCTCGCCCCGACCTTTTGCATCACCTCGTCATGGCTCTTGCCGCTTGCCAGCAGGAGCACAATCGTTGACCGTTCCTGCACCCTCCCGCCCGGCCTTGTGCGAGTTGCTCGCAACCTCAAGGGCGCGTTTCTCGTCCTCGCTGAGTGTAATAGTTCTTGCCGTTCTGCCCATGTTGAAAAGATACATGTTTAGTTCATTTTTACAAGAACCTTTACACTAGCAAGGCAATTCGCTACCGTTCATCAGGTCGTCTCAGGATCTCTGCCATGATCACGGCTTGCCTTTTTCCGGTAGCAGATTGAAGGGCGACCGCCAGGGAATGCTTTTTCTTTACCTTTCGCTCATTCCCTGACAAGGAGTCCTTTTTCGAGGATCCCTGTCCTGGATGGGCTCGAAGATGAACCGCCCGGTTGCGTTGTGTCTTCATGTCAACTAGGTTGTGTCGATGGTGGGCTACGGTTTTGCCTTTTTCGTGGGTGCGGTTGTATTCATCCACGAGGGAATCCTCGTTGTAGTGGCTGCCAGCGTTGTCCTCCAGTGTCTTGGGTTCCGGGAGTCCGTCTAGGAGGCGCAGGCTCTTTTCCAGCCCTTCATGCTCGAGGTTTCGTTGCCCTTCCAGGCCGCGCTGCCCTTCGACGGGGAATGTGGAGACGCCGGTCGGCATGTCATTGGCTGGCATGCCGATAAATTCTTGGGCGGGTGGACGAGAATTATTGCTAATTTCACTCCCCCTTTGGAGAGAGGCCTTGTTCTTTCTTGCAGCCCTTGCAATGGCACGTAGGATGAACCATGCAACGGCAATCGTAATGAGCACTTCAAACTTCATCGGGGTAAATCTAGCACAATGTAGCCTTAGATGCAATTAAAAAGCCTGGAAATACACGGCTT
Organism: Bacteroidota bacterium; assembly: GCA_046050405.1. Taxonomy (GTDB): domain Bacteria; phylum Bacteroidota; class Bacteroidia; order J057; family JADKCL01; genus JADKCL01. The sequence goes on along the minus strand of JBJOPY010000199.1, from coordinate 5,635 downwards.
CAAGAGTTTCGCCGACAAGACCCTGTTTTTATTCGACAGGGGGATCACGGGCATTGTCGGCCCGAACGGTTGCGGCAAGAGCAACATCGTGGATGCCATCAGATGGGTTCTCGGGGAGCAGAAGACCAGGCGGCTGCGTTCGGAGAAGATGGAAAACGTGATCTTCAACGGAACGAACAAGCGTAAAAAAGCGCATTTTGCCGAGGTCGTTCTGAGCTTTGAAAACACGAGGAACATCCTGCCCACGGAATACACCACGGTGGCGGTATGCCGGAAGCTCTACCGTTCCGGGGAGAGCGAGTACATGATCAACGGGGTGCCTTGCCGCCTGAAAGACATCCATGACCTGTTCCTGGACACCGGGATCGGCCCGGACAGCTACGCGATCATCGAGCTCAAGATGGTGGACGATATCCTGAATGATAAGGAGAACTCCAGGAGAATCCTCTTCGAGGAGGCGGCAGGGATCAGCAAATACAAGATCCGGAAGAAGCAAACCCTGAAGAAACTGGAGGAGGTGCAGGCAGACCTGGAGCGGGTGGAGGACGTGCTGTTCGAGATTCAAAAGCAACTGAAAGGCCTCGAAGCACAAGCCAGGAAAGCCAGGAAGTACTTTGAGATCAAGGAGGAATACAAGCAGGCAAGTTCACGCCATGCCTTCTTCGCGATCAGGAGTCTCCGTGCAGGGTACGAGGCCATTGAAAGGGAGGAGCAGGCCTTCGTGGACAAGCTCGCCGGGGTGCAGTCCTCCATTGCCAGGCATGAGGCAAGGCTCCAGGAGCTGCGCAAGGAGCAAATCGACAATGAATCCCGGCTCTCCGCGGCCCAGCAGGATCTCAATGCGCACAATGCAAGAATCGTAGAGATCGAAAAGGAGAAATCGATCAAGAATGAACGCCTGAAATACCTGCAACAGCGGGAGTTTGCCATAAGCGACCAGCTCGACAAGGACCGCAAGAACTACAGCCGAACGAAGGAGGAGCTGGAGGCCGTCTCGGCAAGGCGGGCAGAAGTTTCAGGGCTGGTGGGCGAGGGGCAGAAGCTGCTGAACAGCCTGCAGACGGCGAAGGAGGAGGTCGCAGACCGGTATGACGAGCTCAAGTCGCAGCTGGAGGTGCATGCGGAGGCCCACCGGGCCACGGAGCAGAACCTTGCCCGACTGGAGAAGGAGCGGGAAATCAAACTGATCCAGATCGACGGATTGAACCGGGAGATTGACAGGAACGAAGCTGACCGCACCAGCAAGACGGACGAGTTGGATTCATTTGCAGGAGCTCTGGCTGCGCTCGCCACCGAGGTCGTGGAATTGGAGGCAAGCGCGGCAGGGCTGCGGCTGCAGAAGCAAGAGAACGAGGCGGCCCTGGAATCCGGTTCCAGGGAGATCGAACGGCTGAAGGATGCCATCTCTCAATCCAATCGGGGATTCGACGCGCGCCAGAATGAATACAGCCTGACCCGGAGCCTTGTGGAAAACCTGGAGGGGTTCCCTGACAGCGTTAAGTATCTGAAGAAGGAAGCGAGCTGGATCAAGGAGGCGCCGCTGCTCGGCGATATCTTCCTGACGAATGACAACTATAAGGCTGCCCTCGAGAACCTGCTCGAGCCCTACATGAGCTACTATGTCGTGGAGACCCCCGAGGATGCGCTGAAAGCCACCCGGCTGCTGGCAGACACGTCCAGGGGAAGGGCGAATTTCTTCATTCTCGCGGAATTGGCGGGTTTCCAACCCCACCCGGGCGACAGGCTGAAAGGCGCGCTTCGCGCAAGAGACGTGGTGGAGGTAGCGGAAAAGTACGAGCAACTGGCAGCCTTCTTGCTGGAGAATGTCTATTTGGTGGAGCGGGAGGAAGACATCCCACCGGATCTGCCAGACGGAGCCTGCCTCCTTACCGCGTCGGGATCATTGTTCCGCAAGCGATACACCCTGGGCGGGGGCAGTGTGGGCCTCTTTCAGGGCAAGCGGCTCGGGCGGGCGAAGAACCTGGAAAAGCTAGCCAAGGAGATGAAGAGGCTCGAGAAGGAACTGGCAGCGCTGAAGGTTAAGCTCGTGGAGCATGAACAGAGGCAACAGGGGTTGAAGGCACAGACCTTTGCCAGGGACCTGGAAGCCCAGAACAATTTGTTGCAGCGCAAATACCGGGACTTGAGCGTAGTGGAGGCACGTAAAAAGGAATACCATGAATTCATCGCCCTGGCGGGTGAACGCTCGGAGGTCATTGAGCGGCAGATGATGGAACTTGAAATGCAGACGGAGCGATTGGGGCCTCAGATAGCTGCCCTCCGGGAGGATTTCGGAGCCAAGGCTGCCATCCTAGAGGAAGTGCGGCGGATGTTTGAGAACTGCCGGGAGGAGCTGAATGAGAAAAGCCAAGCCTTCCATCAGCATAACATCCAGTGCATCCAGCAAAGTAACCATCTGGAAATGCTGGAGCGGGAGGAGAGGCAGAAGGCCGAGACACTGAAGGGCTTGGAGGAAAGCGAGGGGAAAAACCGCCGTGACCTTCAGGAAACGAAGGACAGCATCCACCAACTCGTCCAAAACAGCCTTCAAAACGATGACCAGATGGTGGTCTTGTACGCGCAAAAAAAGAGCAAGGAGGACCATACCGGGAAGCTGGAGCAGATCGCCGGCCAGATGAAGACGGGTATCAACGCGACGGAAGAGCTCATCCGAGCGGGACGAGGGGAGAAAGAGGTGCTGGAGGGGCAGAAAAACGCCATCAGGGACCGTGTCACCGAGATCAAGATTCAGCTGAGCTCGCTCAAGGAGCGGATGAAAGTTGAGTTCGGCATAGACATTAGTGAACTTGACGAGACAGCACTCTTCGAAGGCGAGATCCACAGCTTAGATCCCGAGACGGCGGAGAAGGAAATGTTCAGGCTCCGCCAGAAACTTCATTCCTATGGGGAAGTCAACCCAATGGCCGTGGAGGCCTACGATGAGATGAAGGAGCGGTTTGACTTCATCCATGTCCAGAAGCAGGATCTGCTCGATGCCCGGCAGACCCTGCTGGGTACGATCTCTGAGATCGATGTGACGGCTACGGAAAAATTCAACGCGGCATTCGTGCAGATTCGCAAGCATTTCAAAGAAGTCTTCCAACACCTTTTCTATACTGGCGATACCTGTGACCTGGAGCTGGCGAACCCCGGGGATGTCCTGGAGAGTCCCATTCACATCATGGCCAAGCCCAAGGGAAAGCGGCCGCTGACAATCAACCAGCTATCAGGGGGAGAGAAAACACTGACCGCCGTGGCGCTGCTGTTTGCCATCTACCTCCTGAAGCCAGCCCCATTTTGCATTTTCGATGAGGTTGATGCCCCGCTGGACGATGCCAATATTGACAAGTTCAACAACATCATCCGGGAGTTCAGCAAGGATTCCCAGTTCATCATTGTCACCCACAACAAGCGCACCATGGCTGCCACCAATGTAATGTATGGCGTCACGATGGCCAACACCGGCATATCCATGATTTTGCCTGTGGATTTGGTGGCGCTGAACCTTGCCGAAGAATGACACTGCACGACCGAGGGACAACGCGCAGGGCAGACCTTGCAGGAGAATCCTCCCTTCATCGAAAGAAGCGGCGGGTTCATCTTAGGCTCATGTCGTTGGCGTTGTCCCTCTTGCTGTCCCTGGATGCGTATTCTCAGTCGATCGCAGGGGAGTGGAAGGGGCTGCTCCAAATGGAAACGATCCCACTTCGCGTGCAGGTGAAGATCTCCACCGTGGGAGACGCCTATTCGGGAACAATGGACATCCTGGAGCAGGGGGCTCGGGGACTTCCGATTTACAAGGTGAACTATTCGGATTCGACGCTATCGTTCAAATTTCAAGGAGCCACATATACAGGTAAATTACAGCCTGACGGCCAATTTTATGGGGAATTTGATGGATACCTGCGCTCCATGCCTCTAAATTTCGGGCGTGGGAAATGGGAGATCCATCGTCCTCAGGAACCCAAGCCGCCGTTTCCATACAAGGTCGAGGAGGTCCGGTATACAAATGCTTCCGCACAAGAGGTGACCTTGGCCGGGACGCTGACGCTGCCAGACCAGAATAGGCCATACCCCGCAGTCATCTTGATTACAGGTTCCGGGGCGAATACTCGTGATGAAGAGAGCCTGATGCACAAGCCGTTTTGGGTGATCGCAGACTATCTCAGTCGCCACGGTGTGGCTGTGCTTCGTTTCGATGACCGCGGTGTGGGCAAATCCACCGGCAAGCATGCGATGGCCACCTCAGCCGACTTCGCGACTGATGTGTTGGCAGGGGTTCGGTATCTGAAGGGCAGGAGCGACCTGAATATTTCTATAATCGGCCTGCTCGGTCACAGCGAGGGTGGATTGATTGGGTCGATTGCAGCCTCGGCGTCGGCTGATGTAGGCTTCTTGGTGATGTTGGCGGGTCCAGGAGTCCGTGGAGACAAGTTGCTGGCTGAGCAAACCACACTGGTGATGCGTGCGGACAGTGCCTCCGAGCATGAAATCGGGAAAGCACGGTCTGCGAATGAGGAGCTATATCACATCATCGTCCAATCCAGGACAATGAAGGAGGCTAACCAAAAACTGAATCGATGGATGGAGCGGAAAGCGAAGACCGATACGACTTCGGACATGGTAAATATGAAAAGATTGATCCCCCAGCTCAACAACGTCTGGTTTCGTTATTTTTTGAAGCATGACCCTGTACCGGTGCTTGAAAAAGTGAAGTGCCCGGTGCTAGCCCTGAATGGTGAAAAGGATATTCAGGTACCTCCGGAATTGAATCTGGATGCGATCGCCGCCGCACTCGCCAGGGGTGGAAACGAGGAGGGCACCACGATGATACTTCCCGGGCTCAACCATTTATTTCAGCACTGTGGGAAATGCAATGTCGGGGAGTATGCCATGATAGAGGAGACGATCTCCCCAGAAGTCCTGGAGATGGTATGCCGATGGATTCTGGAGAAGGGGCGGTAGCCGCTGCGGGGGAGGCACCGGTGGGGGATCATTGGACAGACGTGACCCGTAGAGGCTTCCAGCTTCCACCTCACCTTGCTCCGGAAATGAAAGATCACTTGTGTCAGGGACTTTCATTCACCAATCGGCCATTACGGGTTGCTTATCGCTGCCTGCCGGAGTTGAAGGCGGCATCAAGGACATTGACCAGCCAACAGACAATGGCGGTGATCGAGGTCAAGAGTCCACCGAGGGGGAGGAGTTTCGGCAGGAAAGCAATCAAACCCCAGAAGAAGAAAATCCCCAAGAAGACCAGCCCTTTGCCTATTTGCCCTTTGATGAGCTGGCCTAGACCAGGAATAATCGCGGAACAAATGGCCGGGAGGACATAGGCACCGTTCTTGGATTTAGTCAAAATTCCCATGTGCGCTTTTTTTGATGAGTTGAATCGGTAGAGTTATACGGAGCCTCAAGGAATAGGGTTCGGAGTGTGCTTCTGTATCCTGAGACTACTGCACCATGTCGAAGAAGCTGTCAATAAATCATCCAATTTGGAGCGGAAACATAGAAATTAGCGAAATCAGCCCTACTCTTGAATGAATTCGGACTATGAGGAGGAGGTTTTTGCATCATATTAGCGTACGGCGCAAGAAGTCTCGGTTTTGGGAAATGAGGAAGGGCAACAACCGTA
>JBJOPY010000198.1:0-6819 GCA_046050405.1 Bacteroidota bacterium | reverse complement strand
TCGGGCTGGACGAGACGGATCCGTATTTTGTCGCTGTTCAAGACGCTTTGCAACATTTCAAGAAATAAGGCGGGGGAAACCCTGTCTGTATTCTGTTGGAATAAACGGGTGATCTTGCTTCTGGCGTCTGTTCAAATTCACAATCACCCATCGAGACTGTTCCACCGTATTGAAAAAGCTGTCAATAAAGCATCCGATTTGGAGAGAAAGCAACTAATTTAGAGAATAGAGGCCTCCTCTTGAATAAACCTGAACTTTTAGGGGATGGTTTTTGCTTAAAATTGGCGTTCGGTGCAACAGTCACCAATCATGAGTACAGTTCTTCTGGACGCATTTCTAGCCGCCATCGAAACGATCGAGCCTTTCGAGGACAGGTATGACCTTTCGTCATGGCAGGAATTTTCTGCCGAGGAAAAGCAGATCGCCACCGATGCCCTCGTCAAGGCTGCCAATGCAGGCAATGCCCGGGCATTGATGACCTTGGGGGAAATCGGTGACAAGCGATACATCGAAACCGTCAGGAACCAAACCCAAAACAAGGATGAATGGGTTCGCTCATCAGCCAACCGCGCCCTGTTAAAACTGGAAGGATCCCCAGACGGTTTAATCGCAGACATTTCCCGGGGCAGCATGCTGTCACGTTTTGCCGCTGTGATGGATCTGTCCTCCGCTCCCGGGGAGGAGGTCTATGATGCGCTCATGGATGCCCTGGGAGATCCTGACCCGATGGTGAGGTCGAAGACAATGGATAGCTTGGTCGAGCGGTTCGGACTTCTCCCACTTACAAAAAACGAAGAGGGGAGAACGATACTGGAAACCCCTCTGATGATGATCAATTCCTTGCTCATGGCTGACCTTGATCCCCTCTGGAAAATGGGAAACCAGGAAGCCCGGCAGGTCTTCAACTCCTTGCGCGCAGGCGCAACTGCCGAATCCCTGGGTTTGAAGTATATTCAGAATGGCCCTGATGGTTTCCGCGCAATCGTACGCGATGCTTTCTTCGATGATGAGAAGCCGTTCGACACCCGGCTGATCCAAGGAGTGAGCGGACATGACCGGCGTTGGGCGGAAATATTTCTTGCCTTGCAGCTTCAGCCTCATATCAGGAGTCCACGTGCCGTGAAAGCCCTCGTGGAGCTGGAGGCGGATTGGGTTGTTCCTGCCTTGGATGCCTCCTGTATCGGGCTGGACGAGACGGATCCGTATTTTGTCGCGGTTCAAGACGCTTTGCAACATTTCAGGAAATAAGACAAGGGGAAAAACCATCTGCCTTCCGCAAGACAAGAAGAGAGGGATCGGGAAAGACGGGTAGTCTCGGGTCGCAAGAAAGGCGACTGCCTCCCCTCAAGGCTCGCTTTCCACAATGCCAACCCTCCCTTCCTCAGCAAATCCCGACTCTCACACCCGTTCGCCCCGTGTCGGGAACAGGGATTCGGCCTTGGGTTTTCAGCGAAGGAGGAATGGAGTTAAAAAATACATCCAAAGAGAACGCGAGGGTGGTTTCGATCCAACTCCTACAATCTTGCAAGTAGCCGCAGCATGCCCTCCAGAAGTCCTCTTGCTCAACCACGCCATTTTGGCAGGGAAGAGCCTACCCCACCCGGCCCGTCCAAGCCAGAATTGCAGCCCATCCTGCGAAAATGGCAGCATTTCGCCCGTGAAAGGGGCATTGGTTCCACATTCGCTAGGGGAGGGAAAACGGGTGAACAATCACAGCTATGAATTTCAATAAATACACCATCAAATCCCAGGAGGCGCTCCAAGAGGCCACCGAGATCGCCAAGGGCCACCAGCAGCAATTCCTGGAATCCGGGCACCTGCTCAAGGCCATGCTCGGTGCGGAGGAGAGCATCGTGCATACGATGCTCAAGAAAATGGGGATCAACATCGACTACACCCACAAGAAGCTCGACGCCTTGATCGCCACCTATCCCAAGGTTTCCGACACCAGCCAAGCCTACCTGGGGAAGGACATGGAAAAGCTGCTCAAAGTCGCCGAGGACCTCGCGGCAAAGTCCAAGGATGAATTCGTGAGCATCGACCACCTCCTGCTGGCCATGCTCAAGGGCGACGACAAGGCCGGAACCATCCTCAAGGACCAGGGAGCCGATGCGAAGGTGCTGGAAAAGGCCATCGCAGAGGTGCGCGGCGGCAGGAAAATCGAGGACCAGAACGCCGAAGCCACCTTCCAGGCGCTGGAGAAGTACTCCCGGAACCTGAACGAGCTCGTGCGGGCGGGCAAGCTGGACCCCGTCATCGGTCGCGACGAGGAAATCCGGCGCGTGCTGCACATCCTCACCCGCCGCACGAAAAACAACCCGATCCTGATCGGGGAGCCCGGCGTCGGCAAGACCGCGATCGCAGAGGGCTTGGCACATCGGATCGTATCGGGCGACGTGCCCGAGAACCTGAAATCGAAGACCATCTACTCCCTGGACATGGGTGCCCTGATCGCGGGCGCGAAGTACAAAGGCGAATTCGAGGAGCGGCTGAAGGCGGTGGTGAAGGAGGTGGTGGAGGCCGAGGGGGAAATCGTCCTCTTCATCGACGAGATACATACCCTCGTGGGGGCCGGAAAAAGCGAAGGGGCGATGGATGCCGCCAACATCCTCAAGCCGGCCCTCTCCAGGGGCGACCTTCGCGCCATCGGGGCCACCACGCTGGACGAATACCAGAAATACATCGAGAAGGACAAGGCCCTGGAGCGCCGGTTCCAGACCGTCCTGGTGGACGAACCGACAGTGGACGACTCGATCTCGATCCTGCGCGGCCTGAAGGACCGCTACGAGTCCCACCATGGTGTGCGCATCACCGACGCGGCCATCATTGCCGCCGTCGAACTGAGCCACCGCTACATCGCGAACCGGCAGCTGCCGGACAAGGCGATCGACCTGATGGACGAGGCAATGGCCAAGCTGCGGCTGGAAATCGACTCCATGCCGGAGGACCTCGATGAAATGGAGCGCCGGCTTCGCAAGCTCAAGATCGAGCTGGAGGGCATGAAACGCGAAAACGACCACGACAAGATCAAGGAGCTCAACCTCCAAATCGCCAACCTGGAGGAGGAGGCCAAAGGCTTGCGGGGGCACTGGGAGGAGGAGAAGCGGATCATCGTGGAGATCAAGGCCATCCGGCAGACCATCGACGGCCTCAAGACCGAGCTGGAACAAGCCAACCGGCGGGCCGACTTCCAACGCGCAGCCGAGATCGAGTACGGGCTCGTGCCTGCGGAGGAGCGCAAGATGAAAACCTTGGGGCAGGAGCTTGCCATCCTGCAGAAGGAGCGCAAGATGCTCAACGAGGAGGTGGAGCCCGGCATGATCGCAGACATCGTGGCACGATGGACGGGCATACCCGTGTCCAAGATGCTGGAGAGCGAGCGGATGAAACTGCTGCGGCTGGAGGAGGAGCTCGGCAGGCGGGTGATCGGGCAGAAGGAGGCCATCGCGGCCGTGTCGGATGCGATCCGGCGCAGCCGTGCAGGGCTGAGCGACCCCAAGCGGCCGATCGGTTCCTTCATCTTCCTCGGCTCCACGGGCGTCGGGAAGACGGAACTCGCGAAGGCGCTCGCAGAATTCCTCTTCAGTGACGACGAGGCCATGGTGCGCATCGACATGAGCGAGTTCCAGGAGAAGCATAGCGTGAGCCGGCTGATCGGGGCCCCTCCCGGCTACGTGGGCTATGACGAAGGGGGGCAGCTCACGGAGGCGGTGCGCCGCAAGCCCTATTCGGTGCTCCTCCTGGATGAGATCGAGAAGGCTCATCCGGATGTCTTCAACGTCCTCCTTCAGGTCCTGGACGATGGGCGGCTCACCGACAACAAGGGCCGCGTGGCCAACTTCAAGAACACGATCATCATCATGACCTCCAACATGGGCTCGCAGCTCATCCTGGAGAACCTGGCAGGGCTGAAACCCGAGAACCGGGAAGCGGTCTTCGAGCGGACGAAGAACCAAGTGCTTGAACTGCTGAAGGCCTCCATCCGTCCGGAATTCCTGAATCGGATCGATGAAACGATCGTGTTCACCCCGCTCAGCAGGGAGGAAGTGCGCGAGATCGTACGCCTGCAGGTCCACGCCCTGAAGGCCAAGCTCCACGAGATCGGGATCGTGCTCGAGTTCACGAGCCCTGCCATAGACAAGGTGGCAGAGATCGGCTTCGACCCGCAGTTCGGGGCAAGGCCGCTCAAGCGGGTGCTGCAAAGGGCGGTCGTCAACGAGCTGTCCAAGCAGATCCTCTCAGGCTTGGTCCAGAAGGATGCCGTGATATTGGTGGATGTGGATGACCAAGGCGGCTTCCACTTCGAGAACGCAGGGGAAAACGTCCAGCTCTAACTCACATTCGCGTGAATCGTCCAGGGGTGGTCGGCGAAGGCTGGCCACCCTTGAACCTTTGGGAAAGGTTGAACCGGGCCGCCACAGGCGGACCCGGAACAATTTGGAAGGAGTTTTTCGGGATTCCCATCGGGATTCCCATGATATCGTGCGATGGCCTATTCGATCACGATTTTACGAACGGTACTGGCACCGCCGGCACTGATCTTCATCAGGTAGATTCCTGCCGGGAGCGGGGTCAGGTCCATGTCAATTTCATCCTGCAATCCCCGGAAGGAAAATTGCCCTGCGCTTCGTCCGAAGACATCGGCCACTTGCAGCTTCAGTGGCCGGGCAATGGGCACATCCGTACGAAGTTTCAACCTCCCGTCCGACGGCACCGGGAACACCTGGATGGTCCCCAAGGCATCCCGTCCGCCCTGCATCCCCACCAGAAACGGAAGCGGATTCGAGAGCTGATGGCAACCATTGGCATAATACGCCCTTACCGTATAGCTGCCATTCAGGGTGGCAAGGTAGCGGCTGCCCGTGGCACCCAGGATCGGGACCGCCCCGAGGTACCATTGGTAAAAGTTGGCTGCCGCCGTGGTGAAGAGCGTATCATTGCTCCGCTGAATACCCGGATAGGGAGACGGGAGGGAGACGACCGTCACAGGCGCGGACACGCTGTGGCAGCCGAATCCATTCCAGACCTGGACCGAATAAGTCCCGGGGATGTATGCCGTGATCCTGCTGGAGGTCTGTCCCGTGGTCCACAAGTAGGCGTAATAACCCGGCCCGACATCCAGCTGGACGGAGGTATTCTCACACATCCCCACCGTCCCGCCCGGGGTGACGACCGGATGGGGGGGCGGAAAGGGCGCGAAGTCCACATAGACCGTCCGAAGCAGGCTGCAGCCATTTTCGTCCGCGACCCTCACCGAGAAGTTGCCGCCTGTGTACACGTCGGAATGGGACTCCGTGGATCCCGTGGACCATTGGTAAGACGTGAACCCCTCGTCCACGAGCAACCGCAGGGTGTCATTCAAGCATACCGCCAGTTCCCCACTCTCCGACCGCAGATGCGGGTCATCGAGGATGATGGGGGCGAGGACAATGGTGTCCCGTCCCTCACAGCCGAGCGGGCTCGTGACCCGGACCCAGTACGTGCCTGCCGCGGAAACGGAGATGCTCGCCCCTGTCCCGCCAGTGCTCCATGAATAGCTGCCCATGCCGGATGGTGCGGAGAAGGTCAGGGTGTCGCCGATGCAGGCGGAGGTGTCTGGGCCGAGGTGGACGCCGACCGCCGAGATGCCGGAGGTGTCCACGATGTGAACCTGCCCGATGCAGCTGCTGCTGTTGCCCGCCGCGTCGGTCAAGGTCAATGTCACCGATGCCCAGCCCCGGTCGGCACAGGAGAATGTGCTGCGCGACAAGCCGAGGGAGTCCAGGCCACAGTTGTCAGAGGAACCCGGGCCCAACATTTGCGGTGTCAGCACGGCGGTGCCGCTGGATCCCAGCTGTAGGTCGATGCTGTCGCAAATGGCAAGGGGGGCCAGATGGTCCTGCAAGGTGAGGGAGGTCTTGCAGGAATCGAGGTTCCCGGCAGGATCCCTGGCGAACACCGTCACCGCATTCACACCAATGTCCCGGCAATCGAACATGAAGGGCACCGCATACACCGTATCGATGCCGCAAGCATCGCTTCCGCCGCCCAGCAGGCTGCCAAGGAGAAGGTAATTGCCATTGGCATCCAGGCCCACGGTCGCAGGGGCGCAGGCCATCGCTGGCTCCAAGGTATCCAAAACGGTGACCGCCGACAGGCAGGTGCCTACATTTCCGCTACTGTCCATCACAGAGAGTATAACGGAATTAGACCCCAAGTCGTTACAGGAGAATGACGTCCGGCCCAGGCGGGTGGCCATCACCCCGCAGGCGTCCGAGCTCCCGTCGTTCACCTGGGAGACGGACAGGGTTGCCGTGCCCGCCCCATTCAATATCAGTGTCGGATGCAGGCACTGGGCGGTAGGCTTGACGGTGTCTTGTACGGTGACGGTGGCCTCACACGAGGAGGTGTTGGCACTGGGGTCGGAGAAGGTGACCGTCACAGGGGTGGCACCGAGGTCAGTGCAGTTGAAGGCGGACTGGCTCAGGACGGCACTGGAGACCTCGCAGTCGTCACTGTACCCCGCTGCAAGATCGGAAACCGTGAGGCTCAAGCCTCCGGCATCATCCAGGTAGAAGGTATCCCTCACACAGCCGGGCGTGGGTGCCGTCGTATCCTGGATGCTGACGAGGCTGCCACAGCTGCGGTGGAGGCCGGAAGGATCCGTAACGGTCAACGTCACTGCATGGACTCCGATGTCGGAACAGGTGAACGCGGAGGGGCTTGCGGTAGCGATGGCGATGCTGCAGTTGTCCGAGCTGCCGCCGTCGATCATCGGAGGCAAGAGGGTGTAGCTACCGGAGGCATCGAGGCTGGCCGTGAAATTCTGGCATGTCGCCA
>JBJOPY010000197.1:0-10547 GCA_046050405.1 Bacteroidota bacterium | reverse complement strand
AATCCAGAAATACAGATCCCTATGATTGCGCATGTCCTGCCAACAATCGTATTGGAGTAGGAGGAAAGCGAATAATGACTCTGGTCTTGGCGGTATTGTCGTTTTGTTCGGCTGGAAATCGATTGACAGACGATTCCCAAGATCAAACCTAGAAACGGAGAACTAATACTCAGAAATCCGAATACCATCAGCCGCTCCCCTCCAGCGGAAAATATCAGAACCAAGGGAAATGCGGCAAATGGGAAGATGAGAGACAATATCCCGAGGACAAGAATCGTCGTCGAGGCAGGAAGACTCACTTCATTTTTGGGGGTTTCTACCATAGGATAAGGATTCGAGATTTTTACAAAGGTATCAAGGTTTTTTACAAAAAATCAGACACAGAGGACCTTGGCGGCAATGAGCCCATGCCTGTTCAGCACCGCAGCTGCAAACCACGACCCGACGGCGAAACCCAGACCATACCGCGAGCCGTGACATCCTCCCCCAAACATGGAATCATGGGCGGCTGGCGGTGGTCGTATTCCCCGACAACTCCTCTCATCAGAAAAAACAATGCCCTGCGGGAACCTTAATCAGGACAATCCAACACTACCGAGGCCTTGACGATACAAGGCAGCATCCCTGCGTATGGATTCGCCGGGTTCGCCATGAATGACCCTTTTTCCTAATTTTGGCAAAATCGACACCATGAAACACTGGATAGTTGTCCCTTTGGCAGTGGCTTGCAGTCTCGGGATAAGGTTGCAGGCCCAGCAGCCGAGGGGGTATCATGCGGCCTCGAAAGCCCTGAAGCCCGATACGACATTCGAAAACGTGCTTGTGCGTCGCCTTTTCTCGAACGAGGAAGCCTCTGGATTCGTGATCTGGGTCAAGCAGGGGGTGGCTCTGCACAAGCATCTCAGCCATAGCGAGACGGTGTCCATCTTGGAAGGAAGGGGTCGGATGCGACTCGGGGAGGAAACAATCACTGTTCGCAAGGGCGACATCATCTTCATACCCAAAGGGACGCCCCATTCCGTGAAGGTGGAAGGGAAGCCCCTCAAAGTGCTGTCTTTACAGGCACCGATGTTTGACGGGACCGACCGGGTGCCCCTCACGGAGTAGCGCAAAGGCTTCCTGCCGCATCAACCATGGGCACCACTGCTGGGGGCAAGGTTCGCTTGGGTCTGCGAGGCGGATTCCGAGTATGCCCATCATCCTTATCAGGATTGGCCAGCATACAACAGGGAGGAAAGTGAGGGTGCTGGCTGAGGTCTTCTCGTCGGATGGAATCCCGTTGGTCGTCGGACATCGGGCTATAGCATGCCACTGGCGGTAAATCGCGGGCAGTGGGGTGAGTGGGGTTTCCTCCACCCAATCCCCCTACGAAGGTTGCTGCACAGTGTGGGACATCCCTGATTTCCCCATCCGCCGACCTCAATTTCCATCGACCACTGAAAACCTCTCCGAATGGATGCGGTTCCCATTCCTGATGACGGCGAGGTACATTCCTGATGCGAGTCCAGACACCTCCACCCCCATGTCATTGACACCGGCATGCATCCGGAACTCTGAATGGCGGAGCAACTGCCCATTCAGGTTCAGGACATCGACTTCGAGGGGCTCATTTTCGGATGGAGACTCGAACTTGAAGTTCAGTATGCCGTGGTTCACCGGATTCGGATAGATGCCCAGCAGCCCATGATCGGTAAAGTTGACCTCTACCTTCACTGATGGATAACCGGTGGAGGCTCCGTTCATGTCGATTTGCGTCAAACGATAGAAGCTGGTTCCGGAGAGTGGTCTTGTTTCGCGGAAATGATAGGCAATGGGCTCACCCGTGGTGCGCCTTGCCTCCACCTTGGCGATTTCCGTCCAGTGATCGTTGTCATCGCTACGGTAAAGGATGAAGCCCATGTTATTGTGCTCCGATGTCGTCTTCCAATAAAGATTGACGCCCGAGCCCTCCTGCTCGGCCTTGAAATACTCGAGCAGCACTGGCAGGGGAGTAATCCTGCCATAGCTGGCGTTGTCCACAAAAGCCGTAACATTGCCGACAGCACCGGTGGCGCTGTTGTCGAGGAGATAGAGCATGTCCATGTTGCTCGCAGTCCAGCCGCAGAAATTCATTCCTGGCGTACCCGAGAAGACCTGTGTATGCGCTGGATTATTGATCCTGATTTGAGCGGTCCCAGTGATCGGGTCGTAGCTGAATTGAAATGTTCTCCACACCCCATCCGGGGGAATTTCGCCATTGGATGGAGCGGCACCGCCCCACAACCACCAACCGGGATTGTTGCCGAAGTCCCAAGCAGGGGGATAGGCGGTCATGGTGATTTGCGGCACGCAGCCGCCACTGCCGTTGCTGTAACTGAACTTGGCGGTCAGCTTGCCGAATTCAATTCCAAAGGACAGTTGATCTTTTCTCCAAAACCATCCCGTGAGTTCCCTTACCGGACGACGATAGTCGATGGACATGGTCGGGTTGGGTACATTGAAGATGTTTCCTGTGTTGGGAACCACCATGTTGATGCTGTACTGGCATCCACCTAATGAAAGGCAAGGAGAAGTCCCAAAAGTGAGGTAACCTGCAGCGCAACCTTGCGGTGTCCCATTTCCAGTGGGTTTGGCTCTCGCTGTTGGGTCGGATGAAGTCGCGTTGGGGCCTATCGTGGCGATCCTCTCATCTCCCGCAAGATTCTCGAAGTCGAAGCGGCTGATCGTCTGTCCCCTCGCGGCGGGGACAGTGAAGAGCAAAGCCATGATAGTGCTGTGTAACTTCTTCATCATGCCGATAGCCTAAGCAAACCTTATGCCATCAGCAAATGAAGTGAATCGCGTGATACCCGGCTCCGGATCCTCCGGGATCCGGAGCCGTGGGAGGAACCATTTCCCCAGTGGTCAATCCCGAGGCGGTCAGTTGACCTCCAGTTTCCTGACAACCTCGCCACCGCGCCCCCCATTCATTCTCAGAAGATAAATCCCCTTGGTCATTCCACGGGTCGGAATTCGACAGGACGTGATTCCCTCTTCCATGGAAACGATCATTTCACACATCTGCTTCCCCACAATATCAGTCACCAGGATGGAAACTTTATGATTGGTGAGGCCTTCCAATTCCAGGGTCACATCTTCAGAGGCATTGACCGGATTCGGGTAGAGCGAACGTACGGCCAACGAAGGAGGGCCAGCGAATCGGATGTAAACCGCCTCGGTGAGCGAGCTTCGTCCATCCCTATCGACCACACGGAGCCGGTACCAGTTGACGCCAGTCATCGGTGCAGCATCCAGCCACCTGTAACTCGCACCCTCGCCATTCATGGACCTGGATGCTGCTACACGCCCCATCGTTTCAAACTGGCTTCCATCGGATGACCGCTGAACCTCAAAGTGAAGAATCCCGAATTCGGAGGTAGTCTGCCATCGGAGCTGGCAGGCATGGGGAATAAAGGCTTCGGCTGTGAAGTATTGCATAGTCACAGAGAGCAGGCAAGGGCCATGGCCGGAGCCACTCACTGGGGGAATCGGCCCCTCGAGGATTCCCCCCGCACCACCGATTTGGGCGCCGTTTGCACCACCGGCATTGGTACCATTCGTCCCACCGGCAGTCAGTGTGGTGAGCGTCCCCGGGAGGGGATTGCTCGACCCAATCACTCCACCGCCACCGCCACCGCCAGGCCCCTTGCGTCCCCTTGCATCCACAGTCCAGTTGTCGCTTCCTCCATTGCCTCCCCTGACATCCAGTGTACCGGAAGAGTTCCTGACCGCTCTCGCAGAGAGCAAAATGGAACCACCCGCACCACCCGCACCGCATCCGTCACTTTGGGACGGGGTCATTACGCTTTCGCCGCTGGCAATGATGGCCCTCCCATTGAGATCGATCGAATCTGCAATGATGATCACAATGCCGGCGCCTTTTCCTCCAGCGGTTCCAGTTCCATTGTTATCGTGCCCCGCTCCTCCGCCCCCACCCAGAAAGACCCGGTTGAGGCCATTCGAAATGAGCCCGCTTGCGTTCAGGGAAAGTCCCCCGACTCCTGGATGCAATCCGCGACAGATCGCGAATCCTGCACAAGTAGCGTTGTTTGCCGTTCCTCCGTTTCCCCCCGAGCCGAAATTGCCACCACCTCCACCACCGGCGTTATGGTCATTCCCTCCTCCCCCGCCTGTGGATTCCTTTCCTTTTCCAAACTCCATGTTTGAGACTGAATCGGCGACACCCTCCCCCTTGTCAGCCGCACGGCAACTGTTCATCGGATAGGAGTAGTCGGTGTACTGGGGATCTGAGAGGCAGGAGGATCCACAGCTGCAGGCCGAATAGTTGCTGTAGTCCCAACCATTCCTGAACCCCTTCCCAGTTACCGAGATGTCCGCGTCCAATCGAACCCATGTAGAACTCCCGAACACCACCACACCTCCAGTGAGCCCATTCCATGGATTTGACGTCAAGGATCCGGCAATGACCACCGAATGATAACTGGGAACACGCAGCACTTGCAAGCCCGCCAGACCATATGAATTCAACAGCACCCTCTCAAAAGTGAGGGTCGTCCCGGCAATGTCACAGATGAAATTGGCCTCATACAGGCCTGCGCCGCCTGGAGAGACTATGTCTCCGAAAGTCCCTGCATTTGCAGTGTTCATGGTGGCCCCTTTCATCTGAATGATCAGGACGGTATCGCCGACCGAGAACCCGGTGGCGGATTCCAGCGTCATCGAATTGAAGGAAGGATCGACTGCCGTCACCCTGGAGGATACAGTGTTGATCACGCCCGAGACCGAGGTAGTCTGGCCAAACGAGGCATGGAAAGCCGCGATCCAGCCCCATACTGCAAGCAATTGTAATCCTCTAAGCCCCAGTATAGTCGTTCTCACATGGTACAAATCCCGTAATCCTTTCATCGCATGCAGCCAAATCATGCACAAGTTAGCCAAAAAAGATAAAATTTCCACAGTCCCCTTCATCTCCCACATAGCGGGAAGCTTACAGCGGGGCGTCACGTCCATCATCCGTAACCTGGGAAATTTCCAATCAAATGAAGGAAAATCCCCGACTGGACATGGCTGGTGAGACATGCTCCGTCCCAATGTAAAAAACCTTGAATCCAGCCATTGGAAATCCCTAACTTAGGCCGCGCAAGGATCGTTTTCGTGCCATTCCCAGCTTTCATCCGTTCTCTCCGCATCCGTCCCAGGCCCTTCATCCTGCTGGGCGCGTTCACCCTCGCCTTGAAACTCATCGCAAGCAATGTCCCCTCCATCGTAGAACAAGTGTATTCCCGAGGCCTTTTCGTCGGCATCCGTTACACCTTGGATTATACCATCGGCTGGTGTCCCTTCCCCTTTTCCTATGTGTTCGTGTTTGCTCTGGTCGCTTGGTGGGGGATCAGGTGGTGGCGAATCCGCAGAACCGCGATTCGCCCATGGCATGACAGACTGAAGCTGGCGTCCCTCAACGTCGGTGGCTTTATCGGCGCGGGGGTCTTTTTCTTCCATGTTCTCTGGGGATTCAACTATGTCCGCGTCCCGGTGGAGGAGCACCTTGGACTGAGACTGGATTCGCTGGATGTGGAGGCACTGTGCATGGAAGCAGAGTGGTCTGCCCGACTTGCAGAAAGGGATCGAGCGATGATTCCCGGCATCACAAGCGACTCGATCAGCAAGGATCTCCTGCCCGACGATTTGGAGGCGGAGGTGCGTGCGTGCGTCGGGAAATGCATGGGGCTGATGAACTACCCGATGCATGGGCGTATCAGAGGCCGCATCATCTCACCCGGGGGTTGGATGCTGCGGGTCGGAATTGCGGGCATCTACAATCCTTTCACTGGTGAAGGGAATGTCACAGCCGCGCAGACGCCACAGAAAATCCCCTATACCATGGCCCACGAGATGGCGCATGCCTGTGGCTTTGGGGATGAGGGCACCTGCAATTTCATCGCAATGGTCGCTTGCGGCCTCAGTGACGACCCCTTCATTCGTTACTCCGGACAGATGGGTTACTGGGGGCAGGTCATCCATCACATCGCAGAGGTGGATCCTTCCCTGTCCAAGATGCTCATTGCCACCATGGATCCGGGCGTCCAAGCGGATCTCCGCGCAAGCTACTACAATTATCTGAAGTACAGCGGCGTCTTCTCAAGGGTCGGACAGGGTGTCAACAATGCCTACCTGAACGCCCAAGGCGTCCGAGGCGGGATCTTGAACTATGACCGTGCGGTGGGGCTTCGCGCTTCCTGGCGGCGGCAGACTGGAAGCTAAGGATGGGGAGCCTCCGTTCTGCAGGATTCAGGATCCGTATCCTCCTCAACCGGAACTGAGTTTTGGCTGTGACTTCATGCCTGGAGGCCTACACTGTGCCGAGGGCAGGATACCACGCCGGCACTAGCTGGCAGGAAATTCCATCCCCAGTATCTGCCTGAGATGCGCTGCATCGTGGTAGCCGTACTTTGCATAGGTGCCTAGGAAACGGATGTCAATCGTATTGTCCTTGATGGCATCGCCCGCATAAAAATAGCTGCGTAAACCAAAGTTCATGCGATCAAACAGGATGGTGGAGGAAACTGCAAGCCCCACCCGCGCCTCGTACAGGTTCTCGATCGTACTTTTTCCGTTCAATTCGTACTGGATGCCATTCGCCTCCAAGAGCTCCAAATAGGGAGGGTGGATGCCATGGTCTTTCAACAAGTGGATTTCATGCGGATGCAGGTAAAACTTCACCCGGATGGGGCGTTCTCGCATGAAGGCACATACAGTGTCCAGGATCACTCTCAGCTGTACATAGAGGGGGTTGTCCAGGAAGCCTCCCTGGCGCAAGAAGTCAACGTTTCCTGCCCGCCAAAGGTTATGGGTGCGTGCCCATCCCGCACTGCTGTAAATGCCGAGGTCCCAAGCCGGTGCCGACGCTGTCAGGCGATCAAAAACAATCTCTTCCTCCAATCCCCAAAGCTCGATACTACCGACCTCCATCCACCCCAGTTTCGCATAGATTCCGGTCTCCTCCTCCTGAAACTTCGAGCATATCTTCAGATCCAGCCTGGGATGGTAGAGGTAGCGGTTGTCCCGGAAGAGCACACTGTTGCTCGAGACCACCATCGGGCGATAACCCGGAAGCAAGGCCGCAGCGACAAATGCGCTCAGGTAGGTTTCCGGCTCGTAGCAGAGATAGAGCAATTGTTTTCTCCCTTCCTGATGAAATGCCACCTGCTGGAAGAGGAGCTGCCCAAATCGGATCTTCCAATGAGGATTGACCCGTGTCCGCTTGAGGCATGCCACCATTGCCGACCACCACAGCATCCATGCCACGCGCAATAGGAGCATCCATCTCCCCCATCCCAGTTTCTGGTAATAGATCGGTGTCCTCCAGTCCTCCGGTTCACAGCTGATCACCTGGTCGTCCCCGCAGTCCAGCTTCCCATGCTTCTTGAAGTAATACAGGCGGCGCTCCCGGGTATTCCCGTCGTTGTATTGGATTGCGACTGCATTTCGATTGCGCCTTAGACGGAAGGGGAAACTCCCTGCCAGCAAGGTCATCCTGAATAGAAAAAAGAAGTTGGTGACCCAGGGTCTGGGAGTCTTTGCGGTTTTGCCTTGCATACGAAAGGCCGTCGACCAGAAAGCCTTGCGGAAGCTCCAACCGTAGGCTGGCGGTGTCGCCTTCAAGATTTGGTGGATGAACAGCATCTTCCCTCTATGCCGTCCTCAATCGTCCAATCCCCCGCCCCAAACCGTATGGCGGAGCTGCCACTCACCTCGCTCATTCTTGCCCCATAAATGCGGTGAGCGGAACTTGTCCACGAGCTCGCCCCTGAAGTAGTCCGGGTCGATGCCGAGGTATTCCATCACTTCATGGAAGTAGCGGTCGGGAAACTCCCCGTCGAAGCGCTTCACCAGGGCGACGCCTTCCTCCCGGGTGATATGGCGGTTGCGGATTTCCTGCGATGCATCGTAGGTCGCCCTGCCGATGCCGAACTTGATGTAGGTGGTATAGTAATGCAGGTCGTCGATCTTGTCATCGATGCTGTTGTACTTGCTGTACGTGCCTTGGGTACGGAAGGGGCGGGCCCTGAACCCCGTATTTTCCACGGCGTAGTAGTACACTTCCTGCGGCACCCACTTCAGGTAATATCCCAGGTAGTGCACTTCGATCTTGGACTTTTCCAGTTCTTCCGCAGCGGCTGGCAAGAAGGCCATCAGGTCGCTGAGCCGGAGGTCATACCTGTCTTGCAGTTCGCGAATGCTGACCCCGCCGAGGTAAATCTCGTCCAGGTGCTGGAAGCTATAGTAGCTTTTGTCGCGCAATGAAGCGGCGTTTTCGGCGATGGGATTGCCGTATTCGGCCTCGTTCTCCCCGTAGAAGACCAGCGGGATCCCGTATCTTGCCGCGATCTTGGGTGCGAGGTTCTTCTGACCTAGGATGAAGGTCTGAAAGGGGTGGAGGAGATTCTCAATGCTGAGCTTGGTCAGCAGCCTCATCACCTTGCCATTGCGGTGGAAGCTGACGTTGTCGAAGCCGGCATCGATCCAGTTCCTGAAGTTCTTCTGGCCGTAGTCCGTGTAGAGGATCGGCGGCCAGGTGACCGTCAACGGGTTCATGCCGTACTTGTACTTCAATATGTGTGCGGCATAGGCGCTGTCCTTGCCGCCTGAACCCGGGACGAGGATGTCATAGTAGCCGTCATGGCGGCGGTACTTGTCCAGCAGGCGGAGCAATTGCTGCTCCCGGTCCTCCCAGTGGATATGTTCTTTGATCTCGGCTTGCTTGCAGGCATCGCAGAGCCCCCCCTCGTCGATCTTCAATGTGACCTTCTTGCTGTCCATGGTGTGCTTGAATTCGACGGCAGAAGCCGGACGTTGGTTGCTCATCACGCATCTGCTGCACCATCTGACATCGCTGGGCAGCCCGTAATAGGCGTCCAATGGTTGATTTACCTTGTGAACTGACATTTCTACCGAATGCAAACCAGTCTTCTGGGTCGCAGGCCGCGAAGTTAGGGATTTATCCTGTGTGAACGACCAGGCGAAAGGGCCCTTACTGGGAATCCCCGCCTGATGCCATAGACAGACTGGGGCATCGGTGTACCGCCGAATGCAAACCCATACGCAGGAACCGTGGTGGCATACACTTCGGCATCACGAAATTTTTCGCAGGAGGGGAGATTCCGGGTCAACCTTAAAAGTTGGGGATTAGTGGAAAAAATGGGCTATGGATGGATGTGATGAGAATGGAACTTTGGCGGGCAAAAATCTGGATCAATGAACATCGATTTACTGGGCCAACTGTTCCCTTCGGAGCTAATTGAATACTTCACGATCACCAATGTCGAGACGTGTTTCGACGAGGACCTGAAGCAGGAGCATCTGGTGGTGGATTTCGAGGAGAAGAACGTTCTTCCCGATGGTTATTCTGCATTGGAGTATGAGTCCAAGGGCTTCATGGGGAGTAAGCGCATCCAAGACTTTCCGTTGCGGGGGAAGCCTGTTTTTTTGAGGATTCGGAAGCGAAGATGGCGGCACAAGGAGACTGGCGAAGTGGTAAAGCGCGACTTCACGTTCATGGCCGACGGTTCCAAATTCACCCAGGAGCTGTCGGATTTTTTAAAAGATGCAGGTGGCTACGCGAACCGATACCATGAGCAACATAGCCAGCTACTACGGGGTGAACAGTGAGGTTTTGAGGCGCCACTACAAGGACCGGGTGGGCGGCTTCAAGGAGTGGGCGCAGACCACCCATGCGGATGAGTACCTGATCTACCCCGAGAACATAACCTCGCAACTGAGTATCGACGAGGTGGGCCTGTCCAAGGGCGAACTCTACACGATCGTGACCAACAAGCGAACCAAGGCCAAGAACAAGGAATGCCTGGTTGCTGTAATCAATGGTACGGATGCCCGTGTCATTCAGGAGGTCCTGGAAAAAATCCCCTTGGAGAAGCGCAAGTTGGTGACCGGGGCGGGCATGGACATGGCCCGGAACATGAGCCTGGCTGTCAAGCAATGCTTCCCCGAATGCAGGAGGGTGATCGACCGGTTCCATGTCGTGAGGCTCGTCTGCGACGCGATGCAGCACGTGCGGGTCAAACTCAGGTGGAAGGCCATCGAAGAGGAGGACATCGCGGTCAAGAAGGCCAAGGAAAAGGGCGAAAAATACAGCCCGGAGGTGCTTCCAAACGGTGACACCACAAAGGAACTGCTGGCACGGAGCCGCTACCTGCTCTACGCAGCACCCGGGGACTGGACTGCCAACCAGGCAAAAAGGGCGAAAATCCTCTTCGGCAAGTTCCCCGAAATCAAGACCGCCCACCACCTCACTCCCAGCTTCAGGGCCATTTACGCCAACACCAGCAAGGAGGTCGCCACGCACAAGTTCCAAGTATGGAGGGACAGCGTAGCCAAGGCCAAAATCGACGAGTTCAACTCCGCGGTCAACTCCCTGGAATACCACCTCTATAGAGTCTACTATAATTGTATAGTTAATCTTGAGAGGTCCTTTCCCAGTTGGTTTTCGTGGGCGAAGTTTTCCATGAGCCTTCGGAAAGCCTCGATTCTCGCCAGCATGGTCTCGACGT
>JBJOPY010000196.1:0-7600 GCA_046050405.1 Bacteroidota bacterium | reverse complement strand
CCCGAGGGGAATACCGAAACTCCTGAAGGCCTCCGTACTGCAAAATCCCCGCATTCTTCAGCCGCTGGACGGGGGATTGCGGCAGGCCGAGGTTCCGAAACGTGAAATCGTTTCTGGCGGTGTTCAGGTAGAGTTTGGTGATGGACGAGAATCCAGGCGTGCCGGCCGTGAATTCAAGCTGGGAGGAATTGGAGCGAAAGGAGCCGAATTGTTCCCGAAGCCTCACGCCTATGGCGGGATGGGTTTCAGGGTTGCGGACAGACTTCAGGTTCATGGATCCGCCGAGCCCGCCGCTACCTTCCTGCAAGGAGGCGCCGCCATACCGCAGCACCACCCTTTCGAACAATCCGCCAGCGCCCAGGGCAATGTCCTGCTGCCCCAGCATGGGCGAGTTGAGCGGCAGCCCTTCCCAATACACCTGCGTATGGCCAGCCCCTGTTCCCCGAAGGCTCGGCGTCGATAGCCCACCCGGTGCATAGCGCTTGGAGGACAGGGAAGGAATCTCCCGGAAAAGATCGGATAGGTTGCCCATCTGCGCATTCGCGATGGACAGTGAATCAGGGATCCATTCCCTTCCTCCCCTGACGACAAAGCTGGGTTCAGGCGAAAAGATGCGCACCTCGCCCAGCACATATTCCTTGGGTTCCTTCAAGGAATCAACCTGCCCATAGCCCCCTCCAGCGGCAATCAGGATAAAAGCGAACGTCAAACGGTGTCGCAAAGGCATCATGGCGACTGCACTACAATTTTCCGGGTCTCGGACTGTCCGTCACGACGGACTTCGACCATGTAGAGACCCGGTGCAAGGTTGCCCGTGGGAATGTCCAAGACAGCTTCTCCCGACTGTCCCCAGCGCGTGAGCCGTCCCACCTGAACCCCATGAAGGTTCAGGGTCAGCACATCCAGCTTGTTCTGGAGATTCTGGGCGACGACGCGGATATCCTGCCCGCGCTGCACCGGACTCGGGAAGATCGAAACCTCCGGTGTCGCACCCGGCTCCCCGTCCACGCGGAATTTTACAGAAGCACTCTGATACCCCCCTCCCTCGCCCCCCAGGTAGGGTGCCTGGGCCTGTGCGCACAGCGCAGAGACCGCCATCAAGGGTACGAGGACACAGTATGCACAGAGTGGCCATGCACCCCGGACGGTTTCCTTGCACTGTTTCCTTGTCCTCATCGGCATCCCCTCCCTCCGGCCGTATGCCTGCGAACGTCTGCCGCCAGGTCGATGTAAAAGCGATCTGAGACCGCCAGGTCCCGGAATCCGGGCAAAATGCCGCTGTTCCAGCCGCCACCTTTGTAGCCAATGCCTTCCGACCCTGGCCATGAGTCCACGTTCGCCTCTCCTGAGGAGGAGAGCATGCCATCGCCGCAGTTGCCTTGAAATTGCGGCCCGGTGCGCAGCACCGAGACACATAGCTCCCAGAGGTTGCCGCTGAGCTCGAGATGCCCGAAGGCTCCTGACCCCGCCTGCAAGCGGTCGCTGCTCCCGTGGGCGCCAAACCCGCAGCGCAGCGGGCCCTGAGGGCCGGCATACCCATGGCTCCCCAAGCCCGCCGAGGCAGTGGCGGTTTCAGCGACAGACTCGAAGGCAGTGGCATCGTGAAGGAGGGTGTTCGCGTCCACGATCTCGTCCGTACCCCAGGCAAATTCACTGGGCAATGGAAACTGGAATCCCCGGCAGGCCTTTTCAAACTCCAGCTCCGTCATGGGCCGTAGGGCGGCCCAGTCCAGATAGGCGGCAAGGTCGGGCCAAGCCAGGCCATTGCAGGCACGGTATCCGCCATCGGATTCGCCATCAGTCGCTCCGCCGTCAAGGTTGCAGCCATATTGGGCGGGGTAGCCATCCGCAACCGATGGGGTCGCGACGACCATTCCATTGCGATGGGCATGCGTGCTGGACAGTGCCGCAGTGCCTGCGGGGCTACTCGGGGAGGTGGATGTTCGGGCCCGCTGTTGCCCGTAAGTCAGTGTGTTCAGAAAGTCGGCATATTGGGACTGGCTGAGTTCGTGCTTCATGAGATAGAATCCATCATATCCCTTCGGGAAAGCCTCGGGGATGGTGGCCTGCGGCACTCTTCCACCGATTGCCGCCAGAGCATCCGCTGCGATTTCATTCTCGGAGTCGATTCGGTAGGGCTGTCCATTGGCCGAGTCATGAAGGGCGAAGTTGCTGGCCCCGTCTCCGAGCCAAAACGATCCCCCGGGCACCCAGGCCATCTCAATCCCGAAGACCCGCACCTCGTACCTTCCAGGGGCAAGGCCTTCCTTCCATGCCAAATCCATCTGCACCGAGGAGACATTCCCTGCACCGACCGGGAGGTATTTCAGCATGATTCCCTCCCCGGCAGCACCGGGATCCAGTCCTAGAACTTCAGGGGCACTCGTCTGATGGCGATCGGTTGCAAAATGGCAATGCCGCCATTCGCCCCCTCCCTCCTTGATCTTGGCAAACAGCCATACCGCATCATGTAGGTTGGCAGCCGCGGGCTCCAGATGCCAGGCATGATCCCAGGAGATCGTAAGATGCAGGAAGTGCTGGTCGCAGCTGACGTCCTTGATTTGTAGATTGTGGGCGCTCAGGTTGCCAAGGGCTGCACCCAGGGAGCAAAGCATCAGCACGAACGTCCGCATTCCAGGGGTTTTCATTTGGAGAGGCTACCGCGCAGCCTGGGTCGCGTTCATGGGAGCCGTTTCATGGCGGTTCTGGATGGATAGAAGGGAT
This sequence comes from Bacteroidota bacterium, assembly GCA_046050405.1. Lineage (GTDB taxonomy): Bacteria > Bacteroidota > Bacteroidia > J057 > JADKCL01 > JADKCL01. Next base: position 4,876 of record JBJOPY010000196.1, on the reverse strand, counting down.
GTTCCCGGAGCAGGCCTGGAAATCTCCACACCGGGAATGCCATTCGCAGCGGTGCGTCGCCCCATCGGTTTCCGACGGCCAAGACAATGTGCATTCCGCTCCCCTCCGACGATGGCAATGTGGGTCGCGGAGACGGGATTCGACAGGATTCGACGATCCCGCAGCATCATTGCCTGGGTGGAAGGACGCTGCGGGGTCGAACCTGCGCTACTGGCAAACGTATTGATCAGCATAATTCTACCGAAAGCAATCCAACAAAGTCGCTACGGCAGGCATCCTTCCGCTTCGGCACCTTTCCCCATGCGAGACAGGGATCGCCTTCTTGTCCGGAAATGCCCTTGATCTCCTTGCGAGGGAGTCTCAGCAGCGGGAACCGTTCCAGACCGCCGCTGGACCGTCTCCCAAGGCAATCCCCTCTCATGCAACGGGGCCGCCACCGTAGGGACACAAAGATAGAAATTGCCCTCTAATTCGAAAACTTCATCTGAAAACAGTGATGGCTCCCCGCAACTTGCCCTGCCCTGAATTGGCGGTTGCCTCATGACCCTGGCACTTCTGAGGTGGCGTCACGAATTCCACCCTTTCCGAAACATTCCCCCGTCGGATGGGGTTGTGCACCTGTATGAAAACGTTGCTGCTGTCCTTTTGGTTGATCTGTGGCTGGGCGGCCCAATCTCGGGCGCAAGCCCCTGAGGTCATTCACCTTGAAGACGTTCTAGACATCATCGGCTCGGACAGCGACACCCTGTACGTCCTGAATTTCTGGTCCACATGGTGCAAGCCTTGCGTTGCGGAAATGCCGCATTTTGACCGGTTGCAAACGGAGATGGCCGATCAGAAAGTGAAGGTGGTCTTCATCTCACTGGACTTCAAGTCAGAGTATCGGACGAAGCTGGTGCCATTCCTCGCCAAGAGGAAGCTGCATTCCAGGGTTGTCTTCCTGGATGAACCCAATTTCAACAGTTGGATCAACAAGGTAAGTCCTGAATGGTCCGGTTCCATTCCTGCGACCCTGTTCGTTTGCGATTCGAGGGACATTCGCAAGTTTCACGAGGGCGACTTCACCTATGAAGCCCTGTCTTCCACCGTCAATTCTCTAATGTCATCGCATAAACATGAAAACAACTAGCATTCTATCCTTATTCGTGGTGTCCATTCTGACACTCGTGAATTTCACGGTTCAGGCACAGGTGGATGCCGACCTCATCGGCAAGGAAGCACCTGGTTTTTCGCTGAAAAACATTGACGGCGGGATGGTTTCACTTGACGGGTACAAAAATGACAAGGGCGTTGTCATCGTGTTCACTTGCAACCATTGCCCTTTTTCCAAGCTCTATGAAGATCGCCTCGTGGCATTGGACGCCCAATACAAAAGCCAAGGGTTCCCAGTGGTGGCGATCAATCCGAACGATGCCAAGGCTTATCCGGAGGATTCCCCTTCCGAGATGAAGAAGCGTGCCAAGAGGAAGCATTTCACCTTCCCCTACCTCGTGGATGACAGCCAGGAGATCGCCAGGGCGTACAGTGCCGTCCGCACCCCCCACGTCTATCTGCTGGAAAATGTCAACGGCACATTCATCGTACGCTACGTGGGGGCGATCGATGACAACGCGCAGGATGCGTCTGCGGTCAAGGAAAAGTACTTGGAAAGTGCCATTGCCAATGTGGCTGCCGGCCAGGCTCCCGATCCGCAATCTACAAAGGCCATCGGGTGCGGCATCAAGTGGAAGAAGGACCAGGCGGCCCATTGAGCAAGGCCGCATCCCGCGGCCGGATCATCCATGTCAAAAAGGCCGGGACGGAATTGGAAATCTGCGATTCCGTCCCGGCCCTCAGGCACAGCGGTTCAGTGCGCTATCCTATTTCCCGAAAGGTTGCACCCTTTCGGCAGAGCCTCCCGCCAAGCCCTCAGTCAATGTCCCCCAGAAGATGGATGCCTGAGACGTTTAAAAAGGCGAATGCCTTCTCCTCTGTCGTCCCGTCCTCGTAGGACAGCTTAACTATCCAGATCAGCCATTCGCCCTCACGCTCGACATCAGTGGAAAATTCGAGAAATTCGAGGTGTTGAAGCCCGGCGACGATCACCTCCAACTTGGCACATTCCTTTTCAGCTTCCAGCCGCTCTTCCAGAACATTGTAGTGCATTCCTCTCTTCCAGGCATCGGCACCCGATTTGTAGGCGAGCAAGGGAGCGATGGTTTCACAATCCCCTGCCTTGGCCAAGTCTAGGATCAGGTTCAAGGCTTCCTTTGCGGGGCCTCCGCCTGCATCGCCCGATGCCACCTGCACGGGCTGGGCGACCGTATCCGATGGGCTGGGTGCGGACGATTCGTGGGAAATATCCCGGCGATTGCAGCCTGTCAGTGACCAAGGCAGTATAGCCAATAGGATCCAGACCTGTTTTTTCATGCTACAAATCAACGTGAATTCTTGATATGTTCGAGCATATTTCACCGATTGCCAGGCTTTTCACGTGAATGCTACTTCTGCCACATGCTCCCGGGCTTGCTTCCTGTACTCTGGAAAGATCAGGGACGTTCCACACCGTAAAACTCATCAAAGGCTACCAACAAGGCAGCAGCGCAAGGCCGTCAAGGCCAAGAGGGGTGCGTACATCCGGGAATGGCCCGGTGGTGCGCTGTCGCGTGCAGTAGCGCACCACCGGAAAACGGAACCGGCCGGTCTTCGGATGATGGACAATGCGCTCGAAATCGGCAATCACCTCCGATGACCGCCTTATGGCTCTCAAGATGACATTGGCTACCCGCCGAGGGGGCGGATAATTATTGTAATCGTGCTTTCACCTTGTAGATCACCATTGCGGACACCCTTGATGAAACATTCCCTGCGAAATCCGCGATCGATGCATGCGCAGTTGTCCTATCCATTCCATGCATGACGCTGAACCCGGCCTCCCATTTCCGTAGCTGGAGGCATCGGATCAAGTTTCTGTCCCGGATTTTCAATTTCGCCGTTATCTTCGCCCCGCAGAAGTATCCGGGACGTGGCAAACCCACGCTCGGCCTTTTAAAGGGGAATTCGGTGAACCTACACCCATTTGCATGCAGTTTTAGACTCGTCACGATGAAAGCATTGTTACAACTCTTGGTTCTTCTTTTCTGCCTCGGAAGGATCACCGCGTCCATTCAGGCCCAAGCTCCCGGACAGGTCATCATCGCCAATGGCGGTGTATTCGGCCCAAGCAATCTGGTGAGAATGGCGGCCTTCAATCCCTCCACCCGACAATATGCAGTCTTCGATTCCTTTCCGGCGAGTTCTGTGCAGCATGTCATGGTCCATGGGCGCGAGGCTTTTGTCTGTGCGGACAGCCTGATCGTCAAATATGACCTCGACCACCTCCAGCGTACAGCCATGACGATGGTCAAGGGGGTCAGGCAGTCTGCCGTCTATCAGGACAAGCTCCTCGTTTCCAAGGGCTACGGGGCTGTCGGGGAATACATGGAAGTTCGGAACCGCAGCGACCTGAGCCTGGTTCATGCAGTCACAGGGCTCTCAGGTGAATGCGAGGGCATCGTGGTGCACGGCGACTCGGCTTATGTGGCCGTCCCCATCGGCTTCGGCGCACCCAATGGAAGTATCGGCGTCGTTTCCTTGCAAAGCCATTTGCTCGCCCGTGAGATCGACCTCGACACCAATGGCCGCATCATCAAGAATTTGTATTTGAAGGGAGGTATCCTGTACTCCGTCAACCAAATTTCCTACTCGGCCACTTACGGCATCGTCACTGCCTACAATACCATGAGTGGCGCCCTCAGTCATCACCGTGTCGACCTGCCTAGCTCCCAAGGCTGCGGAATCTTCAATGGCAAGCTCTATGCGGCATTTGGATCCGGCATCGGGGGCTGGGATCTCAGCACTATGCAGCTTGTGGATAGCACTGTCGTGCCGGGATTCTGGGCGGGAATGGCCCTCGACACTGTCCTCCAGCGTTTCTACGTCACGGAAACGGACTATGCGACGTACGGCCGCATGTACTCCTACGAAATGGCCGGCCAAGTGGTGGACAGTGTGGCCGTTGGAGTGTCCCCTGAAGCGCTTGCCGTGGATTACAACCTTCCGGCCACGGCCACGGCGGAGGCTGAACCCTCCCGGTCGATTTCCACATTTCCGCAGCCCTTCTACCATCGCCTGAGCATTGACCTCCGTTCGGTTCCTTCCCCTGCCGACCGTGTGGAGATTCTGGACTTGACAGGTCGGGTGTTGGTGTCGGAGCGGGTGAATGGCCGTCCTGTGATCACGATGGAGACCAGTTCCATCGCGGCGGGTGCCTACCTGGCTCGCGTTCATTCGAAGGGGCAAGCGTGGACCTGCAAGCTGGTGAAGGTGGCGGAGTGAGGATCCTGGCTGATAATGGACGGATGTTTCAGGCTTCCCTGGTGGCCTGCATCTTGCCGCTTCCCTAAAGTAGAGGGGGAATACCTTGAGGCCATGCGCATACCTCCGGGCGGGGCTGTTCCTGGATGGCTCCACAACCGGACAAGCCTGCCAAAGATGCACGCCATGGACGAGGCAGAAACACAGGCATCTCTTCGGGTCAGCGCTGCGGCGGAATCCTCCTCAGGCCACCTCTTCCACCACCAACTTCTCGACCCGCAGGTTGTCGATGATAAAATCCTGGCGGTCAGGAGTATTTTTGCCCATGTAGTACTCGAGCATCTCGGTGATGTGCGAGTCTTTTCGAATGATCACAGGATCCAGGCGCATCTGCTCGCCGATGAACGCCCCGAACTCATTGGGGGAAATTTCCCCAAGACCCTTGAAGCGTGTGATTTCCGCAGATTTCCCCAGCCGTTTCATGGCTGCTTGCTTCTCCTCCTCATCATAGCAGTAGATCGTTTCCTTCTTGTTCCGAACG
>JBJOPY010000195.1:0-17846 GCA_046050405.1 Bacteroidota bacterium | reverse complement strand
CTTCCTGCTCAGCGATACCGTCGGCTTCCTCCGGAAGCTCCCGCACCATCTGGTCGAGTGTTTCAAGAGCACCCTCGACGAAGTCCGGGAGAGCGACATCCTGCTCCATGTCGTCGATCTTTCACATCCCAGCTTCGAGGAGCAGATCCAGGTGGTCAACGAAACGCTGGCATCCCTCGAATCCAATAAGAAGCCCGTCATCGTCGTCTTCAACAAGATCGACCGACTCGCCCCTGAGGAACGCGAGGCGCTGGAAAAGACCTGGATTGCCCGGGAGAATGCCCCGGCGGTATTCGTGGCAGCGGGCACAGGATATCAGATGGACGCCCTCAGGGACCTTCTTTTACAGATGGTGCGGCAGGAGTACAAGGACAAGTACCCGCATTTCAAGTTTGCCGAGGTGCCCGATTACGAGGCCTTGGCACGTGAGCAGAGTGAAACGGGGGAGTGGCGGGGATGAGGAGGCCGTGTGGTGGCCACGCCTTCCCCGTGATGGGGTCTAATGCCACCCCCCGCCAACAGAAATTTCCGTGGAGCAGAGGCAACCCTGAGAAGCGGAATCTCCCGGCCAAATGCAAGGCCGCATTCATGTCCTCCCTCGGGTCAAATCGCCCCAGCAACGTGAAACTGGCACCGCTTGGGCGCATCGGCGCGGCCGATTGCCAACCCGGGTGTCATGGTGCCGCAGGGGATCGGAGCCCTGAGGCAAACACCCGCAACGGGTGATGCCCCGGACGCGGCACGCTACGTGTTAAAACAAAGTGTCCCCCGCCCCCGTTCCTATTGAGCCCGGAATTACGTACATTGATCCTGGCACATGGACATGGAAAAAGAGATCGTCAACAAGGTTGCCCTCAGTCCGCTGGTCTCCATTGACCTCGCGGACTACCATGATGGCGCCCCGCGCGTGGGGATCGACATCGCCCCTCAGCTGTTCAGGGGCATGCTCCTGAAGGAAGCCGACTTCAGAGATTGGCTCGGCCATCATGACTGGACACAGTACTCAGGGCAACATGTCCACCTCTTCTGCTCGGTGGATGCTATCATCCCGGGATGGACGTGGATGCTGCTGGCGATACAGCTCCAACCTTTTGCGAAGACCATCGTATTTGGTAGCCGTGAAGAGTTGGAAAAAACCATTTGGCAGAAAGCATTGGACACCATCGACTACTCGGCATGGGAGGGGAAGAAGATCGTGGTGAAGGGATGCGGCGAGATCGAGATCCCCCAGGCGGCGTATGTGGAGTTCATCGTGAGGCTCAGGGCCATCGCCGAGAAGCTGATGTACGGGGAACCCTGCTCCACAGTGCCGCTTTGGAAAAAAGAGAAAGCGAAAGCATGAAGATTTTAATAAATTTGTATTTAATTTAGACTCAGAGAAAGAAATCATTATGGGACTTTTTGACTTTATTCGTGGCCAGTTTATCGATGTCATCGAGTGGGTGGATGCCTCCCGCGATACGATCATCTGGAAATTCCCTGACCAGGACAAGGAGGTGAAGATGGGTGCGCAGCTCACGGTGCGTGAGTCACAGGTCGCTCTCCTGATCAACGAGGGTTCGGCAGCCGACATTTTCCAGCCGGGCCGCTATGAGCTCACCACCCGGAACATGCCGATCATGACCTCCCTAAGGTCTTGGAAGTTTGGCTTCGAGTCCCCTTTCAAAGTGGACATCTACTTTGTCAATACCAGGCAGTTCACCGACCTCAAATGGGGTACACCGACACCTGTGTACATCCCGGATGCGAAATTCGGCCAGGTGGAGATCCGCGCCTTCGGTGCCTTCAACTTCCGCGTCTCGGATGCTGGCAGATTCTTCAAGGAGTTCGCCGGCACGGATCCGAACGTGCAAGTCAGCGAACTGGAAGGCACACTGAGGGGCAAGATCGTCGATCGCTTCACGGAAGTCGTCGCCGAAATGGCCGAGTCAGGGTTGTCCTTTGTCCAGCTGCAGTCCCAGAAGACGGAATTCACCAAGGCTCTGATGCCGCGCATCCAGGAGTACTTCACCTCTTTCGGTCTCGACATCACCGATTTTCAGATCCAGAGCATCTCCCTGCCTCCGGAAGTCAACGAGTTCCTCCGCAAAAATACGCAGATGAACATGGTCGGCGACCTGAACAAGTTCCAACAATTCCAACAGGCCAAGGCCATGGAAGATGCCGCCAAGCACGGCGGAAGCGGGATGGACATGGCGGGCATGATGATGGCGAACATGATGATGCAGAACATGTCCCAACAGCAAAACGCCCAAGGCAACCAGGGTGCGCCTTCTTCCCCTGGCAAGGAGGATATCATGAAAACCTTGAAGGATTTGGCCGACCTGAAAACCTCGGGGGTTTTGACGGAGGAAGAATTCAACAAGAAGAAGCAGGAGCTGCTCGCCAAGCTGTAAGGCACCCGCAGCCCGAAGACAAGCAAGGCCGCCCGCATGATGCCGGGCGGCCTTTGCATTTCCAGTGAATCGCTGGCATGGCCAGCATCCTCTGGGAAGGGATTCTATTTGCACGGGGATGCAGATGTTCCGCCGTTTCGGTCCTCCACCGCCTTCACTGCCGATCCCCGGTCTGGTGGGGTCTGCCCCGGTACACCCTGAATGAGTGCTACGGGGAGGGCCAGCCGAGGGAAAAACGGGTGCCCTACAGGCACAGGCCGGGGGCGAAGCCCCTCTCCCATTGTCACACGGGATCCTTTCCGCACCGCAAATCCATCGTTGCAACTGAGGGCCAGTCATAGGGGCCGTTGGGTTCAGCGGCGAGGTAGCGGGCACTGGGCGCCACGCCTGACCGCACCCCGGCTGTCAAAATTTGTTGCAGGACTGCCAATTTGCCACACCACCCTGCCAGTCCTGGCCGCCCCTGAAAATGGATGCGAAACTAAATTCCGCGCCCTGGATCCATGCCGATCCACCACAGGCATCCTTTTGGGCACTGATTCGGAGGATGTGGCAGGACTTCTGGCTGTGAATCGGCGATCTGCACGATTCTTGCGGGCTAGATCCCGAATACAATTCCGTTCAAAGAAGTTATCCTCATAGTCATGGAAAGTCTGTTTAAAAAGTTCGTGTACACGGGTGTGGGCCTTGTTTCTACGACCGTCGAGAAGTTTCAGAAGTCAGTGGAGAGATTGGTGGACGAGGACAAATTGTCTCAAGAGGAAGGGAAGAAACTGATGGATGAACTGTTCAAGAACACTGAAACCAAGCGTGAAGAATTTGAGGCCAAGCTGAAGAAGCTGATCGAAGAAGTGATGGTCCGGATGAACCTAGCCACACAAACCCAAATGCAAGAGCTTCAGGCGCGCTTGTCCGCCATCGAGGCCAAGCTGGCAATCAACGACCCTGCGAGCACCGAAGAATCACCCTCGGAGAAAAAAGCTCCCTCGAAGAAGGCCGCTGAGGCCTGACCGGCAGGGTTCTGGCTTCGCCGATGGCGAACCCTTTCACACGAACGACCTTGTTCCGAGGAACGGGGTCGTTTTTGTTTCCGCTGGAATCGAAGCTTCTTCTTAATTTAGGTCTCTTTGTCTGAAAAATGCAGATTACGCGCACCATCAAGAACATCCGGCGTCTGAAAGCCGTGGTCAGTGTACTGTTCAAGTATGGCTTTGAGGATCTTGTGACCCACTCCCGCCTTCGCGGTTTGGTTTCACAGAAGCGGAGGCTGACCTGGCAGCGCCGTGGCCGGCCTGTCTTCGAATACAGCCGCTGGGAAAGGGTGAGGATGGCCGCCGAGGAACTCGGCCCCACCTTCGTGAAACTTTGCCAGGTGCTCAGCAACCGGCCTGACATCCTGCCCGAAGAGCTGATCACGGAGCTGCAGAAGCTGCAGAGCAATGTGCCTCCATTCCCCACGGAGGAAGCCATCGCAGTGATCGAGCAGGAGACCGGCAAGAAGATCGAGGAGTTGTTTTCCTATTTCGAAAGCGATGTGATCGGTTCTGCCTCCATCGGGCAGGTTCACCGTGCCCGCCTGCTCAGCGGCGAGGAAGTGGTGGTCAAGGTTCAGCGACCGGGGGTCAAGGAGCAGATCCGAAGCGACCTGCAGATCATCAAGGACCTTGTCGGCTATGCCGACGGTTACTTTCAGAAGCAAGGCATCCTGAATGCGGGAAGCATTGTCGAGCAGTTCGAGAAAACCATGACGAAGGAGCTAATGTACCTCGCCGAGGCGAGGGCCATGGAGCAGTTCAGGAATTTCTACAAGGGCAACAAGACCTTCTACGTCCCCATGCCCTACCGTGACTTGAGCACGGACAAGGTGCTGATCGTCGAGTTTGTAAAGGGCTGCAAGATCACGGACCTGGAGAGATTGAGGGAGTGGGGCCTCGAACCGACGACCATCGCAGAGCGTGGGCTGAACATCTACCTGACGCAGATCTTCGAATTTGGCTATTTCCACGCCGACCCGCATCCTGGCAATGTCGTGATCCAGGAGGATGGCCGCATTGTCCTGATCGACTTCGGGATGGTTGGCAAGATGCTGCCCAAGGACAAGTTTGCCTTTGCGGGTGTCTTCGTCGGCATGGCCAACCATGATGCGCATCAAATGGCATCGAACCTCAGGGCACTCGCCATTGAGCATGACATCAAGGACATGCGCATCTTGGAGATGGAGCTGAATGACCTGATCGAGGATTTCGCATACCTGGATGTGGATGAAACCTCCATCGCGGACATGTCGCAACGCTTGCAGACGATCATCTACAAGAACAAGATGGCCGTACCGCCGGGAGTCTTCCTGATTTTCCGCGCATTGGCCATTCTGGAGGGTATCGGCAAGATGATCCACCCGAAGCTCAACACCCTGGATCATGTCAAGCCGTTCGGTGCCAAGCTGCTTGCCGAGCAGTTCAGCCCCGGGAATATCGTCAAGGAGGTCTATACACGTGGTCAATCCCTGTTTTCTTTCCTCACGGCCTTCCCGAATGAGGTCAAGTCCATTCTGCGCAAGATTCGGAAGGGGCAGATATCCATGGAGGTGCGCCATGCTGGCATCGAGCGGCTGATGGATACCTTGGACAGCATCGGGAACCGGCTGGCCCTGGCCCTGGTGGTGGCGGCCATGCTGGTTTCAGGCGCGGTGGTGATGACCGCCTCCCCCGGCTACCGGGAGGGGGGGAACATTCCGCAGGTTAGCGTTGGCTTCTTCCTCCTGGCTGCGGTCACGGGGTTCTTCTTGCTCATTTCGATCCTGCGCAGCGGACGGAATGAGTGACGCTTGCCGCAGGGGATGATCCAGCTGTTACGCTTGCCATCGCGGACGCGGGTTTTTCGCGCCCGGACTCCTCCCGGTAATTGGAACTTTCGGGATCAGATTCCCAAGACCTCCATGCTGGATTGTGGATAATTTTTTTGCAAGAGTTTTTTCATTGAACAATAAGATTTCTCTTGCAGGTTCATGATTTTAGAGGATGCTGCCGATCACTTGATCGGCACGGTTGATGTGGCACTAATTCGCCATTACAAACCTATTTGGAACACAAAAATTGACGGCTTTGGAAACCATGACCCAGGTGCTGGGAGATACAATCAAGCTAAATCAGAGTGGGACATCTTTCATGTAGGCAGACCCTGAGTCGACAAGTGTCTGGGAACAACATCTACGGTTGAAAATGTAGAGAAGAAGATCGAAAAATACTTCAAATCACAATTGTGAATCCATGCTGAACAGCCTTGAACTTTTCTCGGGAGTAGGTGGATTAGCCAAAGGAATTGAAATCGCAGGAGCCAACCACATGGCATTTGTGGAATGGAACGCCGATGCGTGCTAGCATGGCTCCCCCATTCCCCGCCTCCGGCTTTGAATCTCCAGGGGTACCCGGGAATGCAATTCTCCCCGCTGGCAGAAGCCATCCGGATCTTAAATTTTTCCTATTTTTCCCCTGATGTCGGAGTCATGGCTCTATTTCAGACTCGGCTACGGCCATATCTTGGACTGGGACGGGTATGACCACATGCTATTCCTACTCGCGCTATGTGGCACGTATTCCCTGGGCGACTGGAGGGATGTGCTTACATTGGTCACTGCCTTTACGGTGGGACATTCCCTTACACTGGCGCTCACAAGCCTGGAGATGATCCCCGCGAACAGTGAGATGGTGGAATTCCTGATTCCTCTGACCATCCTGCTGACGGCAATCGGGAATCTTGCACGCAGGCGGGCCGAAGCTGCCTGGCAATGGCCAAGGTACCTTGCCGCGCTTGGGTTCGGACTGGTTCACGGGCTGGGATTCAGCAGCTATTTCAGAAGCTTGCTAGGCCAGGGGGGCCATGTCCTGAAGCCGATGCTGTTTTTCAACCTCGGTGTAGAGGCTGGCCAATGTCTGATCGTGGGGGCGATCTTGCTTATGGCGGCGGGTGCCTTCCAACTCCAACTGCCGAGACGATGGTGGCAGACTGGGGTTTCACTTTCCGCAGCCGCAGTGGCCTTTTGGCTCATGGCCCAGCGAATCTGAAACGAACTCCCACGACCCGGAGATCCTGGATGGCCCTCGACTGTTTCCAAGGGAAACCGACCGAATTGCATCCTCGGTTTTGGCACTTATTAACCCCCTTCCTAGGATCATTTTTAACTTATTTTTGTTTCCCAGATCCGTTACTGCAATGAATTTACGGCAAGGTTGGTGGTTTGTGTTTTTCGGCTTCGCCATGTCGGCGGCACAGGCGCAGGTTTACAATGACCAGAGCAGATTCAAGCAGTTGCAGCAGGAGTTGCCGACGCCGAATGCCTATCGCACTGCCTCTGGGGCTCCCGGCCACGAATACTACCAGCAGAAGGCTGACTATCAGATGGAGGTCGAAATCGATGACGAAAAGCAGATCCTCCGTGGCGTCGAGACGATTACCTATTGGAACAATTCGCCGGATCCCCTCAGCTACCTGTGGCTTCAGCTGGATCAGAACATTTTCCATCGTGACAGCGACGCCAAGAAGGTTCGGACAGGTTCCCTGCGTGACCAGATGCCCTTCGATGAGCTCACCAGGATGCACCAGGACTTCGATGGTGGTTTCAGGCTCGACTATGTCCGCGACACCAAAGGCCAAAACCTGCCTTTTACGGTCAACAAAACCATGATGCGGATTGACCTGCCGCAAGTACTCAAGCCCAGGGCCAGCTACTCCTTCCAGATCAAGTGGTGGTACAATATCAATGACCGTGGAAAGGTCGGCGGTCGCTCAGGGATGGAATACTTTCCAGCCGAGCAAAACTATATCTACACCATCGCGCAATTCTTCCCCCGGATGGCCGTGTACAATGAAGTCGCTGGCTGGCAAAACAAGCAATTCCTGGGGCAGGGAGAGTTCGCCCTTCCCTTCGGCGACTACAAGGTCAGGATCACCGTGCCCGAGGACCATGTGGTGGGTGCCACAGGCGTGATGCAGAACCCGGAGAAGGTGCTTACAGCTGTGCAGAGGCAACGGCTCTCGAAGGCCATGGCCTCGGAGGTGCCAGTGATGATCGTCACCGAGCCGGAAGCCCGTGAAGCCGAAAAAAACAAGGCAAAAGGCAAGAAAACATGGGAATTCCATGCCGAGAATGTCCGCGATTTCGCCTTTGCCAGCTCCCGGAAATTCATCTGGGATGCCATGGGGGTCAAGTTCGGCGACCGGGTCGTCCTCGCCCAAAGCCTCTATCCCAAGGAGGGCAACCCGCTCTGGGAAAAATACAGCACCAAGGTTGTCGCCCATACGATCCGTACCTACTCCAAGTACACCATCGACTACCCCTACCCCGTCGCCTACTCCGTCCATACGAAAAACATCGGCATGGAATACCCGATGATAAGCTTCAACGGTGGGCGCCCGGATGCGGATGGTACCTACTCCGAACGAAACAAGTATGGAATGATCTCGGTGATAATCCATGAAGTAGGTCACAATTTCTTCCCGATGATCATCAACAGTGACGAGCGCCAATGGACATGGATGGACGAAGGCCTGAACACGTTCGTTCAGTTTCTGACCGAGATGGAATGGGATCGCAACTATCCTTCCCTGAGAGGTAAACCAGCCATGATCGTCGACTACATGAAGGGTGACAAGTCGCAGATTTCTCCCATCATGACCAATAGCGAAAGCCTCTACCAATTCGGTAACACTGCCTACGGCAAGCCCGCAACTGGATTGAACATCCTGCGGGAGACCATCATGGGGCGCGAGTTGTTTGACTTCGCTTTCAAGGAATATTGCCGCAGATGGGTCTTCAAGCATCCCTCCCCCGCCGACTTCTTCCGAACGATGGAAGACGCCAGCGCGGTAGACCTCGACTGGTTCTGGAGAGGATGGTTTTACAGCACAGAACATGTGGACCTCAGCCTGGACAATGTCAAATGGCTTCGCATCCATACCAAAAACCCCTCCCAGGAGCATGCCATGAGCGGTACGCAAGGCACACCCACCCCCGAGTACATCGGCGACACCAGAAACAAGACAGCGATCCCCGCCCCCCTTATCGACCGTGACACCACCCTCCGGGACTTTTACAACCACTATGACCCGCTCGCTGTGACGACTTTACAGGAGGAAGACTACAAACTCTTCCTGAGCAGGCTGGATGAGGATGAGAAGGCTCTGCTCCACTCCAGCGCGAATTACTACGACCTGACGCTCTCCAACCTCGGCGGCCTTCCAATGCCGGTCATCCTGGAATTCGAATTCACGGATGGTAGCAAGGTGACCGAACGCATCCCTGCCGAAATCTGGAAAATGGACGAGAAGACCATCAAGAAGGTCTTTATCTATCCCAAGGAAGTGAAGGCAGTCCGGTTGGATCCGTTCCTGGAAACTGCGGATGTGAACATGGACAATAACAATTGGCCTCCTGTGATGCAACCCACCCGATTCCAGCTTTACAAGAGCCGCGGACACTTGGAGCCCAACCCAATGCGGCAGAATGGCCTGGGAAAGTGAAATGGAAGGCACGGCGACCCTCCTCCGACACGACCGGCTTCCACAGAGACTGCGTGGCAGAATGCATGCAGTGGCTTTCCTACTCAGTGCAGTCCTGATGTCGGGAAGCATGGCCCCACATGATTTCCATGTTTCCATCACGCAAATCGACCACAATCCACAGACACAGTCCCTGGAGATCACGCTCCGGATTTTCACGGATGACCTGGAGCATACGATGCGAAGCCTTGGCGGGGGCGAGCTGCGACTGGGCGAGCCCCGCGAGTCACCTGACGCCAATCGACTTTTGCTGGAATACTTCCAGAATCGCCTGGCGATTCGCGTGAACGACCAACCCTCAGTGCTCGAATGGGTGGGCAAGGAAATAGAACCCGATGCGACCTGGTGCTACCTCGAGGTTTTCAAGGTCCCAGTAATTTCGAGTCTTCAAATCACCAATCGCGTACTGATGGAGGCATTTGACGACCAGAAGAACATCATCCATTTGAATGCCTCCGGGCAGACCAGGAGCCTCTTCCTGAACAAACGGGAGGCCACCGGACGCCTCATGTGATGAGTCCCATTCAGATTCCGCCCATTGGCGACGAAGAGGCATCCCTGGACAGATCTGAGACTGTAGTCCCCCGGCTGAAGGCACCAGCCAGCGTAGGAAATCATGCCGGATTCCATCCGAAATGCACAACGCGAGGCCACAAATGGTATGCAGGGAGGCCAGGGAAGGCCTGTTCCAACCAACAAATTACAGTGCCGCAATTGCATACAAAGTGAAAGACAATCAATCCCTTACGTAGTACTCAACCTGTAATGTCGAAAAAATCACTGGACTTTTGGTTGATGGATGTGGAATTCAAGCCTAAACATCCTAACTTTCAGACGGCTCAAGCAGCGATTAATTGGCCATGAGTGCTTGAAAAATGGTAACCTCTATCTGAACGTGCTATGAAAAACATGAATGCGGTCGTACTGTTTGGCGGCCTTTTGTTTTTTGGTTCTCTCCTGATCTATTCCTTCGTATCTGGCGCGAGCCTTCTGGAGCCGCTTGAAAAGGAAGGCAATATCGCCATCGAGCGCATTGTCCTGGCAGTGCTGCTGGTTGGTTCGATCGGATTGGCTTACTTTCTCGGAAACAGGAAGAGTTGATCCTTCATCGGTGAGAATCGGGGTATGGAAAGAAGCGACCGCTCCTCGCTGAGGACGGTTGACTCTTTCCGTGCCTCATCTAGCCGAGATTGGTATAGACCGCTTGGATGTCTTCATCTTCCTCGATGCGGTCAATCATCTTCTCGATATCCACGAGGTGCTCCTCGGAAAACTCGACAGGGCTGTTAGGGATGCGCTGGAGGGAAGATTTGGTCACTTCCAATTTCAGTTCCTCAATCGCCCTGGATAGTGCGCCAAACTTTGTAAAGCTCCCATAGATGTAGATCGTACCGTCCTCGGCCTCGATCTCTTCCAAGCCTGCGTCGATCAGATTGAACTCAAGCTCATCGAGATCCATGCCGGGCTTGTGGACGACTTCGAAGACCGCCTTCCGGGAAAACAAGAACTCGAACGAACCCGACGGGACAAGCCCGCCCCCGGCTTTGCTGAAGTAGTTTTTCACGTTGGCGACAGTCCTTGTGGGGTTGTCCGTGGCGCACTCCACCACGATCATCACACCGTGAGGCCCCTTGCCTTCATAGACCACCTCCTTCATTTCCTCGGCATCCTTACCGGAGGCACGAGCAATGGCATTCTCGATATTGTCCTTCGGCATGTTCTCTGCCTTTGCGTTCAGGATCGCCGCCCGAAGCTTTCCGTTCACCTCGGGGTCGGCCCCGCCCTCCTTTGCGGCAATGGTGATCGCCTTGGAGAGTTTAGGAAATATCCGGGACATCTTGTCCCACCGCTTTTCCTTGGCTGCACGACGGTATTCAAATGCTCTTCCCATGTCAATCTTCTGATACGAACAATATCTCTTTAGAGGGCGCAATGATACGAATTCTGCCCCTATCCAAGCAAATGGAATGCGAACCGCTTGCCTAAAATCCAGTCGCTGACAACCCACACCACTGATAACGAGGACCAATACAGCACCCTCCTACCACAAAAATCCGAAGCCTTCCTAGTCGGAAGGCCCCGGATAAAAAGTCCGCGGACTTGAAATAAATCTTCAGCTGATCTATAATTATGGGAGACGGTAGTAGAAGATCGCCGTTTGGGGTCCTCCATACCAGTTGCTCTCCCCGGTCGTGAGCCTCAATCCGTAAGACAGCGATGCGATGTAGATGCAAGTTTCCGCCATGGGCGGGGCGATGTTCCTGTGACCAGCAATATTCATGACCCCCGGACGCGTGCTGCCATTATTCAAGGGCAGAGGGGCATTGTTTTGGGGGGCATTGTAGCCACCACCATTCTGATAGAGCTGCAGCGATGCGTTCATCAGATGAGGGTGATACACCGTATAGGCCAGTTTCGGGGGCAAGTCAAACTCTTGACAAGGAAGGGTCAGACCCAGGCCGTTTTGGGCTTCGATCAATACATGCGGTGCATCATTGCTGACGACGATGCTGTTAAGGGTATGTCCGTTTCCGACGATAGAATTGAAGACACCAGGGGATACCACTTCACGGTTTTCGAATCGGATGGCGATCCTCTGGATCGGCCATTCGTCGGCAGGCTGAAATCCCACACCTGCATGCACGTAAGCAGGCACGGAGTGTGCGGTCGTGAGCAAGCCGGTGTTGAGTCCTGCCATGTAGAAATTGTCCTGGAAAGTCCAACTCCCTGAAGCCCAGTCCGCCGGAGTGATGCCAATCCCTTCGGGGTCGGTCGCAAAAGTCCGGTCGATGGCTTTCATGATATTGACCCAGCCCTCAGCGTCCATGTCTGCTGGGGTGATCGACACCGATGAATACTTCGTGGCATCTGAATTAATCACAATCCCGATCTGAAGACCTACAAACCAACCATTGGCAAAGGTGGCAGGCGTGAACGAGGCTGCTGGGACGGCGGGGCCTCCGATCACATTCGGCAGCGTGGAATGCGAAACCATGAACCTGTACTCGACAGGATTTCCTGCCATGGATTTTGGCTTCAGCACCCCTTTCAGCGGAAGTACACTGTAAAACCCGTATTTGTCGGTTCCGCCATACCCATCTGCATCGAAATCATGGAGGCTCGAGAAATCTGGAATGCCGTAGGTTCCGACGTTGGTCCAGACGGCACGGATGGGATCGGTCTCGTCATTGGGCGGGGTGAAATCGACACACAGGCTGAAAAAGGAGCAATTTGGACGGTTCTTGCGGCCTTCCTTCTGGCCATCGGAGCTATTTTCTTCCAGCAAGACGACTCCGCCCGCCTCGATGCTGAAATAAACATCTGGCCCAAGATTGCCTCCGAGTGGTGTCTCGACATTGATGAAGGGTGAGAGGAAGGTATTCTTGAATTTGATACTGCGGAAGCAAATCCTAAAGTAGCCATTGAGGTCGGTCGCTGCAGATCCCAGATAGTCCTCCTTGATCCAGTCATCATCCATAGCCTTGACCGTGAGGCCGACTAGGGGCTGCTGCGTATCGCAATTCAGGACGCGTCCGCAGAGGCACCAGATATCGAACAGTGCCAGAAGCTTGCAGTAGATCGCGTCTGAGAGCTGGATAGGCCAGAGGAAGTGGGCAGCGTTGTTGTCATTTCTAGCCCATTCCGGCTTGAAGGTTCCTAGTATGACATACTGCACGGGGTGTTTCTTCTCTGCGCTTTCCATCGGCGGCAGGAAGGGTACTTCGAAAACCGCCAACAGGGAACCGCCTTTATAGGACGTTTCGCGATCATCGATTTGGATTTTATAATGGCCTTCCGGGTCAATCTCCTCTCGGCCGATTTGCCTTCCGCCAAGCGCTGAAAGACCGGCCTCGTCGATGATGTGCGCTTCCTTCTTCTCTTGGGCATCCACATAGAGCCGAAGAAAACCTGAAACAGGATGGTTTGGACAGTCTCTACACACCTGGGCGGAGACACGTCCCAATAAGGTATACTGCATAAAATAGACGTTAGTTTAACATAACCCTGAAAAATCTAAGCTGACCTTCTTTCGAAGTTAATCAACTTTTGGTAGACGGGACGATTTAAAATTAGGTTGGGGTTGATTTCCAAGGATCGAAATGGCTCTGCGGATCATGAAAAAGTTGGCCTGCTTGACAGTAAGCAACGATTTTGTCTTTTTGCTGCATTGTCGTAGTGTTTGGTAGGGTGAGGTCAAAAGTATCCTTGGTACCACCTCGGGGGAGGTCAAGGAAATTTCAGGGTCTTTCCGGAGAGGGTTTCATGGAGAATTGCTCCCCAATCACACAACTTTCTACAAATCAAACAATTGCAGTTGATAGGAAATCCTGAAGCTGCGGCGGTGGTAGGGTGACAGCCCGTGGGCAATCACTGCCTGGCGATGCGCCTCGGTCGGGTATCCCTTGTTTTGACGCCAGTTGTATTGCGGATGCTCCTCGTGCAGAATGTCCATGATCTCGTCGCGGTAGGTTTTGGCGAGGACGGATGCGGCTGCGATGTTCAGGAACCTGCTGTCGCCCTTCACCATGCACCGATGCGGGATCCGATGCACCAGGAATCGATTTCCATCCACCAAGAGGGCATCCGGCCGTACCTCGAGCGAATCCACAGCCTGGTGCATTGCCAGATGGCTGGCCCTGAGGACATTGAATTCGTCGATCTGCTGGTGGGAATAAATCCCGATCGCCCAGTCGATGGCCCGTTCCCAGATCACTTCGCGCATCCTCAGCCGCTGTGCATGGGTCAAGTGCTTGCTGTCGTTCAGGACGGGATGGGAGAACCCTTCCGGCAGGATCACTGCGGCAGCCACCACCGGCCCCGCCAGGCAACCCCTTCCCGCCTCGTCGAGGCCGGCTTCCAGGATGCCTGCGGCAAATTGATTCTGAAGGGCCATTCTCACAGGAATTGTCTCGGTTCGGGGGTTTTCACCCTTTCGCCTTCAGCACGTACCTTTACACCGTTTAAAATTAATCACCCCGGCCTAAATACCCAAGATCAACCCATGAATGAAAACAAAAATCCCTGGACCATCCTCTCCTCGCGTGAGATTTACGACAATCCCTGGATTCGACTGACAGAGCATCAGGTCCTGAACCCCAACGGAAGGCCGGGCATCTATGGTGTCGTTCATTTCCACCACCTTGCGATCGGCGTGGTGCCCTACGAGGATGGAAAAATCTGGATGGTCGGCCAATACCGCTTCCCGATGGAAGCTTTTTCCTGGGAGATCCCAGAGGGTGGAGGCAGGCTTGGCATAGATCCGCTGGACAGTGCCAAGCGGGAACTACAGGAAGAGACGGGCCTGGAGGCAGACCATTATGAAGTGCTGCTGGAAATGGACCTGAGCAACAGTGTCAGCGACGAGCGGGCGATCGTCTACCTCGCCAAGGGCTTGCACCCGGGCGAGGCCTCCCCTGAGGATACGGAGGAGCTGCATCTCCGGCAGATGACGCTAGCGGAGGCTTACCAGCTCGTGGAGCAGCGGGTGATCCGGGATTCACTGACCGTGGCGGCGATTTACAAGATGAGGATCCTGGAACTCCAGGGGATGCTGGGCTGAGTTCGGGCCGAACATCCTCGGCTTCGCGGAAGCAGCGGCGTCCGGGGAATGGATAAAATCCATCCACTCCGATCCGCAGGGAATGAACCGGAGAGGTGGATCAGTAAACCAATTCCAATACCTCCCGCCGGAGCTCCTTCACCATGACCTGCTTCTTCACCAGCCCCCGCACCAGGGGGAAATCGAACACAGGACTGCTCTCCGAACGGAAATCAAACAGTTTCAGCCCAGCCACGTGGGCCGGATACAGGACATTGCTGTTGAAGTCGAGCTCCATTTGCAGGACGGGGTTGCCGATCCCGGGTAGGAGGTTCTTCAGGCCTGCAAGGACTTGAAAGAGTCCATCCGTATAGGCCGGGAGATCGATGAGGGTGCCCCCGTCCCGGACCAAGACGGAGAAGAAGTAGTCCGCCGCAAACACGCCGGGAGGAGCCGAGAACTCCCCAATCAGCTGAATCTGGCTGACATTGAAATTGATCCAACGGTCTTCGATACGGTAGTACACCCTGCTTCCCGCCAACTCGATGGATGCCGACA
Organism: Bacteroidota bacterium; assembly: GCA_046050405.1. Lineage (GTDB taxonomy): Bacteria > Bacteroidota > Bacteroidia > J057 > JADKCL01 > JADKCL01. The sequence goes on along the minus strand of JBJOPY010000195.1, from coordinate 2,798 downwards.
ACACTGGACTCAAATCCCTCATGAAAATACAAAACGGCCATATTGAGCCATTCGAGGAGGGAAATTAGACAGACTCCAAGACATTCCAAACCCGTTCAGCTGAACCCTCCCATGTGTATAGCTGCTTTCGGAGCTTTCCGTTGTCCACAATCCTGGACACCAATCCTGGGGATTCCGACAAGGTTCTGAGTCCGCTGGCAATGGATTCAACCTGATAGGGATCCACCAGCAATGCCGCATCCCCCACCACCTCGGGCATCGCGCTGACATTGCTGCAGAGAATGGGAACCTCGCAGGCCATCGCTTCCACGAGTGGAATGCCGAATCCCTCGAAATAGGGCACATAGCACAGCCCGCTGCTCCCGCCATGGATGCGTACCAATTCTTCGTCTGAAACATAGCCCGTGAAGAGGATGTCCTCCTTGCACTGCGCCTGTGAATAGCTGTGGATAACTTTGTCAAAGTTCCATGCCTTGCGACCGACGACGAGGAGTTTCATGTCGGATTGGGCCTCCTGCTTGAACCTATCGAAGGCTGCGATCAGCCGGTCAAGATTCTTGCGCGGCTGAATGGCTCCCACGCAGTGGAAATAGCGGTGACCCCCTGCATATCGGTCACGGGTTTCCTTGATTTCCGGGACTGTGCTTGGCCGGAACCGCTCGTCACAGGCATTGCGCACGACGACAACCTTGTCCTCGGAAACCCGGTAGAGCTGGAGGATGTCCTGCCGCGTATAGTCGCTTACCGTCAGGATTCGGGCGGCCTTTCGCGCAAACTGCGGAAAGTACCGGCGGTAATGCCATGCCTCCATCGGCTTGACGTCCTGGGGGAAATGCTCGAACGCAAGGTCATGGAACACGGGTACCTGCGGTACGCTGCTGCGCAGCGAGAGATAGCCGTCCGGACTGAAAAAGACATCGGGCTGGAGCTGCCGGAGCTTCCGTGCCACGGCCCATTCGAAGTACCAGATGAACAGGAATGGATGACGCGCCGGAGGGAAGAGCTTGTACCCCGTCACATTCGGCCCGTAGATGAAGCGCTGGCCGAAGTCGCGGTCGAAGAAAAAGGAAAACCTCACCTCCGGGCGGCTCCGCACCATGCGCTGGAGGATCTCGTCACTGAAGCGACCGATCCCCTCCAGGTTCCCATTCAGGAGCAGCCTAGTATTGACGGCGACATGCTTAAGCGGTTTTGGCATCGTCATCCATTTTCATTCTCAGAAGGCCTGCATAATAGGCCAGTCCCAGCAACAGCAACCCCGCCAGTCCGGAAACGAGCCACCAAGGCATCGCCGTCCGGCTCATTCCCCAGAACCCCAAACCAAACAAGGCTCCCACCCCCAGCAACCTGGCCAACATCTTCCAGGGAAAGTCGATCGGAAGCCTGAAATGGATGAACCAGACGTAGCTCACCGAGAGGAAGCAGAAACTCACCACCGTATTGCAGGCAGCAGCCAACGCGCCAAAGCGTGGGATGAAAATACAGTTCAGGGTGACATTCATGAGGATGCTGATCCCAATCATCCAACTGACGAACCGCTCGTGGTTCGTACTGGTCAGCAGCGTGCTGTAAATCGCAAACACGCCATTGACGATCACTGCAACGAAGAGAATCTTCAGGCACAGCGTCATGGTCGCCAATTCCTCGGCGGTACTGTGGGTGAACTGGAACAGGAGCTTCTCACCGTAGATCAATCCGAAGAAGCCGGCAAAGAACATGGGAATGGCCGCTATGGGTTGCCCGAATGCCAGCAGACGGCCCAGTGCCTTTTCATCATGGACATGGTGGGCAAACTTGGCAAAGAAGATGGGCAGTACGGTCCACAGGTACATCATCACCGTGTCCACCCAGCGGTAGGCGCCACCGTACAAGCCCGTCTGATGCTTGCCGGCATCCCCGCCGATCAACCGTTCCAGCAGAACCTGGTCCACCTTGTCGTTCACAGAATACAGGATGGTGATCAAAGCAAAGGGGAAGCTCAGCCGTACCAATTCCTGCGCGGATGCGGCTTCCAGGCGCAGCCGCATCCAGCCAAACAGCTTCGTCGTGAACAGCATCAGGATCACCAAGGTCAAACCCGCCGAGGCAAGGTAGGCCAGAATGTAGCCTTCGAGGTCAATCCTGGTAAACAGCAAGATCAGCACGATGCCCAGCATGAGGATGCGGTCCAGCACCGAGGCAAAGGCATCCAAGCTGAATTTCTGGAAGGCCTGGAAATTTGCCCGGAAGAAGAAGTTCAATTGCAAAATCCCATGGACGAAGCTCAGGATGAAAAGCAAGTAGAGCTCCTCGCCCCGGTAACCGGCCATCCAACCTGCACCCAGCACGAAAAAAGGATAGATGCCCGAGAGGACAACCTTCAGGCTCAGCAGGCTTGGGAACAGCTTCCTGAGCAGTTCGGGTTTGGCGGCCAGGGTCTTGGTCGTGTATTGGTTGATGCCCATGTCCGCAAGTGCCAGGAACAGGAACCCGAACGAGTACAGTGCCAGGTACATCCCAAACTCCGTGTGTCCGACGCGGTCTTGAACCACATTGTTGGTCAATATCCATGCTGTCTTGATCAGCAGATTCAGGACGACCGCAAGGCTGATATTTTCAAACAAGCTTCGAATGGCTGACAGGACTATGGGGTGTATCTTCCTTGACGAGGAGCCAGACTCAAATCTACAGGGAAAAATTATATGCTTATGGGGAACTTTGCCAGTGATGTTTGACACGAGATGTCAAACAGGGTGTCGAGCTTGGCAGAAATAATTGAAGAATGCCATGAAGCTACTCGATTTTTTCAAGGAATTTCC
>JBJOPY010000194.1:0-12922 GCA_046050405.1 Bacteroidota bacterium | reverse complement strand
CGGGCAAATGGAGCTTCTTCCGGTTGATGCGCGGATCCTCGACTTCCGACAAATACTGTTTCAATGAGTCAATGTGTTCTTTTTCCATGTGAAATTCTCTTTCCTGGAAAACTAGACATTCGACACCAAAGCACAAAGCCTCGTCTCGGCAACCCAAATGAGGATGCCTCTCAAGTGGCTATTTTTAATGCGTTTGCCCTGCGTCAGGGGAGTACAGGCTGTGACAGCCATTCCGGCTCGCGAGGCACACGCTTTGCCGCCCTGCACGGACACCCTGGTGCCTTTCATGCCCGTATTGCATGGAGTGCGACCCCCGCTGCCCGACGCGCAGGCCGTCCATGTCGGTTACCGCTCCAATGCCGGCAGGACATGTTCTTACGGGGAGCCGCCGTGCGACAAGGCCGAGTCGAAATTTCTTGGAAGGGAGCCGGAGCTCGATTTTATAAGTTTGGAATTGAGATAATGGCCAAATAATTCATCCAGGGCAGTAAATGGATTATCCTTGGTATGGATTGTTTATAAGAATGGTGGAAATTTGGGTTTGCCGAAACCCTGAGACCTCCCATCTTTGCCTCACAGTAGCAACTCGGAGACGAGTTTAAGAGTTAGAGTGACGTTCTTTATTGATATACCGTTTTAGAAGATTTTAGTGTTTTTTTGGAGTTTTGTTTTCATAGAGTTTTTGGTGCTCCTCGGGTGTCTGACATCTGAGGAGTCCTATTTTTAGAGCATTCTGTAAATTTAAACTGATCCCGGGACGCGCACTCGATCGACTTTTACCATACTTCATCCCACCGCAAGTTGTGAATCCTGAATTTGCGGAAAATTGAGAATGATCAGTGAATTCAATAGCCGTTCATGAATTCCGGCATTGGTTTCCCGGATGAAATTGTCGATTACCCTTGCATGGTCGGCGGACGTCTGGAAACAATGGTGGTTGAGAACCCTTTTGGCGGATCCAAACGAAGCAATTGAGCCCAGGTGGATTAGCTCTGCTACGGAAAGCGAAACGAACGGCAATGAGGCCTTTGTGAGGGTGTATTGGGTGAAGCAAGCGTCGCTTTGGAATATTAGGCTTACAATCCTTTTTGCAAGTCGGAAATTGTGCCTATATTGGGGCATGATACGGGGAAGCCGAAAAACGCAAAGAGTAGGCATTCAATGATGAATAACATATAAAATTGATGGAAGCACCCAAGCAAGTACAGTCCAAGGTTTCGATGATTCTCATCTGTTTTTTCCTTGGAGGGTTAGGAATTCATCGCTACATGATGGGTTACTCCAACTGGTGGTTGATGCTGGTCACGGCAGGAGGCTGTGGAATCTGGACTATCTATGACCTGGTCATGATCATCGGGGACAATATGCCGATGGCCGATGGCCGTCCGTTGGAAAGGTAAATTGAAAGGAGGGCGGCAAGCCCCTCTCTGGAATGTAAAGTCAATTGACAATGAACTCAGAAAAGGAATCCTGTCCTCAATGCGGTGGATTTACAGCCCATCCAGGACAACTCTGCAGCAACTGCAGAGCGGGGAAACGCGACGTCTTCATGGGCGACAGCACGAATTCCACGGTTCAAACACCGAACAAGTCGCAATTGGTGATTGTTCTCCTCCTGTGCTGGTTCTTGGGCTATCTGGGCATTCACCGCTTCTATACCGGCCATATCGGCATCGGCCTGGTTCAATTGCTGACGTTTGGCGGCTGCGGAATCTGGGTTTTGATTGATTTCATCCTGATCGTCACCGGCAATTTCAAGGATGCCGAAGGGAACCCCATCAAGAACTGAGCGATGGGTCTGGAATCTTCTGGCCTATTTCAGGAGACGGCTGCTGCTGACGCTGGTGGCGATCTACATGCTCGGAACCACACTCCTCCTGGCCGCAACCGGCATTGACATCTGCATTCCCTGCCTCTGGACGGCAGTCCTCGGTGTCCATTGCCCAGGATGCGGCCTGACAAGAGCCGCTGTCCACCTCGTGCACCTGGATCCTGCGGCTGCATGGGCGACGAATCCTTTGATCTATCTCTTGGTGCCGGCCGGGATGTACTTCGTGGCCCAAGACTTCCGCCGGTCATCCCTGCGACCGCTGCCCTGAGGTGCCGCTGGCGGAGGACATTCGTCCACCCAGAATTCTTCACCCGCCATGCAAGGATAGCTCCCGCACGACGGAGAGCATGCTTGGATCCCATGGATTTTATGCTTATCCCGCAGGAGGAATGTGGGAACATCCTCCCTGGCCGGAGTGGGCTCAGGGGAGAGGGTATGAGGGGACAGGTGTCCTAACCCCAGATTCTTTCCCAGTTTTTTCCACGAGGCACTCTCGTTTCAATTTCAATGAACCCAGCCAGCGGTGCAGCCATCCCGAGGAACGAATCCCTGTCCTGAAAGCTAGGCGCGCTGAGAAGCCCAAAAAACACGATCGCAACAGGGACGCGCTCCTTGGCGCGGATCCTTGTTGCGATCGTGAGGGGTTCCCTGACGGTAGGCTACCCAGGGCTACAGTTTGAGCGAGATGCCAAACTTTCCACCGGAGAAGGCATTGCCGCCTCCAAATTCGAGGTTGATTCCAAACTTATCCGAGAAATAGTAGCGTCCACCGACCTGGGCTCCCAGGCCTAGGCCAGAGGAACGCGTACCGCCATAATTGGCTGGAGAATTCCAGTAGTAGAAACCAATGTTCAACCCTGCATAAAAGTCCCAGTTGGTAGGAATGCCCAGGAGGCTGTTAAAATGATAGTTTCCGTTTCCTGCGATGCCGATCACCGAATGGTTGTACCTGGTTCCTCTCCAATCGTCGTGGTAGGAACGGAAGGAAGCCTCCCCGCCGATCGTAATGTCCTTGTGGATTCCATAGTCCAGCCCCACATAGACGGGAATACCCCATGAAGACAGGCCCACACCTGCATTGAGCTGTGCTTGCCCCTTGTTGATCGGGCATTGTGCAAATGTGGCCGTCACCAAGGCAAGAAAAATAGCTGTAACGAATAATTGCTTCATTTTTTGATCTTTGAATAAAGTGCTCTACTCATTTGGCTTTTCGATAACGCCCCGTTTTTTTGGGTGGTCGCTGGTCTCCACACGCTTATTTCCATCCAAGGTCTCTATTGCTTGCGGTTTTCAAAAGATGGATCAACGTCATGCGCTGTACCTTCTCTCGTCCGCTTGCGGCTGCAAATTAAGCAATAAACAATCCTATTTTGCAAAATGATCAAGCATCAACGGATCATTGGCCCGGAATCCTTTTTGGAAGGGGTCGAATTCTTGTCTAAATTGCCACGATGACAATGTCGCTGCCACGCTTCCCCCTTGAAACCCGGGACACCCCATCAGGGCCGACGGTATGGGACGGCATCCGCAGACAGTGGCTGACACTGACCCCCGAGGAACAAGTCCGGCAGTGCCTGATCCGTTACCTCATGGATTTCTGTGGTGTGCCGAAGGGGCTCATGAGCTTGGAAAAAGGCCTGCAGTACGACCGACGGAAAAAGCGGTATGACCTCCTGGTGTTCGACAGGGCAGGGAAGCCCTTCATCCTCTGTGAGTGCAAGGCACCGGGCATCCAGATCGATGACGCAGTCCTCCATCAGATCTCCACCTACAACTCCAGCATCAGCGCACGGATCCTGCTCCTGACCAATGGCCATCAACTGACCGCCTATGCGCGGATGGCGGACGGGAGATGGAAGGGCCTGGCACTGCCCGATCCTGAACTATCTGGCGGCATGACTTGGTTCACGGAGGCCGAACGGGCGTTTCCCGGCCATTAGGATTCGGCGGCGATGCAGTCGGCGAGGATGCGCAGGCCACTGCGCAGCTCATCCTCGGAGATGACCAGCGGCGGAGCGATGCGGAGCGCCGTATTGCAATGCAGGAACCAATCCGTCAAGACTCCTCTCTCCAGCCCCCTGGCGATGACCGCGAGAATCTTCTCGAAGCTGCCCAGCTCCACCGCGTACAGCAGGCCTTTGCCACGGAGCTCCAGAACCCCCCGGGAGGACTGCAGTTCGGTCCGGATGATCTCCTCCAGGCGTGGTACGGCACCGGCCAGATTTTCAGCAAGGATCTTGCGAAGTCCCGCCAGGGAGGCGGCACAGCTCACAGGATGCCCCCCAAAGGTCGTGATATGTCCTAGGACAGGGTCGTGGGTCAGGGTCTGCATGACCTCCCGGGAGGCCACAAAGGCCCCGATCGGCATTCCACCCCCCATGCCCTTGGCCATCAGCAGGATGTCTGGCCGAACTTGGAAGCCCTGCCAGGCAAACAGGTTTCCCGTACGGCCGAAACCGGTTTGAATCTCGTCGAAGATCAGCTTCGCCCCCGTCTCATCGCAGCGGTCCCGCAGTGCCCTCAGCCACCCTGCCTCCGCCACCCTAGCGCCAGCCTCCCCCTGGACGGGCTCCACGATCACTGCTGCCGTGGAATGGGATACCGCATCCACCGCTGCCTGGGTCCCAAATCCATGAAAGGAGACTCCAGGCAGGAATGGACCGTAGCCTTCCTTCAGTACCGGTGCCCCTGTGACGGACAGTGCCCCGTGGGTGGAGCCGTGATAGCTGTGATGGAAGGCGATGATTTCCTGCCTCCCGGTGGCCTTCTTGGCGAGCTTCAGGCCTCCCTCCACCGCCTCCGAGCCACTGTTGACGAAATAGACATTGTCGAGGCCCGGCCCGAGCTGCTGGGCGAGCAAGGCGGCCAGCTCGACCTGCGGTGTCAGTACAAACTCACCATAGACCATGGTATGCATGTACTGCGCAGCCTGCTGCTGCACGGCTGCCACGACCTCCGGGGCACAATGCCCGACATTGCTGACCCCGATGCCTGAAATGAGGTCAAGGTACTGCTTGCCATCCGGGGTGTAGAGGAAACACCCCGATGCACGGGCCACCTCCAGCAGGAGCGGTGCCTGCGAGGTCTGTGCGACATGACGGAGAAACAGCTGGCGGTCATTCATCTTGCTGACGGCCGGTTACACCCTTCAGGATGGCCAATTCATTGATTTTCTTCACCATCGAGGCGAGCCCATTGGACCGCGTCGGGCTCAGGTGGTTCGCCAGGCCGATCCTGTCCAGAAAATAGAGGTTTGCGGATGCGATCTCGTCGACTGGCTGGTCCTGGAAGATGCGCAGGATCATTGAAACCAAGCCCTTGGGGATCATCGCGTCACTGTCCGCCGCGAGATGCATCCTCCCATTCTCGACTTCGCCGTGCAGCCAGACCTGGCTCTGGCAGCCCTTCACCCTGTGCCCTTCGTCCCGATACTCCGCAGGGTAAGGCGCCAGCTCCCTCCCCAGGGAGATGATGTATTCATACTTCTCCTCCCAGTCACCCAGATATTCGAATTCACCGATGATTTCGTCCTGTATTTCTTGGATGGTCATGCCCATGGATTAAGCCCCGAATCTAGTGCGGGAAATGACAGCAGGCAAATGTTCGCGCAAATTAAATCCTACGGGGGCCGCCATGGCGGCCGGCGACCTGTCGGCAGGCTTTCTGGCCGCATTCCATGCGGTCAAGTATGACTGCTATGCTCTGCCAGATGGATGGGCGAAAGTGAGAAAAAAGATGTCCCAGGTTTGGAAAAATCAGGGCCGAATTTGATCCATTTCGCGTCTTATGCGACGCCTACCGGCATCCCGTTGCCTCCTCCTTCCACCCGCTGCGATGGGGATCCCGAAAATTAGGTCGCCATGCCCACTGGATTTGTGTGCAAATGGGTATTATTTTCTTTATGTTTGTCCTATGGACATTCACCCTGACACGGCACAGAGGGTCGTAGAACCCCGGGATGCTCTCACCGGCGGACAGGCCTTCGGCATGGATTTGAAGGCGAGCTGTCGCACGTTTCACGCCCCGCTCGGCGCTGGGAAGAAGGTCTTCTCACGCGCCCAGGCCCAGCGGCCTAACGTTGCCGTGCGCATCTTCATCAAGGGACACTCCCTCCCCACCTTCCTGGCCGTGCGGGAGAAGCTACCTCCAGTGATCCAGGGGCATCTCAACGGAAGGGCTCATTACAACACGCTATGAAAACGAGAAAAATCAAGAAGGTGGCTATCTTGGGTTCCGGAATCATGGGCAGCGGCATCGCCTGCCACTTCGCGAACATCGGCCTGCCCGTCCTGCTGCTGGACATCGTCCCCTTCGACCTCACAGAAGAGGAAAGAAAGATCTCGGCGGCACGCAACCGCATCGTGAACGAATCCCTCCAGAGCTGCCTGAAAGGCAAGCTCAATCCGCTCTACAGCAAGAGTTTCGCCAGCCGCATCACCACCGGCAACTTCGACGACGACCTCGAGAAGATCAAGGACTGCGACCTGGTCCTGGAAGCCGTCATCGAAAAGCTGGAGATCAAGGACCAGCTCTTGGCCAGGGTCGAGCGACACCGGAAGCCGGGCAGCATCGTCGCCTCCAACACTTCGGGGATCCCGATCCACAGGATGACCGCAGGCCGGTCCGAGGACTTCTGCAAACACTTCCTGGGATTGCACTTCTTCAACCCGCCCCGCTATCTCCGCCTCCTGGAGGTGATCCCCACGCCGCTCACCGATCCCGAGGTCACCGATTTCATGATGCACTTCGGCGATCTCCACCTGGGCAAGCGCACGGTGCGCTGCAAGGACACCCCCGCCTTCATCGCCAACCGGGTCGGCGTCGCAGCCCTCCTCCGCGTCCTCGAGCTCGTCATGGAACTCGGACTCACCCCCGAGGAAACCGACAAACTGACCGGGCCGGCCACCGGCAAGCCGGCCACCGGAACCTTCCGGCTCGCAGACCTGATCGGCAGCGACACGACCCTGAAGGTCAAGCAGGGGCTCGCCCAAAACCTCCCCGAAGATGAGTTGCAGGCCATGTTTGCCAGGCCGGGCATCCTCGAAGCCATCTGCGCAAAGGGCTGGTACGGCGACAAGACCAACCAGGGCTTTTACAAAAAAACCGATCAGCGCGACGCCACGGGCCGCCCGGTGATCCTGACCCTGGACCTCGGCACCCTGGAGTACCGCGATCCGGCCAAGGTGAAACTGGCCTCCCTGGAGGCGGTCAAGCAAGTGGACAGCCTCCAGGAGCGCCTGAAAATGCTCTACAGCTTCCAGGACAAGGGCGGAGAACTGGTGCGGAAGTCCACCCAGTCGCTGTTTGCCTACGTCACCCACCGGATTCCAGAGATCGCCGACGACCTTTACCAGATCGACGACGCCCTCAAGGCGGGGTTCGCATGGGAGCTGGGGCCGTTCGAGCAATGCGATGTGCTCGGCGTGGAGCGCCTCCTCGGCGACGCTGTCGCAGCCGGATACAGGGTCGCACCCTGGGTCAGGGAAATGCTGGACGCCGGCCACAAGACGTTCTACCGATCGGAAAACGGGAAGCACTTCTACTACGATGTGGCCTCCAAGGGCTACAAAGTCATCCCGGGCACCGAGAACCTCATCCTCCTGGACAACCACCGCGAGAACAATGTCGTCTGGAAGAACTCCGGCACCACCCTGATGGACATCGGGGACGGTGTGCTGAACCTCGAGTTCCACACGAAGATGAACAGCATCGGCGGCGAAGTCCTGGAGGGGATCCACAAGGCGATCGATATCGCCGAGGAGGAAGGCTGGAGGGGTCTCGTGATCGGCAACAATGGGCAGCACTTCAGTGCAGGCGCGAACATCGCCATGATGCTCATGCTGGCCATCGAGGAGGAATGGGAGGAATTGGATTTTGCGGTCCGCTCCTTCCAGAAGACCGTGGCGCGCCTGCGCTTCTCCAGCATCCCGACCGTCGTGGCACCGCACAGCCTCTGCCTCGGCGGCGGTTGCGAGCTCGCGATGCATGCCGACCAGGTGGTGGCCGCCGCTGAAACCTATATCGGGCTCGTCGAAGTCGGGGTGGGCCTCATCCCCGCAGGGGGCGGCACCAAGGAATTCACCATCCGCTTCAGCGATGCCTTGGAGGCCGGCGACGTCGAACTGAACGCCTTCCAAAACCGGCTGCTGACGATTGCCCAGGCCAAGGTGGCCTCCTCAGGACAGGAAGCCAAGGAACTCGGCATCCTCCGACCGGGCAACATCGTCAGCATGAACCTCGACCGCAGATTGAAAGACGCCAAGACGGAGGTGCTTCGCCTCGCTGACGAAGGCTACGTCCAGCCGCTGATGCGGGAGGACATCAAGGTCCTGGGGCGCACGGGCCTGGGCCTCGCCTACAGCGGCATCTATGCCATGTATGCGGCCGGCCACATCAGCGAGCATGACATGAAGGTCGCCAAGAAAGTCGCCCACGTCATGTGCGGGGGGGATCTCACCGGATCGCACCTCGTCACCGAGAAGTACCTCCTCGACCTCGAGCGGGAAGCCTTCCTGAGCCTCCTGGGCGAACGAAAGACACTGGAGCGCATGCAGCATACCTTGAAAACGGGGAAACCATTGCGGAACTAGCCGTCGCGAACCCCGGGGACGGTCCGCAGATTCTCATCCTTCACCTTATCATCTCACACAATCAACATGGAAGCATACATCGTCGCAGGATACCGTACCGCAGTCGGCAAGGCCACACGCGGAGGATTCAGATATGTCCGTCCGGACAACCTGGCGGCTGCAGTCATCCGGCAATTGGTCCGGTCCGTTCCGGCCCTGGATCCTGCACGGGTGGAAGACCTGATCGTGGGCTGTGCCGTGCCGGAGGCCGAGCAAGGCCTCCAGATCGGGCGCATCATCTCCCTCCTGTCACTGCCGTTCACCGTCCCGGGCATGACGATCAACCGCTACTGCGGCTCAGGCCTGGAGAGCATCGTCCTGGCGACGGCCAAGATCAAGGCCGGCATGGCCGACTGCATCATTGCCGGTGGCACCGAGAGCATGTCCCTCGTCCCGACGGTGGGTTACAAGACCGCATTGAACTATGACATCGCCATCAGCCACCCGGAATGGTATTTCGGCATGGGCCAGACAGCCGAGGAAGTCGCCAAGGACTACAACATCTCCCGCGAAGACCAGGACCGGTTCAGCTACACGAGCCATAGGAGGGCGGCGGCGGCCATCGACGCAGGCAGGTTTGAAGCGGAAATCGTGCCGGTCGAGGTCGTGGAAAAGGTCTTCGAGGGTGGAGTGGTCCGGGAGAGGAAATTCACCGTCCAGACGGACGAAGGGGTGCGCCGGGACACCAGCCTGGAAGGCTTGGCAAAACTGAAGCCGGTCTTCGCGGCCAATGGATCGGTCACCGCCGGCAACTCTTCCCAGACCTCGGACGGAGCGGCCTTTGTCATGGTGATGAGCGAGCGCATGGTGAAGGAACTCGACCTGCAGCCCATTGCCCGCCTCGTGAGCTACAGCGCCGTCGGCGTTGATCCGAGGGTCATGGGCATCGGCCCCGTCGCAGCCATCCCCGCCGCATTGAAGAAGGCAGGCATGACGCTCGGGCAGATCGGCCTCCTCGAGCTCAATGAAGCCTTCGCCGCGCAGAGCCTCGCCGTCATCCGCGCCCTGGACATCGACCCGGAAATCACCAATGTCAATGGCGGAGCCATCGCACTGGGTCACCCCCTGGCATGCACCGGCACGAAACTCACCGTCCAGATCCTCCATGAGCTCCGCCGCCGCCGCCAGAAATACGGCATCGTCAGTGCCTGCGTGGGCGGTGGGCAAGGGGTGGCTGGAATCTATGAATTACTGAACTAAGCACCGGCAGGGGGCCGCCCGCAGTTGCGCAGCGCACCCCTCCCCACCCAAAGGCTTTCTTTTCACGCTGATCAATTCACAAGTTAGAAGAATATGGATACCCCAATCGCTGATCAACCCCGGCTCAAAGGCGGAGAGTTCTTGCTCAGGCCCACCGATCCCATGCACATTTTCATCCCCGAGGAATACTCCGAGGAACAGCGCATGATTTCCCAGATGTGCGATGACTTCCTGGAAAAGGAGGTCTTCCCCCGTCTCGCCGAGCTGGATGCGATGACGAATCCCACCTTGATGGCGGATCTCATCCGGAAGGCTGCCGACCTCGGCCTCCTCGGTGCCGGCCTACCGGAGCAGTATGGAGGGATGGGCCTCGACTTCATCTCCCAGATGCTCCTCACGGAACGCTTCGGCGCCGGCCATTCCTTCGCCGTCGGATTCAGTGCCCACACCGGCATCGGCACCCTGCCGACCCTGTATTTCGGCACCGAGGAGCAGAAGAAGACGATCCTTCCCAAGCTGGGATCCGGCGAATGGCTGGCTTCCTACTGCCTCACGGAGCCGGGTTCCGGTTCGGATGCCCTGGGTGCCAAGACCACGGCGGTGCTCACCGGGGACGGAAGGCACTACCTCCTCAATGGGCAGAAAATCTGGATCACCAACGGCGGATTCGCCAATCTCTTCACGGTATTCGCCAAGATCGATGGAACGAAATTCACGGGCTTCCTGGTTCCCGGCGACACTCCCGGCGTGAGCCGGGGCGCAGAGGCCCACAAGATGGGCATCAAGGGCAGCTCCACCCGCGAAATCTTCTTCCAGGATGTCATGATTCCGGTCGAGAACCTCCTCGGGGAGATCGGCAAGGGCCACAAGATCGCCTTCAACATCCTGAACATCGGACGGATCAAACTGGCCGCTGCCGCACTTGGCGGGGGCAAGAAGGCCATCGATGTATCCGTCAAGTATGCCAATGAGCGCCAGCAGTTCGGCGTACCCATCGCCACCTTCGGTGCGATCCAGCACAAGCTGGCGGAGATGGCCATCCAGCTGTATGCGACGGAGTCCGCCGTTTACCGTGCCTCGAATGACATTCAGATCCAGGAACACGAGCTGCTGTCCGGCGGTGCCTCCGATGCAGACGCCCTCCTGGGCGGTGCCGAGGAATATGCGATCGAGTGTGCGCTGCTGAAGGTGTTGGCCTCGGAAGTCCTCGGCTACATCGTGGACGAAGGCGTGCAGATATTCGGGGGAAACGGCTACTCCGCGGACTATCCCATGGACAGGGCCTACCGCGACTCCCGCATCAACCGCATCTTCGAAGGCACCAACGAGATCAACCGTCTCCTGGGCATCGACATGATCATGAAGCGTGGCTTGAAAGGCCAGCTCGACCTCCAGACGCCGATCATGAAGATCATGGGCGAGCTCACGAGCATACCGGATTTCAGCACGGCGGAAGACCATGCCCCGCTGGCAGCCGAGATGAAGGCGATCCATGGCTACAAAAAGGCGTTGCTCATGGTGGCGGGAGCGGCCGTGCAGACCTTCATGGCCGCCTTCGAGAAGGAGCAGGAAATCATCATGCACCTCGCCGACATGGGCATACAGGTGTATGCCGCCGAGTCCGCCGTGCTGCGCACCCGGAAACTGATCTCCCTCCGGGGGGAGGCTGCTTGTCCGGACCACATCGCCATGGCGAGGGTGAGCGTCTATGACGCCGGCGACCGCATCCACAAATCCGGCAAGGACGCCATCCATGCCTTCGCGGAGGGCGACATGCAGCGCATGCTCCTCATGGGCCTGAAGCGTTTCACGAAAACACCGCCCGTGAATGCGAAGGCCTGCCGCAGACAGATCGCCGCCTCGCTGATCACTGCGAATGGCTATTGCTATTGAGGTGGCGTATTCGAGCTGTCTGTAGTTGCAAGGAACGGTCTTCCCCGGGCGTCGGCTGGCAATGCAATGCCGAAGATCGGAATTTAACGGATCACGTTGCGCGGAGGCAGCGACCGTGAGACGGTGAGGCTGGCGGGTTGTTTCCGTCACAGGTTCAATGGCCGGCTGCCCGAGCTATCCCGGATTCCCGTTTCCCAAACCTTCCATTTCCGCCCTGCGCTTTTCACAGATGCAATAGGGATCCACCAACCACGGAAACTCCCCCGCTTCCACGATCCTCCGGCAGACAGCAGCGAGTGCATAAAAACGATCCGTGTCCTGCAGGTTTCGCCCATGCAGCCAGGCACCCATCCGTTCCGCCACCTCCTGGCTCTCTGGACGCAGGTGGGGATGCCCCATGGCGCAAAGAAAATAATTGTAATGCATCGATGGATCGGTACTCAAAAGCTCAAGCTCTTCCCGCCAACCAGCAAGAATCTCGCCGCATACCCGCCGCACCTCCCCGGGAAATATACCCTTGTGCTTCAGGGCATTAAAGCAGAGGTTACGATCCTGGCGCCAATCGCGCAAGGCAGCGCGATGCACCTCCACCCAAGGCTCATAATAGGGGAAGCAGAGTCCCTGCCGATATCCCAGCCAACCCGAATCCCGGACCGCGGCATTCAATGCCCTGACCGTCGCTTGATTGTTGCCCACGGAATGCGCCAGTGCCAGGCGTTGTTGGATTCGCCATTTTCCGCTCCAATCCTGCAGCACCTTGGCTTCTTCGCTGACCTCATCCCCCATGATGCGGCAAACGACCGCCACGAGGGCGGGATCCACCGGAAAGTGCTTGGAGAAATCGGGCACCAATGCCTCCACGGCGACCATCCTCCTTTTTTCAGGGGGCAAAAACGGAAGGCAGACCAAAACAATAGGATGCGGAATCTTTCCGGGCTTCCAGAAGTCCAAGTCCATCAATTTTCCTGCAAGGACGCCTTGCCTTTCAGGGGGCAAAAACGGCAGGCAGGCAGATACGACCTCCTGCGGAATCTTTCCAGGTTTCCAATACTCAAAGTCCATCAACTTTCCTGCAAGGACACCTTGCCTTTCGGGTGGAAAACACGGAAGGCAGACAGATACGACCTCCTGCGGAATCTTTCCAGGCTTCCAATACTCAAAGTCCATCAACTCTACTGCAAGGACACCTTGCCTTTCGGGGGGAAAACACGGAAGGCAGACCGAAACAACCTGCTCCGGAATCTTTCCGGGCTTCCAGTAGTCTAAGTCCATCAACTTTACTGCAAGGACGCTTCGCCTTTCAGGGGGCAAAAACCGAAGGCAGACCGAAACAACAGCATCCGGAATCTTTCCGGGCTTCCAGTAGTCC
>JBJOPY010000193.1:0-8697 GCA_046050405.1 Bacteroidota bacterium | reverse complement strand
GTTTATTGCACCCATGCCACGTATGACTTGGCAGCGATCATGCTTCAGGACAGCGCCAGCATCCAGGAGAAGGATGCCGAAGACGAAAACCAATGGCGCCGCAAGAAAGGGCTTGACCTGGTCGAGCCGCTGTACACCCTGGAGGAAGTCCTTCCCGCCCTCAGCCATTTCGTGACACTCTCCTATGAGCACTGGCACCGGGTGGATGACGATGTGGACCTGCTCTTTCGCGATGCAGGGCACATGCTGGGGAGTGCTTCCGTGAGCCTGCGCATACAGGAGGGGGGGCGCACCGTCACGCTCGGTTTTACAGGCGACGTCGGAAGGCCGGGAAGCCCCATCCTCCGCGATCCCCTGCCGATGCCCCAGAGCGACTACCTGATCAGTGAGTCCACATATGGCGGGCAGTTCCATGAACCGATCGAAGAGGCCAAGAACCAATTGCGGGACATCATTCACGAGGCGTGCGTCGTCAAGAAGGGCAGACTGATCGTGCCTGCATTCAGCGTTGGACGCACACAGACGATCGTTTATTACCTCGACAGGTTGAGGACGGAGGGGAGCCTGCCCAGCATTCCGGTCTATGTGGACAGCCCCATGGCCGTCAATGCAACCCAGGTCTTTCAGATGCATCCGGAATGCTTCGACGAGGAACTGCTGCGTTACATGATCCGCGATGCCGACCCCTTCGGATTCAACGGACTGAATTATATCCGCCATGTGGAGGAGTCCAAGGCATTGAACAGGAGACAGGGCCCCTTCATAGTGATCGCTGCATCGGGCATGATGGCCGCCGGCCGCATCCTGCACCACCTTGCCAATGGGATCGGGGATGCGCGAAACACCATCCTGGTCACTGGATTCTGCGCCGAGGGAACCTTGGGGGCGAAGATTCTGGCCGGGGAAAAGTCGGTCACGATCTTCGGCAATTACATGGAAGTGAGAGCCAATGTCGTGAAGCTGACGAGCTACAGCGGCCATGCCGACGAAGCGGAACTTTCCGACTTCATCCTGGCAGGTTGCCGTCCGGAAAAGACTAAAGGGGTTTTTCTGGTGCATGGCGAGGAGGAACGTTCGCAGAGCTTCCGCAGGTGCCTTCTCAGCAAGGGATTTGCCAAGGTCACGGTACCGGGGCGGGGAGAAACGGTGGAGATTTGAGCAGGAGGCTGCGCAGACCTTGGTTGCAAGCCTTCAAGGTGGTGGTCACCTTGGTGGCGGTCGGCTACGTCTGCTGCAAGCTGGAACAAAACTGGGAGGCCATTCTGGCCATGTGGAGCAGACCCTGGGCGGTCGTCCACTGGACATGTTTTGTCCTCTCGGCCTCGCTGATGCCGGTCAACTACGGGCTTGAAGCCCAGAAATGGCGCCTGATGGTGCGCCCCTTCTATCCTGGACTCTCCATGTATGCCGCCGTGACGGCCATTTTTGCCGGGATGGCAGCGGGTGCCTTCACCCCCGCCCGCCTCGGTGAATATGCCGGACGCGTCCTGTTCCTGAAGGAAGGGAAGCGCGTGGAGGCGGTCCTGGCCACCTTCCTGGATCGGATTTGCCAGTTGTTTGTAACCCTGGCCGGCGGTCTTCCCGCCTTGGTGGCGCTGCTGCTCCTGGCGGATCGCCGTCTGGCCTTGGATATCCTCGGAGGTCCCATCTCCCAGGGAGTCCTCGTCTCTTCGAGCCTCGTCCTGGCCCTTGCCATGGTCGTCATGCTGGTCATTCCGCAGCGGGTGGCGTCGCTCATCCCCAGCGGATGGAACCGTGCAGCCTGGGTGCGGAAGTCCAGGCTTGCCCTTCAGAAGCTGGAGATGATCCTGGTAGCCAAGGCCCTCACGCTGGCTGCCTTGCGCTACCTCGTCTTTTCCACGCAGTATGTCCTCCTGTTGTACGCATTCCGGTACGAAGGCGGCCTCGCGGATGCCTTCTGGATGGTGGCATTGGTCTTCCTCGGAAAATCCATGATGCCCGTGATGGGCATTCTGGAGCTCGGCGCACGGGAGGCGGTGGCATTGGTGGTGATGACCGCGTTTGGTGCACAGGAAGCCGTTGCCATCGGGAGCACCCTGACGCTGTACCTTTTCAACATATTGCTTCCCACACTTCTGGGGGTGGTGGCGATGCAAAGCCTCAAGTGAAATGGATGACATTCGTATCTTGCCGGCTGCATGATCATCCTGGGTTTCCTCTGCACGGCTCCGCTGCTCTTTTACGCCGGCTTCCTCCTGCGCACCGCCTGGTTTTGGTCCATGATACCCCGCGTGCCTGGGGAGGCGGGCCGTCTTCCATCGGTTTCCGTGATCCTCCCTGCCCGGAACGAGGCGGCCCGCATCGAGGCCTGCGTGGCGGCCATTCTCCATCAGGATTACCCCCGGGATCGCTATGAGCTGGTCGTGGTGAATGACCACAGCGAGGACGATACGGTAAACCGTGCGATGGCTGCCGCAGAGGGACACCCCAACTTCAAGGTGCTGGACTTGGAAGGCGGGACGGGTCCTGCGTACAAAAAGGCCGCTGTGGCCCATGGCGTCTCTGAATCCAGCGGGGAGATCATCGTCACAATGGACGCGGACTGTGTGATGGGAACGGGCTGGCTGCGCACCATGGCTGCCGCTTTCGACCCGGAAACGGGGCTGGTCTCGGGGCCTGTCGTTTTGGAGGGCCGCAGCGTCTTTGAGCAGTTTCAAGCCCTTGAATTCATGGGCTTGATCGCCGTGGGGGCGGCAGGGATTGCCTCCGGCAAGCCCACGATGTGCAATGGTGCCAACCTTGCGTACCGGAGGGCGGTATTTGCGGAGGTGGGCGGTTTCGGCGGGATCGACCACATCGCCTCAGGCGACGATGAGCTGCTGATGCACAAGATCGCCGCCCAGACCAGCCATCGCATCCGGTTTGCAAAGCACCGGTCGGCAATCGTGCATTCCCTCGCGCAGCCGACATGGAAGGGTTTCTGGCAGCAGCGCATCCGGTGGGTGAGCAAGCGCCGGCACTACCACCGGGCTGCAATCGGTTGGACGATGGTGCTGGCATACTTGGCGCTGCTGGGATTCCCATTGCTGGCCATCGCAGGGCTTTCGGACGGACGCCTGTGGTGGTTCCTCGGCTTCAATCTGCTGCTGAAGATCGGTGCCGAGGCCGCCGTTCTTTATCCTGCGGCAGTTTTTTTTGATAAATTGCGACTGCTATGGTGGTTGCCACTCGAGCAGGTGCCCCAAATCGCCTACGTCCTGTGGCTGGGAATTGTCGGCAATCGCAAGCAGTATGAGTGGAAAGGCAGAATTGTAAAATGATCGAACTCAACCCCATCCAGCGGCAGATTCTTCGGTCGCTCATCTTTGCAGAGCCTTTCGGCACGCTTGTGGAAGAGGTCAAGGCATCTCCGCATGTGATATCATCCGAGCTCAAGTTCCTCATCGCAAGGGGACTTGTCTCGCCGATGGAGGCGGGACCCAATGACCGCTACAGGCCCAGCATCTACTATGACAGCGACAATATGCATGCCTTTCGCTATCAGATCACCGCCAAGGGACTGAAACACCAGGAAGGTTAGCGATGGAGAAAGCTCGAAGCCCCGGCAGACTGGCATGGCGCCGATTTCGGCGCAACATCCCTGCCATGATCGGCCTCGGCTGGCTGCTGCTCTGTGCCTTGGTGGCCATGTTTGCCTATCCGTGCATGCCCGATGATACCCACAACGGCAATTTTCAAATCGTCGAGCTGCCCAAGCAGCAGCCGGGCACGGCCTATACCCTGATCCTTCGTCCGAACAAGGTGCTTCAACCTGCCCCCGGCTTCCTCGCCTACCTGGTCGGCGGTCGTCCAGACAATTACAAACCCATTCCGGCCCAGGGCCGGGGAAGCATCCTCCTGCGTGCGGATACCCTGAGCTATCTGGATCTGCGCGGGAGAAGGCAGGCAGCCCTGCTGCCGGAGCTGGTGCTCGGCCTGGACAAGGTTGGGCCCCAGCCCAGGCGTTGGAAGCAGCAAACGGGGAAGCCCTACCTGATCGGCAGTGACAGCAGCTTGCAGTACATGTCGGACTCCACGGCAGCGGTGACCACCATCTCCCTGCGGTCGCTGCAAACCCGATTCTGGGAGGAGCATGTGCGCGAAGGCCATTTCTGGCTGGGGTCTGATGCAGCGGGGAGGGACGTATTGTCCAGATTGCTGCTGGGGACGCGGGTGAGCATGGGCATCGGGCTCATGGCCGTGCTGGTGAGTTTATGGCTGGGCGTAGGCTTGGGTGCGATCGCGGGCTTCTTCAGGGGGAGGGTGGATCGCCTTATCATGTGGTTTGTATCCGTGACCTGGTCGATCCCGGCCTTGTTGCTGGCGATTTCCCTCGCCTTTGTCATGGGGAAGGGCATCTGGCAGCTGTTTCTGGCGATTGGGATCAGCTCATGGGTGGAGGTTGCGCGCATCGTTCGTGGGCGGATATTCTCCCTGCGGGAAATGCAGTTCGTAGAGGCCACCCATGCCCTGGGCTACCGATGGCCGCGTGTCGTCTTCAGGCACATCCTCCCCAATGTCCTCTCGCCGCTGATCATCATTGCCTCCGCCAATTTTGCCGCTGCGATCCTGATGGAGGCAGGGTTGAGTTTCCTGGGCGTGGGTGTGCAGCCGCCGGTTCCCTCCTGGGGTTCGATGATCAAGGAAGGTTATGCCCAGATCATGTTTGACAGCGGGATTTGGTTGGCGATCTTCCCAGGTTTGGCGATCATCATGATGGTGGTTTCCCTAAATTTGGTCGGATTCGGATTGCGGGACGCCCTGGATCCGAAGCATGGAGGATAAACCGATGCGAAGAAAGGCATATTCCACCAATGACGCCGAGCTGCTTCTAAGGCTGAAGCGGCAGGAGGCTGACGCCTTGCGTGACGTTCTCCGGTCCATCAACCAATCCCATTTGCGGCCTGAGCACATCTTCAAAGTCGCCCGGAACACCCTCCTCGCCCAATGCGAGGTGCGCAAGATGAAATTCATCTACCTCACCGATGAAGGATACCAATTCGGGATGCGGGTGGGGTTTGACAAGTTCGATGAAGGCGCCGCGCACGACCTGCCCAGGACTCTGGACACCATCCAGGTCCACCCGGATTCGCATCCCGTCCTGTACCGGATGGGCGTGGAATACGTGGTCCCTGTGAATTTCCAGAACAAAGTCGCCGCCTGGCTGCTCGTGGCGGACTTTGCCGTGAATGATGCCGAGCGGGAAAACGACCTGATCTTCATCGAGATCATCGGGAACGTCGTCTCGGCTGCCTTGGAGAACAGGATCCTGATTGACGACATGGTCGCCAGGGAGAGCCTGCGCAGAGAGCTAGAGGTGGCGGAGAAGATACAGCGGCAGCTGCTGCCCACCGACTTCGGCATGATCGGGCAAGCGGAAGTCTATGCCGTCAACAAGGCCCATCATCACATCGGGGGAGACTTTTACGATGTGATTTCGCGGGGGGACAAGGGATTCTTCGTCTGTATCGCCGATGTCGCAGGCAAGGGGATCGGTGCAGCGCTGCTCATGGCCAATCTCCAGGCAAACCTCAGGGCATTGATCCTCAGTGAATCGGCACTCCCCGCCGTGGTGCAGAAGCTTCACAGGATCCTCTATAACATCACCCACGGGGAGCAGTTCGTGACATTCTTCATCGCGCATGTGCGCTCGGATGCCCAGGAGATCGACTACATCAATGCCGGCCACAATCCGCCTTTGCTCTCGCGGCGGGGCAGGTTGAAGGAATTTGACGAGGGCACCATCCCCCTCGGCATCATGGACCTTCCCGGGATTCAGCAGGCCACCGTGCCTTACTCCCCCGGGGACACGCTCTTCCTGTACACGGACGGGCTCATGGAGCAGCACAACCGCGCTGGTGAAATGCTGGGCGAGCACAGGATTCACACCACGCTCGCAGCCGTCGATTCCCAGTCGGTGGAGGAGATCGTAGCCGCCATGCAGGCCATGTATGCCTCGTTTTCCGGGGATGCGGAGCAGGAGGACGACGTGACCATGCTCGCTGTCCGCTTCTAGCCCCGTGGAAGCCATGCGGTGCCGCCCAGGGGCCAGGCCTCGCCCCTGATACCATGCCAAGCACTGGAAATTACTATATTTGCATCCTCTAAAAGACGCGTCCATGAGAGAATTCGATCCCCAGTCACCAGTTTCCCTTGGCACACTCGCCCGATCACTGGCCGGAAAGGTCAAGTCCCGGGAAGCCGTGATCGGAGTCGTAGGCCTGGGCTATGTCGGACTGCCGATCGGCCTGGAGTTTGCGAAGAAGGAGTTCAACGTTTTGGGGTTTGATGTTTCCGCACAGAAGGTGGACATGCTCCATGCAGGGGAGAATTACAACGAGGACCTTCCAGATGCGGATATTGCTGCCGTTTCCAAGAACGGACGACTGAAGGCGACCACGGATTTCAGCCGGCTCTCAGAGGCGGATGTCATCTTCATCTGTGTCCCCACCCCATTCAATGCCAACAAGGATCCGGACCTCAGCTTCATCGAACAGGCGTCCGAGAAGGTCGGGGAGGCACTGCGGCGTGGTCAATTGGTGATCCTGAAGAGTACGACCTTTCCAGGGACGACCGAGGAGTACATGGTCCCGATCCTGGAGCGCAGCGGGCTGAGGACGGGGGAGGATTTCTTCGTGGCATTCAGCCCTGAGCGCGTGGATCCCGGAAACAAGGCCTTTCATACGGGGAACACCCCGATCGTGGTCGGTGGGGTCGGCCCGGAAAGCACCTACCTCGCCTCCCTGGCGAATCATGCGATCATCGAGAAGGTCTACATGGTGTCCAACCCGAAGATCGCAGAGATGGAAAAGCTCCTCGAGAATATCTTCCGCTCCGTGAACATCGCCCTTGTGAACGAGCTTGCCCTCCTCTGCGAGCGCATGAAAGGCATCGACATCTGGGAAGTGATCGAGGCTGCCGCCACGAAGCCCTTCGGTTACATGAAATTCCTGCCGGGGCCGGGCATCGGCGGGCACTGCATCCCCATCGACCCCTATTACCTCTCCTGGCTGGCGCGGGCCTATGATTTCGAGACCCGCTTCATCACCCTGTCTGCCAATACCAATGAGAGCATGCCCTACCATGTCACCGGCAAGGTCGTCCACATCATCGCCCATCAGCCGATCGCACTGGCGGATGCGCGTGTGCTGGTGATCGGGGCCACCTTCAAGAAAAATGTCAAGGACATGCGGCATTCACCCGCTGAGCCGATCATCCGTCACCTGATGGTCTCCGGGGTGGGCCATATAGATGTCGCCGACCCTTGGTTGCCGGAGTATGAAGCCAATGGAAGGGTGTTCAAGTGCCTGGAGATCAATTCAGAGATGCTCAAGACGTACCATTGCGCGGTGATCGTCACCGACCACGATGCATTCGACCCGCAGATGATTGCCGAGCATAGCCGCTTCGTCGTGGATACGCGGAACATGCTGCGGGATGTGACGAAGGGGAGGGAAAAGATCATCTTGCTGGGAAGTACATTGTAGGCGCTCCTCTGGCCAGCCTGGTGCCAGGAACCTTCGGGAGGGCTCCGGGCACCTGCGTTTTTTTCAGGGCACGACACTCTCCCTCCACGGGATTTCATTGGAAAAATCTCAGGGCCGTTTCAGGGGAAGGGACATGGCAGCCTATTCCCCCGTCCATCCTCCGCAATGCAGCCCTGCGTTGGGAGCATTGTACCGGATGTTGGGATCCTCGCCTTGAAAAGGCCATGGGGTTCCACTTCACGGGTTCAGCATCCCCCAGCAGCGGATCCCCGCTAGCCCCAAGCGGGGAGAGGGTCGCCCCTAAACCGCAGGGCGATCACCCGTTCAGCCCTTTCGCATGGGCGATGAGCTCCGCGATGTCGAAGACCTTGACTTTTTCCTCCTGGTTTTGATGCTTGACACCGTCCAGGATCATGGTCAGGCAGAATGGACAACCCACCGCGATCGTCTTCGCACCTGTGCCCAGGGCTTCCTCGGTGCGCTCCACGTTGATTTCCTTGTTGCCGGGTTCCGAATCCTTGAACATTTGCGCGCCGCCTGCGCCACAGCAGAGGCCTTTGCTGCGGCTGCGCTTCATTTCCCGGATCTCGACCTTCAGGGACTCGATCACCCTGCGCGGTGCTTCATAGACCCCGTTTGCACGGCTGAGGTAGCAGCTGTCATGGAAGGTCAGCCCTCCCTGGGCGAGTGCGGCATCCTCCTGGACCACCAGTCTCCCGCTGGCAATCAGCTGATCCAGAAACTGGGAGTGGTGGATCACCTCGTAGTTTCCGCCGAGGTCGGGGTACTCGTTCTTCAGCGTGTTGAAACAATGGGGGCAGGCCGTCACGATCTTCTTGACCTCGTAGCCGTTCAGGACGGCGATGTTCGCAAGGGCTTGCATCTGGAAGGTCATCTCGTCGCCCGCCCGCTTTGCAGGATCGCCCGTGCAGGATTCTTCCGGCCCCAGCACGGCATATCCCACCCCCACATGCTCCAGGATGCGCACGAACGCCCTGGTCACCTTCTGGTAGCGCTGGTCAAAGGATCCTGCACAGCCTACCCAGAAAAGGATTTCGGGTGTTTTCCCTTGGGCCGCCAGGTCCGCCATGGTGGGCACCTGAATCTTGACCATGCTTTTGCTGTCTTCGTTCATGAGCTTTTTTAATTTAGGTGAGCCTTTTGACAGGCGTTTCGGGTTCAAAAATAATTTTCTCCTGCGGGTGTGACA
>JBJOPY010000192.1:0-13852 GCA_046050405.1 Bacteroidota bacterium | reverse complement strand
TTCGAAATCTTACGTTTGGGATGTGCCATAGGGCTATAAGCTTAACTTAATCTTGATTGCTTTTTAATTTCTTCAGTGCCTGCCAGCGCGGATCCTCTTCCATTGCTTCAGGCTCATTGTCATCTTCTACCGCAGTTTCTCTCGGACTCCCGTCTGGGTTCAGTCCAAGGAGCTCCAATACCTTGGGCGCACAGATGTGTACCTCGGGGGCAGGAACACGACGCACGGGAATCTGTAAGGAGATAAATTCATAAAAATCCTGTGCGAAGGCCAAAATCGGTGTAGATTCTTCGATCAATACGACTTCGTCCGTGTCAAACTCCAACGATTCCTCGAAGGTATAAACGATTCGGCTTTCGAAGTCCAACCTAAAGGGATAATGTTCCAAGCAACGGTCACATTCAATCATGATCTCACCCGTAAAATGGAACTTGGCGTCCAAATGCGTCGTGCACTTGTCGATGGTCACCACCACCTTCACATTGCCTTCCTGTATCGGCGAAAGTTCAAATGCTGCAAAGAACGTCGAATCTACAGTGAAAACATCCTCGTTCAGTCCATACTGAAGTTTGGGTACCTCCAGTGAATACTTCCTCTCGAACAACTTGTCCACTGTAGAGCTTTTTGAGTTGGCAAAGGTAATGAAATCCAGATTGACTTGGGAATTATTGTGGAAATGATTCCCAAGAATCACGGTATCGGCTATTCCTTTACGCTCCCGTCCGTTGCGAGCACGATCTCTTCCTCGTCAGGTTCATTGGAAATGTCGGCCGGTACTTGTCGGCGCTCCCTGGCTTTGGGATTGAAGAGGGATCCTTCCTGAAGGTCGAGGTTGTCCCTTCGCTCACGCACGATGTCCATTGCCTTGTAGACGGCATGGATGAAGCTGGCAGGATCGGCTTCACCCTTGCCTGCTAGATTGTAGGCCACACCATGGTCAGGGGAGGTGCGCACCACAGGGAGGCCGGCCGTGAAGTTGACTCCCTCGAAGCCCGCCATCAGCTTGAAGGGGATCAAACCCTGGTCGTGGTACATGGCTAGTACTGCGTCAAATTTTTTGAAGGTTCCCATGCCAAAGAAGCCATCCGCGCTGAAAGGGCCCATGGCAAATATGCGTTCGCGCTGAGCATCTTCCACAGCCTTCTGAATGCGCTCCTTGTCTTCCTTTCCGAGCAAACCATTGTCTCCTGCGTGAGGGTTCAGCCCGAGGACTGCGATCTTGGGCTTCTCGACATTGAAGTCCGTCTTCAGGCACATGTTCATGATGCGAAGCTTTTTCAGGATCAGCTCCACAGTGATGGCTTCGGAAACCATTCTCATGGGGAGATGCCCAGTGACCACCGCCACCTTGATCCGGTCATGCACCATGAGCATCAGGCTGGTTTCCACTCCGAATTGCTGGGCAAGGTACTCTGTATGGCCGGGAAACTGGAACTCCTCGCTTTGAATGGAGTTCTTGTCGATGGGCAGCGTGACCAATGCATCGATTTCTCCTGTTTTCAGGTCTTGTACCGCATGGCGAAGCGATTCGAAAGCACCTTTCCCTCCTTCGGCGGAGGCTTTTCCAGGGGTAACGTTGTCTGAATTGGTGATGCACTCGATAACGGAAACCTTCTTTGGCTGTGCATTGCTGGGCTGCTGTATGACGTTGTAGGAAAACTTGTCAACGCTGAGCAGCTTACGATAGACGTTAAGGACCTTGGATGAGCCGTAAACGATTGGTGTGCAGATTTCGCGCAGCCTTGGCTCAGTCAGACCCTGAATCACGAGCTCCGGCCCAATGCCGTTAAAGTCACCGATCGAGACGCCTATTCTGAGGACTTTCCTTGTTTTTTGCATATTGTGGATAGCTTGGGGGACGCAAGATCAGGACATCCATCGTGATGGCCTGCGCTCAGTCCCCTCAATATTCTAGTAGCTGCTCAAAAATTCCGTGAGCAAACGTACGCCGACTCCTGTTCCATTTTTGCCCCGGTAACTGTCGCCTGAGGTGAGGAAGGACGGCCCTGCGATGTCGATATGGATCCAAGGGTATTCCGTGAATTGCTCAAGGAATTTTCCAGCCACGATGCAACCTCCTGCACTTCCACCAATGTTTTTCATGTCGGCAATGTCACTCTTGAGCTGGTCCTTGTATTCCTCCCACAGCGGAAGCTCCACCAGCCGCTCGTAAACCCGCTGACCTGCAGCTTGAAGTGCTTGCTTCGTCTCGGGAGATGCCGTTCCCATGCAGGCACTTCCATGGTTTCCGATCGCAACGACCTGAGCACCTGTGAGTGTGGCAAGATCGATGACGAGCTCGGGATTGTATTTCTTGGCGTAGGCAAGTGCATCGGCTAGGATCATCCTGCCTTCCGCATCCGTGTTGAGTACCTCGACGGTGGACCCATCGTACATGGTGATGACGTCACCCGGAGTGTATGCGTTCTCTCCGGGACGATTGTCAGTTGCGGGAACAAGTCCGACCACGTGCAAATCCAATCCCAAGGCTGAGATGGCGCAAAACGTGGCGATCACAGCGGCGGCACCTGCCATGTCGAGCTTCATGGTGTCCATGCCATTGAGGGGCTTGAGGCTCAGGCCCCCGGTGTCAAACACCACACCCTTTCCCACCAGCACAATCGGCTTCTTGTTTTTCGGATTGCCGGGCTTCCATTCGAGGATGGTGAATGTGGGCGGGTCTATGCTGCCAGAGTTGACGGCCAAGAGGCCACCCATTTTCAAGGAGCGAATCTTCTGCTTATTGAATACTTCGACGGAAAATCCATATTCCTTTCCCAGCTCAGTTGCCCTTTGAGCGAGCACTTCCGCATTCAGAGTGATCACTGGCTCGTTGACCAAGTCTCGAGCGATCATGGTTGCTTTGGCAATCTTCAAGGAGCGCGCTACGATTTCATCTCCATCCCTCAGCTCTGAGATCAGGGTCGCGGAGGACAGGGAGTTGGCTTCTTTCTTGCTTTTGTATCGCAAGAACTGATAGTTGCTCAGGGGGATCGCTTCAGCCATTGCTGCAACCAACGCTCCACGCGCTTCTTGCACTCCTGGATATGCCGCGACCATACTGATGAACTTGTGGTCATTGGCGAGGTTCACGGC
This sequence comes from Bacteroidota bacterium, assembly GCA_046050405.1. Classification (GTDB taxonomy): domain Bacteria; phylum Bacteroidota; class Bacteroidia; order J057; family JADKCL01; genus JADKCL01. The sequence continues at coordinate 10,756 of JBJOPY010000192.1, read as the reverse complement.
GACATTGCAACCTTTGCGCAACCCTTCGCACTCATCCGTGGGAGTTCCCAACCCGATCACTGCAAGGTTGATCGTACCGTCGAATCGATAGGAGTGAACCCCCTTTTCCGCATTTTTGGCATCAATTTTCAAGTCCAGTCCCAGTACATTGAGGACGAAGTCGGCGGCAGACGTCACGGATTGATTTGATACAAATACCACCACAAGCGTATCCGATGCTGCTTTGGGCACCTTGTCTGAGTGCTTCAGTTCCATTTTGAATTTTTTCCGATTTTCTAAAACGAGCGGTTAAATTTACGAATCAAATGCAGAAACTAAAACCAAAGAAGCATCTAGGGCAGCATTTTTTAGCGGACGAGAACATCGCTCGCAAGATTGTTTCGCTTTTGGACAAGGATTTTGCCGGCCCAGTGGTGGAGATTGGCCCGGGAATGGGCGTTCTGACAAAGCTGTTAATGGAGCGATTTCCTGAGGTTTGGGTGGTCGAAATTGATTCGGATGCCGTTGACCACTTGAGGGAGCGCTTTGCAGGCACGGGTTTGCGCATTTTTCATGAGGATTTCTTGAAGTGGGATTTTGGACTGTTGGGAGGCATGCCCGGACAATTCATCGGCAACCTGCCCTATAATGTAACATCCCCGATCCTTTTTAGATTGCTGGAGGATCGCACATGTGTGCAGAGGGGTGTATTCATGGTGCAGAAGGAGGTCGCTGATCGTATCTGCGCCACTGCAGGGGCCTCTGGCAAGGAAGGAGGTATTCTGACCGTCCTGACGGATGCCTGCTTTGTCCGCAAGTCTCAGTTCAAGGTTCCTCCATCCGTTTTCATACCCCCTCCCAAGGTAATGAGTGCTGTTTTTTCGATGGAAATGAAGCCGAAGGCAGAGATCGATTTTGATGCATTGAAGCGCGTCGTCAAGGCTGCATTTGGACAGCGCAGGAAGACCCTTCGGAATTCTATCAAGGGGCTTCACCTGGAAGGTGAAGTGCCTGCGGCATGGCTGGACTTGAGGGCGGAAGCCTTGACAACGGGTCAGTTCATCGAGATATCCAGGATGATGGCTTTGAGACCTGGAACCTCAACGTAGAGGAGATCCTGTAATTCCTTGGCCAAGAAAAGAGCTCTCAAGGGGGACTTCCAGTACGATGAGCTGTGTTACCTGTGGCGGTATCTGGGTGCGGTCAATCACCATATGGCCTCGAAACTGCGAAGTGGAAGGGATGAAAGCAGATTGACTCTAAAACAATAGTGCTTGGCGGGAGTGGTCAAGCGGGGTTCATCAGGCTGGCCACGGAAATTCCAGCCTCGAGAACCTGGCGGAGGAGTAAGGATGTACGGATTGTCGCCTTCGTAGTCGCGCTGGCCAGGAAGGCCAAGGGGTGCTTTACCCGAATCAACTTGAAATAGCCTCGAATCAGTTGTTGCCATCAAACTTCGGCGAAGTGGTGTATTCATCCGAAAAGACATCCTTTGCCGAGAATGCTGCCTGCAGGGTCTTCCAAAGAATCTTCAGATCCAGAGCAAAGCTTCGGTGCCTGACGTACCAGCAATCCAGCTCGAAGCGTTCCGTAAAACTAATTGTATTGCGGCCATTGATCTGCGCCCATCCCGTGATTCCCGGACGAACTTCAAATCGTTTTCGTTGCTCTGGGGTGTACAGAGGTGCATACGAATGAAGGAGAGGTCGCGGCCCGACAATGCTCATCTCTCCCTTCAGGACGTTTAGCAATTGTGGCAATTCGTCCAATGAATACCGCCTTAAAAACTTCCCAATGGTTGTCAGCCGTTGGAGTTGATCATCCTCTTCGGGCTCACCTGGTCGAACATTGCGTAAAGTGCTGAACTTGATCAGGCTAAATGGGCGACCTCGGTAACCTGTTCTTTCTTGAATAAAGAAAACTTGCTCTTGCGTCAACGCCAGCAGCGGGATAAGAACCACAAACAGGAGGCTGAATACGATCAGTCCTATGACTGCCAATAAGATATCACGAACTCGGTACCCCATCGCGGATCACAGGAAATTTTTGGACTCCATTCCGAGCCATTCCAGGGCATTGCCAGAAAGCAATTTGGCTTTCTTATCGAAGACCGTAGATAGCTCGGGCGCATTCAGTTTCCAATCATTCTCATGCAAGCCAATCTGGACACCCTTGGATCCAGCTTCCTTGTACCGCTCCAATTCTTGGAGCGACAATTTCTCATACTGCAAAGGCAGGGTTCCCAACCCCAAGAACCTGGTCGGGAAATCATGGCAAACGCTTGGGATGTGATCGTTCAGAAGCATTGAGAAGTACAGTGCATGGCGCGCTTGGGCCCGGTAGCTGAACATCACTGGCACGGCCCTGAGCGCCTGCACCTGGCCACCCTCATGCATCCTCACATGGGGATTCCAGCAATTGCGCTCGACCTCCCTGAAGAATTTGTCATCCACCATCATCCTGGCGCAACAAGGTTTGTGGTGGTCGAGCCTCATGAAGCCGCCGCATCCGCACCGCTTCTTCAGGTCAGGCCATTTTTCGGGGAGTATATGGGTATGGATGTCGATCTTGAGCGGTGTTCCCATGCTGTGAAGTTAGGATTTTTTGAAGGGTATTCGTCAGGTTTCCGGCTTGGGACTGTTGCACCGTCGTCTTTGTGGAATCCACAGACCAGTGTTGATACCGCACCTTGCCCTAGTCGGCTGGCTAGCTGAACATCATGGCATCATGATGAATCAACGCAGCCGAAATATGGGCTCCTGCTCCGTACGATGCCATCTATCCAGAAGCCAGATAGTATGGCAGGCACTGCGGCACGAACAAGCGAAGGACAGCGATCCGAAAATGGAGGGGAACCGGGACGACTCTGGACGCACCCGACCACAGATGGCTCCCTCAATGCTGGGGGCTATGCTTGGTACCAGGTCCGTCCCTGACAGAGGGAGTGGCATGAAGGATGCAGCTGGTGACGACAAGCACATAGGGGTCGTAAAGCCTGCAGTCGACCAGCAGGCGCAATGGCTGATCCCCGCCTCTAGGGGATCAGCCATTGGAGATGGGCGTACCGAGATTCTGCTGATAGGATGGCTCCGGGGTGTCGAATTGATTTTTCTTCAGTTTACTCGCGATGAAGGCCATCTTGACGAAATCCGGTAGCATCAGGGTTGCATAGTAGCTCATTCGGTTGAGAGTTCCGGGGATGATCAGCCGCCTCTTCTTCAAAGCATTGCGCAAGGAAATTTTCGCGACATCCTCCGGTTCAAGTGCGACAAGGCGGGACAACAGGCCTGCAGACTCGATTCGCTCCCGTATCGCGGGGCTGGTTTTCACACCACTCGGGCAGACGACACAAACGTGGACATTGCTGCCGCGCAGTTCATACTCCGTGGAAAGGGAAAGGTACATCAGGAATGACTTGCTGGCAGAGTAAGTCGCCTTGAATGGAATCGGGTAGAAGGCCGCTTGGCTGGAAATATTGATCACGTATGCCTGGTCCTGCTGCTGTAGCATGGGCATCAGCCTTCGCATGAGAAAGTAGGGTGTCTGCATGTTCAGTGTCAGCATGGCCGCATGCTTGCGCTGATCTGTGGCGTCGAAGGGACCCACGGAACCGAGCCCCGCATTGTTGACAAGCAGAGTAATCTGCAGGCCTTCGGTCTCCACCCAGTCCATGACTACATTGGCTGCGTCAGCATCTGCGAGGTCAGTTTCCAATGTCTTGACAGCTACTTTGAATCTTCCCACGAGCTCAGCTGCCAGTTCAGGAAGGCCATCCCCATCGAGGGAAACCAAAGCGAGGTCGTAACCCATGCACGCACACTCCTTTGCAAATCCTTTTCCGATGCCTCGACTCGCACCTGTGATCAGGGCAAAACCTTTTCCTGCTGCTTTCATTTCTGTGCCATGGGTTGCTTCAGACGGATCCTGCTGCAAATATCCGAATTCATAGGGTATATTCACACCTATCTGTTGTGGACTTTTCCAGTCCAAGGAAGCGCCCCAATCATATCACAAGTGTGTGCCTGAGGAGATCCCCGCCGATTCCGCATCGGAAAACAAGAGCTCAACGGATTCGCCCTTGTTTTCGCTCTTCCTCCAGCCATCCGACGGTCTTGCCTATGGCGAATTCATAGTCCATCGGCGAATATCCCAATTCGCGAAATGCCTTGTTGCAGGAAACTGGCCAGGAAAATCTTGCCCTGCGCAAATAGGTCATGGTGAGCAAAGGCGGATTTCCCGTGAGGAGGGAGACCAATCCACTGATCCGTGCCACCAGCCCCATGACCCAAGGTGGAATGGGAATGGTGGTTCTTTTCTTGCCGGTGACCTTGGCCAGGGTTTCAAACAGCTGCGGGAAGGTGACATTGGAACCACCGATCAGATAGGACTCCCCGCTCCTGCCGTGCTCCATCGCCAAGACAAGGCCTTCCACCACGTCGTCGACGTGTACGAAGTTCGCGATTGGGGTTTTGATGCCCGGGAAGAAAACGAACCGCCGCCTGAGATAGCTGTTGATGAGGATGAGGTAGCCATTCTTGCGTCTGAGAAGGCCGGGGCCGTAGATGCGGGTCGGGCTTACAATTACGATGTCCATGCCCTGAAGCACGTACCGCAACACCCGGTTCTCGGCGATGGCCTTTGAGGCTTCGTAGTCGAGAAAGAATCCGATTGAGCGAATGTGGTCTTCATCCACGGGCTGGATGTCCTCCGGGTCGGGCGGGCCGATCACCCCTGCGGTGGAAACATGGACGATCCTCTTTACCCCGGCATTCCGGGCAGCTTCCAGCACGTTGGCCGTTCCTATGGCATTGATGGAGTAGAAGTCATGCGGGTCGGCTGCCCAGTCTGTGGCCAATGCTGCGAGATGATAGACCTGGTGCACGCCCTGCATGGCTTTGGCCAAAGACTCCTTGTTTCTCACATCCCCCTTGATTTCGATTATGTTGGGCGATTGTAGATCGGGATTTTCCCCAACGCGCTGCACCATCGCGCAGACCTCGTGGCCTTGCAGCACCAACCGACGGATCAAGGCACTGCCCAGAAACCCGTTTGCCCCTGTTACCAAGATCTTCATTTCACTGCAATTTTAAGAATGTACATACCATGATTGCCGCTTAGGGGAGCAGTTTGGGAATGAGAAACCACTTGAGACGGCACTGCCCGGGCGCCAGGTCAGCCCACGATTGGATTTGGGCTTCCATGCAGACCATTCCGGATGTAGGGATCACAATGCCGCCTGCCATCTGAAGGAGATGGGCGACCAATTGCTCCAGAATGGGATTATGCCCGAAGATCATCGCTTTGCCGACCTTGTCGGGCAGAGCTTGCAGCATCAAGGCGACCGCTTCATGCCCAGCCCCATAAAGACGTGGATCGACGATGAGCGGCTGCTGATAACCCACTTCCTTCGCGACCTTGTCAGCAGTGGCCTTTGCCCGCACGGCCGAAGAGGTCACGATCAAATCAGGAAGGAAACCGAGCCCGTTGATGGCGCGTCCCATGCGGGGCGCATCCTTCTTGCCTCGGCTGCTGAGAGGCCGGTCATGATCCGGAAAACCCATTCCCCAGTCACTCTTGGCATGGCGTGCGATCATTATTGTTTTCATCGAAAACATTCTCCGCTTAAAGCATAACAGCCTGCAAATATATAAAAAGGGTGGCCTGGCTGCTGTAGCCAGGCCACCCTTTTTTTGAGATGGATATCCTGGAGGATTACTTGATGACCACCACCCTGAGATTGCTCAGGAAGATCCCATTGGCGTTGCTGAATTGGGCGGCAATCAAATAGATGCCGGCCGGCAGGTCTTGCGTATTGAAATCTACGGAGGATTGGCCGGCACCGAACTGTGAATCGGTCAGTTCCGCCACCGGGCGACCATCGATTCCGAATGCACTGAGTTTCACGTGCGTTGCCTGCGGGAGGTCAAAGGTGAGCGCGGTGGATTTCACGGTTGGGTTGGGGACTGCCTTGAGCCTGATGCCACTGGATGATACGACCCCTTCAGGCCTGGAAACAAGACTGGTGGATTTGAAGGCGCCCCGTCCGTTCGTTGCGACGAAAACCGTGTTGTCTGGTGCGTAGTGGTAATTGGCTGGATCCGAGAACTCCATGTACCAGCGACGATAAGCGATGTCGGTTACAGGTACGATGCCGATGTCTGAACCGACAAACGACCAACTGACGCCCCCTGCCGATTCGTAGTCGTCCGTCGTTCCATAGATGCCCTTTTCGGTTCCGATCAAGATGGATTTTTGGGTGGGATCGGGATGGAAGGCGGCAGAATGGACGGGAAGATCGGGCGGGAGATTTCCCTGCAGGCTGCGGAATATCGGAGCGGAATCCTTTGCGTTGTTGCAGATATAGACCCGGTCATCGCCTGCCGGAAATCCGGCGAAGGTCACGAGGAGGTTGCTCGTGTTCGTGGGATCCACTTCAATGTCGCTGATCCATCGATTCGGGAGACCCTGTCCAGTACTGATCCGTACTGCATCGACAGAGTCGCAGAATTGCTGCGGGTCGTGGGCTCCGCGCAGCCTGACAATCTCCCCGTTGTTCGTACCGACAAATACATAATGATCGGCATCTCCAGTGGCGGCAATGGCGGTGAAGTATTTCTTCCTGCCATAGGGAAGATCTTGCTGGATGAAATCTCTGGAGACACGGTTCCATGTCGGCAAAGAATCGATTCCGCCAAATGGGTTTTGGCACACCCAGATGAAGTTCCCTCCGGCGAGGAAGAGGTAAGAAGGGGTCTTCAGGATAAGCGTATCATCAGAAAGAGATGCGGGTTCGATGTATTCGTCGAAGCAGAAAGGCATGATGGGTGCTGTGGACCTGTCACGTATGCCCTCGGGCTTGCTGTTAGGCCCCTTTCGGTGGATATACATGTTCAATGTGTCCGCCGGATCCGAGCATGGACTTAACGAGTCGGTCGGTGGCCCGTAGAACTCTTCATAGCTCACTCCATCCGTCACGGATCGCTTCAAGCCACGGTCACGACCCACTGCCACCACCATGAATTGGGGATGGGTGACGGACCAGCGGGCGATTCCGCCTCCTGAGGAGTCAGCGGTATAGATATTGTTGAATTGCCGTTGATTGGGGTCGGACCTCCCGTTGGTGCTCAAGGAGACCCCATGGAAACGATCTGAAACCAAGACCTGAAATGTTGGTGAGGGGCTGATACCGTACAGATGGGCATTGTTGAACCCTCTACTGGCAGAGGAGTAGGTGCGACCCAAGTTGAAGGTTCTTACGATCTCATCGTCCGTTCCCACGAAAAACGTGGAGTCGGAATTGGGATCGAAGGCGATGCACAGTGAGGGTGTAGGCATGTAGCGGGTGTTGAAGCCGGGAATGTTGGCATGCGAGGCAGCAGTCTTCCAGCCTTCCGCAGGGGTGAAGTAAAATGACTTGGCCCCGCCAATGAACACGTGGTCAGGGTTGCGCGGGGCGACCCCGAGAAACATTCCATACAATCCTTTGTTCTGGAACGGATTGAAGACTGCGGATTCAAAGGGCGAAATGCTGGCCCAGGTGTAGCCGTTGTCAGTCGATTTCCAAACACCTGTGCAGTTGCCGTTGATGTCATTGACACCTGTGAAATACATGACATCACGGTTGGACGGCGCCACGGCGATCTGGCCGCGATGGCCTGCGATGCGGTTGTTCGGCGCTTGGGTTCCTTTCGGGAAGAGGTCGTTGATGCCCTTCCCAAACGTAAGCCCTCCGTCTGTGGAGCGGTAGACGGAGTCCCTGGTGCACGCATATACGACTCCATTGTTTCCGAAATCTATATCCGTGATCACTCCCGTCATGAACCTGTTCGTCCCTTGGCATTTGGCCACGTTGGCAAGGTCTGCATCTGTGCTGCGATAGAGGCCTGACAGTGATGCGATGAGGGTGATTCCGTTTTCGGAAGCCACTGCTTGGATGGAAACGAAATCGCCAGTGAGTGGGACGGAACCTGAATTCCACGTTCCATTGTCGTGATCCCACGTGGCACCGCCGTCCGTGGAAACAAGGACGCCTTCTCCCGGCTGGTCCGTCATTCTGAGGTACCCGTTCTGCACCTTCCTGATGGAATCCGCAGCCCAGTTCCCTCCCCAGGTCTGTTCAGGCCTGTAGAAGTAGGTGGATCCTGTGCCGACGTAGATCTTGTTTCCGTCAATGGCGATGCAGGACACGTTCAAATTTTCTTTTTCTGAAAAGCTGGCGACTTGGTCCCAAGAGCTTCCATTGTTGGTGGAAGTCCACAGACCACCCCCGAGAGAGCCAGCCCAGACCTTGTGATTGTTATCCACAACCATTGCACGGACATGATTTCCAGTATTGCTGGGACCGATCTCCTCCCATGAAGGAGGCCACTGTGCCATGATGCCATTGTTTCCCAAAATCAGTAAAACAATTGCAGAAACGAGTAAAATCGTCGGTTTTCTCATATTTCCCATTAAATTTTGCCTACAATAACTGTCAAAAAAAGGAATTAAAAATGTGGCATACAAACATTGCCTCTGATTTTCTGCCTACAAATGGTGATCAGTCATAAATCAATGGCAATTTTACATTTTACCACTTCTATTCCAAATGAAATGATTGCGATCGATTACGCAGTCTGATTGCAAAACAAGCGATGAAATCCGCTTTCAATCATTCCTTGAGTAGGTTCCGGTCTTCTTTCCATTGCTCAGATCGTCCAGGATCTTATCGGGGCCTAGGGCGAAGAGGATTCCTAGATGTGGCGTTCTGCGTGGTAGCTGGAACGGACAAGGGGGCCGCTTTCCACGAAAGCGAACCCCATGGACAACCCTTTCTCGCGGTAGTGTGCGAATAGATCCGGGTGAATGAACTCATGTACGGGCAGATGCATCTTGGTGGGCTGAAGATACTGGCCGATCGTGATCACATCGCATCCATGGTGTAATAGGTCTTCCATGATCTGGTAGATTTCGGCAACGGTTTCCCCGAGGCCCACCATGACACCGGATTTGGTACGGATGCCCGCAGCTTTTGTACGCTGAATCTGCTCAAGGCTACGATCGTACTTGGCTTGCGGGCGCACGCGCCTGTACAGGCGCTCCACCGTTTCCATATTGTGCGAAATCACCTCAGGCGCCGCATCGAGCATGAGCTGAAGGGCCTCCCAGTTGCCCTTCACATCAGGAATGAGGGTCTCCAGCGTGGTCTGAGGACTCAGCCTTCTGACTTGTCGGACTGTCTCGGCCCAGATTCCCATCCCTCGGTCAGCCAGCTCGTCACGGTTGACTGAGGTAATGACAGCATGCTTGACCTTCATCAGGCTGATGGCTTCTGCCACGCGGAAGGGTTCCTCTTGGTCATACTCGGTAGGACGCCCTGTCGCCACGGCACAGAATCCACATGACCTTGTGCAGACATTGCCGAGAATCATGAAGGTTGCAGTTCCGGCACCCCAGCATTCGCCCATGTTTGGGCACCGGGCGCTTTCGCAGACGGTATGGAGCTTGTTTTCGTCGATGATGCCGCGCAAATCGGTAAATGCCTTCCCATAGGGTAGCTTGACCCGCAACCAATCCGGGCGTTTGCCATTTCCGGGCATGTTTTGACTGATTACGGGGAGCTCTATCATGCTGTTACCAGGTGTTTCCAATCAGTATTGCAACAGAACCGCCAAAAAACGACTGTCTATTGGCAGTGAAACCAAGCATGGGGAGTTTTCTGGCAAAGATGTCGGCAAACAGCCCCAGTTCGATGCCGCGAATATAGGCTGTTCCTGCCGATAAGTCCACCATCGTGGCCATCTTCAGCCTTGCGCCCGGCACCATTGAGATTTCATTCATCCCCAAGAAGTAATCTGCGACACCGTAGATGTTCGAATAGTTGTACTTGGTGTGGTCATATTTATCCGTTTCCAAATTGGCCTGGTTTCCGTTGAAGGGAATGGCGACCTCCAGATAATAGGGTTTGAGGAGTGCCAGCAAGGGGCCTGCGGAGATCGATCCGCTAATCCCAACACGGTTGAAAAGGTTGCGGGCGATCAAGCTTCTGGATACGCCCAATGTCGGCGCAAGGACGTAGCAATAATTCAGTTTGTCATAGACGTAGTCCTTCCCTCCCTGGTCGGAGTAGGCACTTTTTATCTTGAGCTCCTGGGGATTCTTGTAGGATTGGAGGGACAGGTCGATCACATAGTCCCAATTCCCTCGAAAGACCATGTACTGCATGCCAAAACCGAACCCGAAGGTATGCGCAAACAAGCCAAAAGCCACGCCAGCGGCGGGCGTCTTCGTCTGCGCCGGCATCATGAGCGGGAGGGCGAGAATCAAGACTGGGAGGATGCGCTTTACCATGTGGAAAATATACGGAATCTATGCGTTTGGTTCAAGCCCATCATTCGATTCAGAAATTGCCCAGCAAGTGAATGTGAAATGTCAGAGTGGCATCTCGAGGAATGTTTGAGGGCGTCTTGTCTTTTCCGCTACCGTAACCTAGCCTTGGGGGAATGGACAGTATCGCTTGGGTTCCATAACGGATTTTTTTCAGGCCGGCTTCCATGCCGGGGATGATGCGCCCGGAACCCATCTTGAACACCAAGGGTTCGTCTCGGCGATATGAATCGTCAAAGACGCTGCCATTCTGAAGCATTCCCTGATAGTGAAGCAGTACATTGTCACCATTTTGCGGATAATCGCCCCAGCCTGATTTCACGATGTACAGTTCCAGCCCCTCCGGATAGGTTACAATCCTGCTGCTGTCGAGAACCACATAGGGGGTGAATGATGGCGGATTGCCGACCTC
>JBJOPY010000191.1:0-30999 GCA_046050405.1 Bacteroidota bacterium | reverse complement strand
CAGTGACACCGACGATGGAACTGATGTTGATGATGGAGCCGCTGCGCTGCTTCAGCATGGTTTTCAACACGGCTTTGGTCGAGTTGAATGCACTTTTCAGGTTCACGCGGACCACCGTGTCAAACTGTTCCTCGGACATGCGGAGGAGCAGGTTGTCCATGGTGATGCCTGCATTGTTCACGAGTGCGTCGATGCCCCCGAAGGCTGCGGCAGTGGCATCGATTGCCGCCACGGTGTCTTCCATGCTGCTGGCATCTGCCCTGATGCCCAGGCATTTCACGCCATGGGACTCGATCTCTGTCACGAGTTCAGGACTGAGATCGCCGTCATTGAGATAGGTTACTGCGATGTTGGCGCCCTGACGGGCAAATTCCAGGGCGATGCCCTTGCCGATGCCGCGGGTGGCGCCTGTTATAAATGCGTTTTTGCCTTCGAGTGCTTTCATGGGTTTACATTCGATTTACGGGCGGTAAAGATAAGAAAAGGATTGAGGATCGAAGACGGGGCGATGGGGGAATGTTGAGGCGCATCGCCTGTCGTCTGTGTCGTCCGCTATCCCTTCCATTGCGGCGGAGTGAACATGGTTTCCCCGGAGGGTGACCCGACGATTAAATTGCCGTGTTGATTGCATCGGGCACGGATGATTACCGCAGAGGAACACGCAAACCCGTGAAGGCGGAGGCTATCATGCATCCGTCCAGCATTCGGGGTGAAGGTAATGGCCTTGTCCGGGGCATCGGGTGGGAGACCCTTAATTACATACCCTTTCATCATATCGGTTTCAATTCCGGTGGCGCCCCAAAATCCACTGTGCCGGATATGAACCAATTCCAGATCAGGTCAAACTCGTCGCCCCAGTCTTCGCGCCGAATGGTCATGATCTGATCCTCGAAATGAAATTGGATTTCGTTTTCGGTTCGGGTGGGATTGGCAAATTTCAGGGGGAAACTACGCTTGGGGCTCTCATGCAAGATGTCATGAACGGAAATGATGGAGAATCCGTCATGGACGAAGAAAATCTCGGCAATGCTCCGGCGCATCTTGACCTTCGCGAAGAGGTTGCCGAGCAGGATGCATAGGACAAGTGCCACCACGGAGAAAATGATCATTTCGCGGTCCTTGTAAGTACGGATCACCGCACCGACCAGCACGATGAAGGCGAGCACCAAATAGTACCGGCCGGCATACTCTTGCCCGACCATGAGCTTGTTCTTGCTCCGGGGGTAGTGATTGCTTCGGAAACTTGCCATCCTGTTACTCCACATGGCTGAGCTCCTCCCTGTGGCCTAGCAGAAATGCAGCGGCGTCCATCCGTTTCTTGCCTTCGATTTGCAGGCTGTCGATACGTAGGCAACCCTCCCCGCACCGTACCCAAAGCTCGTTTTTTCCAGACAACTTCTTCAGTGTCCCGGCTGGGCCCGTGACCTGCTCGCCTCCCTCGGTGGCCTTGAAGATTTTAAGGACTTTGCCGTTCAGCTTCGTCCAGGCGGTGGGAGACGGACTGAGGCCCCGAATGAAATTGTACAGTTCGGGTGCCTTTCGGGACCAATCGATCTTGCAATCCTCCTTGAAAATCTTGGGAGCGGCATGTACGAACGCCTTTTCATCCTGGGACAGTGGATGAACGTTCCCGGAGCCAATGGCTTGCACGGTCTTCAGCACCAGCTCAGCGCCCTGCTCCATCATGGCATCGTGCAAGTCTCCCGCCGTCCATTCATGGGGGAGGTGGATTTCCGTCTGCAGCAGGATGGCCCCTGTATCGATTTGGTGATCAATGAGGAATGTGGTGGCGCCTGTCTTGGTCTCGCCGTTGATCACCACCCAGTTCAGGGGGGCGGCTCCGCGATAGTCCGGCAGCAGCGCAGCATGAAGGTTCAGCGTTCCCATCCGGGGAAGGCGCCACACCTGTTCCGGCAGCATTCTGAACGCGACTACGACGGCAAGATCTGGATTCTTGGCTTGCAAGGCTTGCATGAAGTCAGGGTCCTTGAGCCTTTCAGGCTGAAGGACCGGAAGCCCCGTTGCCACGGCATATTCCTTCACGGGTGAAGGTGTCAGCCGCTGGCCACGCCCGCCAGGGCGGTCTGGGGCGGTCACGACAGCCACGATCTCATAGCCATGCTCGACCAAGATCCTGAGCGATGGGATCGCAAATTCCGGGGTACCCATGAAGACGATGCGCATAGAGCCCGAAATTACGCGCATCCATGCTCGCATGACAAGTCGCCTGAAAAAATGTGGTTTCCGCTTGCGGGTGGGATCGCGGCCGATTCACTCAGTGGGGGTAGCCGTTTGGCAGAAAAGGCAGCGATGCGGCCAACGAGCAGGTAAGGCGTTCCTAGGCCGAACAAGGCAGACGGTGCAAAGGCGGGAATCAGGGGAATTACCGCCTAGGTGGCCCCCGGAAATTAGTCGAAATCAGGGTAAAGGAGATATTTGTGGCGTTTGACTTTGAATTTACCGAGGGCATCCTGCCAGGTGGCGTAAATCTCCGCCGGCAGCATTTTCTTTTTGAGCTGGGTCTTCAAGGTGCTGTTCCCAATGAGCAGGTTGAAACTGGGTCGGTAGAGCGTGGACGATATCCCCACGTTTTGGGCTTCTTCCGCGAAGTTGGCCAATAGGGCCAGGCCGGCCAGGAAGAGCTCCTTCCCACCGACTCGGTTCAGGAACCTGACACCGTAGCAGGCTTGATTTTCATAGTCGGGTTGTGAGGCTTTGCCGGGGGTGGAGCGCGGGGTGAATCGTATGTATTCACCCTCCAGCCCGCTGAGAACCATGTGTGAAGGGAGGGTGTTTCCGAGGATGGAATCCTCCTTCAGCTTGTTTTGATAGCCGACATGCCAGGGTGCCCCGACCAGCTCGAACGGGTGATCCGTGCCACGGCCCACGCTGACGTTGATCCCTTCAAACCAACACAGCATGGGATAAAGGTAAGCACTGTATTCCGTGGTGAGGTTGGGGGAGGGAGGGAGCCAAGGCAGCCCCGTTTCCTTCCATCGCATGCCATGGCGGTAATCCCTGCACCGGATGACATCCAGGGCGCATTTCTTGCCGTTGGCGAGCCAGCCTTCGGCATTGACCATGTTGGCATATTCGCCGACAGTCATCCCATGCACCACCGGCACGGTATGCATCCCCACGAATGACTTTTGTGCTGGCTCCAATACCGGGCCGTCGACATACCAGCCATTGGGGTTCGGGCGGTCAAGGATCAGCATCGGGACCTTCTGTTCGGAGCATGCCTCCATGACATAGCTCATGGTGGAGATGTAGGTGTAGAAACGTGCACCCACATCCTGAATGTCGAAGATGACGAGATCGACATCGGCCAGGTGCTCGGGCCTGGGCTTTTTCTGCGCGCCAAAAAGCGAGACAATCCCGATGCCTGTTTTCTTGTCCACGCTATTGGCCACATGGGATCCGGCATCGTGGTTGCCCCTGAAGCCATGCTCCGGTGCGAAGACCCTCACAATTTTAACGCTTCGCCGAAATAGCGTGTCCACGAGGTGCACCCCCCTGTGGCCAAGGCTGTCCGAGAAAATAACGCTCGTATGGTTGGCAACGATTGCCACTCGCTTGTTCGCCAAGGTTCCGAGCCGATCGGTGATGAAGACCTCGGCACCCGTTTTCACCCGGTGATCCTGGATGGCTTGGGATTGCGGGTGGAGGGGTGCCTGGCTATCCGGCTTCGACGAATGGCCACAGGCGGTCATCCAAAGTGTGGCGAGCAAGGCAAAGAAAGAGGCGATCATGTGATTTGACGCATTCTTGCGGTACATTCTGCGAATATACGGATTCCCCACACGAGCAGGAACCATGCCGCTGAGCAGGGTATTGAAGTCGCTCATGATCTCCCTTGGTGCTTGCACATGAATACACACCGGCCAACAGGCATGACTGGCAGGTGCTGAAACTTTCGGGTGAAGTGGATGAGGATGTACGCTCCCAGAAGTCATCAGCCAAGATTTAAGGCGGGTACCAAATGCCTTCGGTCGAGCCCAACCTCACGTAATGACCTGCCAATCAGCGAACCCCAAAAGGGGCATGGTGAGGTGATGGATGAACAGCCCACGCCTGCCAAAGGGGAGCCTGTTGCAAACGAAAAGGAGAGCGAAGCGGAGCCCCTTCAAGGCGTTCGGTATATAAAACCGAAGATCTAGGGGCTGAAAAATTCTCGGTCAGGAGTTGTGCAACAGTTCCGATCCTAAGATTCCTTTCAAAAGAATGGCCAAATTACATTTTGCGTTTTTCATAGAGATACAGTATCTTTGCAATGAATTGAAATAAATTGAGTGGACGGGGAGGAAAAGTTCTCCCTTTTTTGTTTTTTCGATGATGGGTTTCGAAGAAGTTGAGAAGGAATTGAGGAACTTGGTGACAGTACACTTTCCTGATGTTTTTGTTGTAGAGATCAGTCTGGGAAGAGGTCCAAGCAGCGTTCTTTCACTTCTGGTCGATACCGACGAGGGCATCAACATTGACCGGATCGCACACATCAGCCGGAAGCTCAATGCATGGCTGGAAGAAATCGATCCCTTTGATTTCCCGTTCAACCTTGAGGTCAGCAGCCCCGGAATCGGACGACCGCTGAAGATTCGCAGGCAGTACTACCGGAATGTGGGCCGGAGGCTGAAGGTGAAAACCACCGACGGCAGGTCACTGTCAGGAACCTTGGTGGCGGTGGACGATGAAGGGATCGATCTGGCTCAGGATACGAAGAAGAAACCCAAGAAGTCCGAAAATTTAGAAAACACGGATATACGTTTGGCGTTTGACGCCATCCAAGAAGCAAAAGTTGAAATTTCATTCGATTGAAACATGGCGAGAAGGAAATTAAGCGAGAACAAGGAAAGCCTGGTCGAATCCTTTGCGGAATTTGCCCGGTTCAAAAACATCGACCGCGCCACGCTGATGAGCGTGCTGGAAGAGGTGTTCCGCACGATGATTCGCAAGAAGTACGGGTCAGACGAGAACTTTGACGTAATTATCAACGTCGACAAGGGGGACATTCAAGCATTCCGCGAACGAGAGATAGTGGAGGATGGAGAGGTAGAGGACGAGGCTACACAGATTTCACTCTCAGAGGCCTTGACGATGGACGAAGACTCTGAGATCGGCGAGCCCATGGCGGATGAAATTCGCTTCTCGGATTTTGGTCGAAAGATCGTTCAGACCGCCAAGCAAACACTGACGCAAAGGGTGCGGGACCTAGAGAAGCAGGTCATCTTCGAGAAGTACAAGGAACTCATCGGCGAGATCATCGTCGGCGAGGTGTACCAGATATGGCGGAACGAGATCATGGTCATCCACGAGGGCAACGAACTGTTGCTGCCCAAGAATGAGCAGATACCCAAAGACCGCTTCCGTAAGGGCGACACGATCCGCGCCGTAATCATCGATGTGGATCTGCGCAATGGCAATCCGCATTGCATCATCTCCAGGGCCTCCGGCCTGTTTCTGGAGAAACTCTTCGAGCAAGAAGTCCCTGAGATCTATGACGGCCTCATTACTGTCAAGGGTATTGTACGCGAACCAGGGGAGCGTGCGAAGGTGGCAGTGGAAAGCTACGACGACCGTATCGACCCTGTGGGTGCATGCGTCGGCATGAAAGGTTCCCGTATTCACGGAATCGTCCGTGAGCTGCGCAACGAGAACATCGACGTGATCAATTACACCAGCAATGATCAGCTTTACATTCAGCGGGCGCTCAGTCCTGCAAAAATCAGCTCGATCAAGCTCAATGAAGGCACCAAGAAGGCCCAAGTCTTCCTCAAGCCCGACCAAGTGTCTCTGGCAATCGGTAAAAGCGGGCAAAACATCAAGCTTGCCAGCCGCCTGACCGGCTACGAAATCGACGTCTTCCGCGAAATGGAACATGATGAGGAGGACGTGGACCTGGACGAGTTCGCTGACGAAATCGACGAGTGGGTGATCGATGAACTTAAAGCCATCGGCTGCGATACCGCCAAAGCGGTGCTTGAGCTCAGTGTCGATGACTTGGAGCGCAGGACTGACCTTGACCGTGAAACCATCATGGAAGTGATGGCAATCCTGGAGGCCGAGTTTGAAGATTAATTAGGGTGGGAGACAAAATCCGTTTATGTCAGAAGAGAAACCGAAATATCGACTTTTCAAAGTAGCAAAGGAGTTGAATACGGGAAGTTCAACCTTGGTGGATCACTTGCAATCCAAGGGATACACCATTACGAACTCCCCAAACGAAAAGCTAAGTGACGAGATGTATGCGTTGCTCGTGAAGGACTTTGCATCCGAGAAAGTGCTCAAGCAGAAAGTGGAGCAGATCAAGGAAGCCAAGCAGGAGAAGCGGCAGCATCAGGATGAAAGTCTAGAACATGAGGAGGATGAGTTCGTTTCCGCTGAACAGCTGCGTAGCGGATACCTTGATGTGCGCAAGGATGCGGGGCATGCCAAAGCGAAGCAGGAACCCACTGCCGAGAAAGTCCAGGATGCTTCCAAGGATTCCGGCGATGCTCGCTACCCGGGATTAAAAGTCAAGGGCAAGATCGATTTGGACAATATCCGTGGAAAGAAGCCCCAGCCCAAAGCGGATGTCTCAAAGAACCAGGCCGTGGAGACAGTGCCTGTTGCAGAGCAGCCAGTGAAGGCTGAGCCCGATGCTTTGGCTCCTGTAGTCTTCGAACCTGTTCCGGAAGTGAAGGTTCCAGAGTTGCATCAACCAAGACCGGTGGATGAGCCGATCACTGCCAAAGTGTCCGACGCATCTGCGGAGACTCCAGAAGCCCCTAGGATCGCCCATGGCATGGAGGAATCCAAGCCTTCTATGGTGGGGCAGGATGTGGCGGAGGCAGATGTCGTAGAGGATCAGGGGGTCGTTAGGGCTGCGGACCATTCTCCGAAACTGGCCGGTCTCAGCATCAAAGGCAAGATCGATTTGGAAGCCCTCTCGGGAAAGAAGCCAAAGCCAAAGATTGCAGCCTCCACGACTACCAGTGCAGCAGCACCCGCCACGACAGGGGGGGATGCCTCGGAGGACGACAAGAAGAAACGCCGCCGAAAGCGCAAACGGAAAAAGGCCACAGTGGTTCCCGGACAATCGGGTCAATCTGTACAGCCCAGCATGGGAGTTGGCTCCAGGTCCACCAAGACAGGTGCCAAGCACACTGGCGCTGGATCGGCAGCTGATCGAAAAAAGAAGGAAGACGCCTCCGCGAAGGAGATCAACGACATCATCAAGAGCACCCTCGCTGATCTGCGGAAGGGCGCTGGCCGCAGCCGTCAGCGCTTGCGGAAGGGAAAACGTGATTTGGATGCCCGCCGCCGCGAAAACGAAGCACAGCTTCGTGCGGAGGAGGCGATGATTCTCGAGGTGACGGAGTTCATCACGGCCAATGAGTTGGCAAATATGATGGACATACCTGTGACCGAGATCATTTCCAAGTGCATGGAACTGGGCCTCTTTGTGTCGATCAACCAACGCCTGGAGGCGGATGTCATCCAACTCCTTGCCGAGGAGTATGACTATTCCGTTCGCTTCATCGACATTGCAGACAAGGAATTTGACGATGCAGAAAGTGAGGAAGAGTCTGAAAACCAGGAACCTCGTGCACCCATCATCACCGTGATGGGGCACGTAGACCATGGAAAGACCTCACTTCTGGACTACATCCGCAAGGCAAACATCGTCGCAGGCGAGGCTGGAGGAATCACACAGCACATTGGGGCCTACGAGGTTCACATGGAAGACGGGCGCAGGATTTGCTTCCTGGATACCCCTGGTCACGAGGCTTTTACAGCCATGCGTGCCCGCGGTGCGAAGGTGACCGACCTGGTCATCATCGTGATCGCCGCTGACGATCAAATCATGCCCCAGACACGTGAAGCGATCAACCATGCCGAGGCCGCCGGCGTCCCGATGGTCTTCGCGATCAATAAGATCGACAAGGCTGGGGCAAACCCGGAGAAGATCCGCCTCCAGCTGTCCGAGATGAACATCTTGGTCGAGGATTGGGGTGGCAAGTTCCAGTGTCAGGAGATCAGTGCCAAGTCTGGAAAAGGTGTTCCGGAGCTTCTGGAAAAGGTTCTGCTGGAAGCAGAGATGCTCGAACTTAAGGCGAATGCCGACAAGTCTGCGCGGGGCACCGTCATCGAAGCCCGTCTCGACAAGGGACGTGGTGTGGTGGCAACAGTGCTCGTACAGGATGGAACTCTCCTGGTCGGGGACTCCCTCGTGGCAGGGGTGCATTACGGTCGCGTACGTGCCATGATGGACGAGCGCGGACACCGTGTGAAAAAAGTAGGCCCCTCGACACCAGTGCAACTGGTCGGATTGGCAGGAACACCACAGGCAGGCGACCGCTTCGCAGTCTATGAAGACGAGCGCAAGGCCAAGGACATCGCGGTGCGCCGCAGTGAACTCTACCGTGAGCAGCAACTGCGTCAGAACAAGCGGCCGACGTTGGAGGAGATTGCACGTCGCAAAGCACTCGGAGACTTCAAGGAGCTCAACATTATCGTCAAGGGTGATGTGGACGGCTCTGTCGAGGCACTCAGTGACAGCTTGCTCAAGCTCAGCCAAGGCGAAGTGGCGGTCAAAGTCATCCACAAGGCTGTCGGTCAGATCACGGAAGCAGATGTCTTGTTGGCAACCGCATCCGAGGCCATCATCATCGGATTCCAAGTTCGCCCGGCTCCGAACGCCCGTAAGCTTGCTGATACCGAAGGCATTGACATCCGCCTCTACTCCGTCATCTACGACGCCATCAACCAGGTCAAGGATGCCCTTGAAGGTCTGCTTTCGCCAGAGAAGAAGGAGGAAACCACGGGTACAGCCGAGATCAGGGAAGTATTCAAGGTCACCAAGGTCGGTAACATCGCAGGCTGCATGGTCGTGGACGGTGAGATCAACCGCAAAGACCCGATCCGACTCATCCGCGATGGCATCGTGATCCACCAAGGCAAGCTCGCTTCGCTCAAGCGTTTCAAAGACGATGTGCGTGAGGTCAAGCGTGGCTTTGACTGCGGTATGCAGATAGACGGTTACAACGATATACAAGAAAAAGACATCATCGAGCAGTTCAAGACGACCGAGGTCGCCAGGAAGCTGATGTGATGCATGACATTGAAAGAAGAAACTCCAGCGGAGCCTAGGTTGCTGCTGGAGTTTCCTTTTTTGCCCTCCTGAGCAATGATGGGGGAAATTGCCATCTGCATTTGTAGGGAAAATTATTCTTCAGCAGTAGGGAGGCGTCCGCCTAACTGCACTCCTATCAATGGCGGCGAATTCCAGCCCTATTACGCGAGGAAGCGCAAAATGGATGGGAGAGAAGAGGATATCTTGTTTGCTCGTGGAGCCGCGTGGAGATGCTGATGAACCATTTACGAAGGATTGGCCAAATGCTCACACGGAGGAGGCACATCCACGCTCTAGGTATTCATTACGATCCTATCGATGTGGCTGATTGGGTGCCAAAGGTGACTGACATCATGTGAACGCCCCAGCTGCCATGGTACTTACACTGGAACCAGCCAGCCATGCGTGTCAGGGGCGAGCCCTACTCTAATCTCACTGAGGCGCTTGAGAAGTTCTGGCCCCACTTTGCGCTTTTCCATAGGCGGCAATACGATTTCAGTACGGCCCTGGAGTATCGGCACCGTTCCATCATGCCCGATCCTGACCACAGGGGCGACTGCGGCGGCCGTCCCCGCTCCAAAGGCTTCATCCAACTTTCCAGCATCGTGTGCCTTGATGACCTCCTCCAGGGAAATCAAGCGTTCCTGTACCTCTACGCCCATATCATGTAGCAGCTGGATCAAGGCTTGGCGTGTGGTGCCATGCAGTACCGTCCCTGTGAGCTTGGGTGTCACAGCCACTCCATCGATAATGAAGAACACGTTCATCGTTCCGCATTCCTCGATGTATTTACGCTCCTTCCCATCGAGCCAGAGTACATTGTGGTAACCTTTTTCCTTGGCTTCCTTGGCCCCCAGAAGACTTCCACCGTAGTTTCCCGCAGTTTTGGCCTCGCCAGTGCCACCCTCGAATGCACGGACGTATTTGCCTGAGACCATCAGGCCGACTGGATCGGGATAATATGCGTCCACCGGACAGCTGAACATGATGAGCCGATACGTCTCGGATGGGCGAATGCCCACAAATTCATCCGTGGCAAACATGAACGGCCGTATGTACAGGGAGCAACCTTCCCTTTGGGGAATCCATTCGCGATCGATCGAGACGAGCTGCTTCAATCCGTCCAAGAAAAGCTCCAAGGGAATCTCCGGCATGCACATCCTTCTGGCAGAATGGTTCATTCGATCCCAGTTTTCCAAGGGACGGAACAGAACCGGCTCCCCCGCTTGGTTTTTGAAAGCCTTCATCCCTTCGAATATCGTCTGCCCGTAATGCAGCGCGGAAATCGCGGGAGCAAATGAGATGTTCTGATACGGTAGGATAGTGGCCTGTCCCCACTCGCCGTCGGCATAGCCGGCTACGAGCATGTGGTCGGCAAATATTTTCCCAAACGGGATATCATCAAAATCGACCGTATGGAGCCTGCTCTTGGCGATACGTTGGATGAGGATTTTGCTATTCAGAATTGCTTGCATAATACATAGAGGTTATTTCGCTGAGATCAGCAGAATGTCAACATAGAGTGTCATGTCAGGGAAAACTCCCTTTTGCCCCTGTCAATCCCATGGGTTGGACTTGGAGTTATCCTGAGCGGGCAAGGGTTGCCGACCTTGAAGGTCGCCACACCATTGTCCCACTCCTTGATCACCTGGCTCTCATGGAGGGTGAACGGGAAGGAATGCTTCCTGTCAAACGAGCTGCCGAATGTACAGCTGTTTTCGAGGGAGCCTGTACTAGGTATAGTTACGTACTTGCCCCTCTCAGGTTGCTTCCCACTTTCCTCGCAGAGGGGTTGGTCAAACCTGCCGGGGATGATGCGACCAAGCTTTACAATTGAAAACCCCCGCTTCCGGATTGATTCCAACTGTCGCCAGAGGTAGATTTCGTGCTTTTTCCCCTTTCCGGAGGAGTAACACAGGTGGGGGGCACCTTTGGAAAAGGGAACGCATCGGCCAGGAAGGCCACCACTCTGAAAAGGACATGCTAGCAGCTCGCCCGAGGCCGATTGACAGCCTATGCCCTGCGGATGCGCGCAAATAAATACTGCAATCGCCAGAACTGATATGAGTAACGCTCCTCTCATTCACGGCAAATTTACAGAAATAAAACAATCGTACAGGACACCGGGGAAAATGCGGGAACGGCACTTTATGGTTCTTTTTCGACAAGGCTGCCACCCGCTAAAGGGAATTTAATCCCTAGATACTGAATTTCCCGGGATATGGCCTGCCCTTGTACCAGAACTCATAGAGATACTGCTGACCAGACTTCAGCTTGTCCATCCGAAGGGTTTGATAATGCAGGCCTCTCTCCTGAACTGTATAATCCGCCCAGATTTTCGTTCCAGTGGCATCGTAGAGATGAAACTCAACGTATCCGGCATAAGGAATTTCATAACCCAGTTTGACTGAGCTTCCGCTTGTAAGCGGCAGTTTCAGGGACAAGGCAATCGACGGGGTTTCTTTAAGGCCTTTATTTCCTTCATTGCCTCCAAGTGGCATAGACCACGAACAAACCGACCACGTGATTAGAATGGAGACGATTAAATTCATACTTTTCCAAATATAATGATTGTACGGAAATCCAATCGCAATGCTGATCTTCGAAGACATAAAAATTTTTATCCACTGTATTCCGTTTCTGGACGCGAATCCAGTGCTTTCTCAGAAAGATTGTCAAAGTGATCGTGTTTTCAATGGCAGCTGCAGACCTGGAGCCGGATATTCCGGAGCGGAAAAACGAGAGGAGGATGGTATCCCCAGAGGTTCATGGTTGGCTGCAGTGGAAAAATGAAGAAAAATGAAGGGATTCGTGTGCTGGCAACAATTCTCCAATCTGCCTTCAAGGCCATTTAACTTCATGCGACGTCGATGAATCCCATGCTAAAATTGATTGAGTGCCCGAGGGATGCCATGCAAGGCATTCAGAAATTCATCCCGACCGACAAAAAGGTCGCCTACCTGAATGCATTGTTGCGGGTCGGTTTCGATACCCTTGATTTCGGGAGCTTTGTTTCAGGGAAAGTGGTCCCACAATTGGCGGATACGGCTGAGGTGCTTGCCGGGCTGGAACTTTCGGGTACCTCAACCAAGCTGCTTGCCATCGTCGCAAACCTGAGGGGCGCCGAGGAGGCTGCCGGGCATGGAGGGATTCGCTATTTGGGATATCCATTTTCCATATCGGAGACCTTTCAGCTTCGCAACACGCGCAGGACGATTGCCGAGTCCATGGAATTGGTCGCAGAGATGCGAGCCCTGTGCAATGCTGCAGGCAAGGTGCTTGTCGTCTATATCAGCATGGGATTCGGGAATCCCTACGGGGATCCCTGGAGCCCGATACTAGCAGGAGACTGGGTGCAGCGGATAGTGGATCTCGGTGTGAGTGTGATTTCCTTGTCCGACACCGTGGGGACGGCAGATGCCTCCACGATTGGGTCAATCTTCCGGGAGATGATCCCACGCTTCCCGACGGTCGAGTTCGGGGCGCATTTCCACTCCACGCCCGAAATGGGGGTAACCAAGCTCCGGGCTGCTTGGGAGGGAGGGTGCAGGAGATTTGACAGTGCCATGATGGGATTTGGCGGATGCCCGTTTGCCGAGGACGAGCTCGTAGGCAATATCTCCACGGAATCCGTAGTGCACTTTCTGGGAGAGGTGGGTTCCAGTCACGGATTGAACACAGAGGCATTCGGCGAGGCCTGCGAGATGGCTGCAACTTTGTTTAATCAGTACCGATAGGCCAAGGTGTGGGGTGCTCTTCCGTTCAATCACAGAGATCGAATCACTTGCGATTGAGGCGGATCCACTTCAGGGGCCAATCCTCGGGAAGCCGCTCAAACTGCAAAGCTTTCGCCACAGGCGCAGGTACGCGTCGCGTTCGGATTGTTGAACTGAAATCCTTTTCCATTCAGGCCGTCGCTGTACTCGAGTACCGTTCCAACGAGATAAAGCAAGCTTTTTGCACTGATGAATACCTTCACGCCCTCCTGTTCGAAGACATGGTCGCCTGGCTTTTCGATCGTGTCAAATCCGAGATCGTAGGACAGTCCTGAACAGCCGCCACCCTTCACGGAAACACGAATCCCAGCATCCTCGCCATGGCCTTCTTGGGTGCGCAGCATCTTCAACTGCGCAAGTGCCTTGGGTGAAATGCTGACAAGAGGCTCCCGGGTTAATACGCTTTTATCCATTCTGGTCTCATGGTTATTCTTGTACAAAATTAACGAAAATTTTAATGCTGGACCTTAACTCGACCATTCTACCCCGGCACGATGCAATGGAAGAACCTCGAAATAGGACACTTCCAATGAGAGGACTGTGGGAAAACCGCCAAGGCTATTTCACGGATCTTGACGACTCGAATTCCCGGTACAGCATCGCATAAGCAGCATAAATCCGGAGGAAACTGAAAAGCTCGTTGTCTTCGCGGTTGGTGATCAAGAACAAGCCCGAGTGAGACGCTGGATGGACGTAGAGGATGCCCAGGAACCCGTCCCATCCACCCGCATGACCTGTGAAATTATACGATTGCAGGTTGTGAAATCCCAATCCCACCCACGTAGCCTTGTCCGGGCCTTTTTGGAGGGGCCCCATCATGGAGAGCAATGCAGACCGTGAAAGGATTTCGTCATAGACTGGATTTTGCCAATCGCCCAGCAGGAACTTCATGAACTTCCGGATGTCGCGCATCGAGGTCTTGATGCCTCCGTCGCCGGTCGGGCTGGGGCTCTCCACCTCATTCTCATGGACATTCAGATAGCTGCCGTCCGTGAGCTTGTAATAGCCCCAAGCCAATCTCCCCAGCAGAGAATCGTGCGTCTGATAATAATGGCTGTCGTTCATCTCCAGTGGAGCGAAGATCTTGTTCGTGACGATTTGGCCGAGGTTGATCCCGACCACCTCCTCTGCAATATATCCCAGCAGCACATAGTTGAGATTTGAAAAATGGTATTTTTTGCGTGGCGGATAATCAATTCTCGCAAACATCAGGAACCGCTCCTTGAAGTCGCTCTTGCTGGAGAATGCCCTGTAGTTATAGGTGTGTTCATAGTAATCGACCTCGGATTGCATCGCTTCCTTTCCAAAGTGCTCAGGAAAGAGGTCTTCCATGCTCTGGTCGATTCCTGAACGGTGCTCCAGCAGATCCATGATCCGGACATCGGGGGCTTGGCGTGTGCGGCCTTGGATTTCCAGAAATTCAGGAAAGTGGTAATATACGGGATCATCCAGCTTCAGTAGCCCCTCCTCAGCGAGCTTGACGATGACGATGGCGGTGAAGAGCTTCGAAATTGACCCGAGATTGAATATCGTGCTGTCGCTCCACTCGTACTTGTTCTCATTGTTCGTGTAGCCATAGCTGAAGCTGTAGTCAGGCCTGCCGCGCTGAACGACTTCACACCCAAAGCCAAGAAACGGCTTCAGGTTCGCCTCGATGAGAAAAGTGCCCAGACTGTCCCCGATGGAGCCTTGACAGTGTGCGCGGGGAGGTGATAGGATGATCAGGTTCATGGAGACTGCGATCAGGTAAAATGCAGGCCTCCACCTCCCAGGGCGGAGGACGTTCACACTTTGATTCCCGAACACAGACTTTTCCCGGTCAATTGCCGACTTCCGAAATGAATTTCGCACGGATGAGCTGTATCTCCTCTCGGCTGTACCTGCCACCGAAGGCCGCTTCTGCCGCATTGAGCGCATCGGTTTCAGCGTGAAGGAAGTAGTCATAAATCTCCTCCACGACCTCTTCGTCCATTTCCGACTTGATGTAGTAATCCAGGTTCAGCTTGGTGCCACTGTAGATAATATGTTCCAAGTCTTCCATCAATTCAGAAAGTGAAACACCCTTCAGCCGCGCAATCTCATCCAGAGGGGTTTTCCGATCCACATGCTGGATGAAGAACAGCTTGTTCATCGACTTGTTGCCGGCTTTCCTGACGATCAATGAATCTGGCCGCTCAATGTCGTTCTCCTCGACGTACTTCTGAATCATCTCCATGAAAGGCTTCGCAAACTTCTCCGCCTTCCCTTTCCCGACCCCGATGATATTTTGGAATTCATCCATCGTAATCGGATACTTGATGCTCATGTCTTCCAGGCTTGGATCCTGGAAGAGGACGAACGGGGGTATGCCTTTCTTCTGGGCGATCTCCTTCCTCAGCTTCTTCAGCTTGTCGAACAAAATCTGGTCAAAGGCCTCGACAGCGATGGCTTCCGCCTGCTCGCGCTGCTTCTCGAGTTCTGCGAAATCTTGGAATTTCAGCAGCAGCAGTGTTTCCGGCTTGGCCAGATATTGGTTCCCCTTGGCGGAGAGCTTGACGACTCCGTAGTCGTCGATGTCCTTCTCCAGGTAATCCTGCACCATGAGCTGTGCGAATACCGCCTTCCATTCCTTGTCGCTGAGTTCGCTTCCCCTACCGAAAATCGGAAGGTTGTGATGCTCGTTCAGCACCACCTGCTGACTGGTCGTACCTCGCAACACCTTGACCATGTGGTCGATGCCAAACTTCTCCCTGACCTGCTTCGCAACTGCCAAAGCCTGCTTCGCCAGCTTGGTGGCATCATAGGACTCCTTCGGGAAACGGCAGTTGTCGCACATGCCGTTGCAGTTCACGTGGTCGAAGGTCTCCCCGAAATAGTGCATCATGTACTTGCGGCGACACATTCCAGACTCGCAGAAGCTGGCCATCTCATACAGCAGCAAGCGACCCGCTTCCCGTTCGCTCACAGGCTTGTCCTTCATGAACTTTTCGAGCTTGATGATATCGTTGAAGTCATAGTAGAGGATGCAGTTGCCCTCCAGCCCGTCCCGTCCGGCGCGACCAGTTTCCTGATAATAGCTCTCGATGCTCTTCGGTACATCATAATGGATGACGTACCGCACATCTGGCTTGTCGATTCCCATCCCGAAAGCAATGGTCGCCACGACGACGTCCACATCCTCTTGCAGGAACATGTCCTGATGCTTGGTGCGAACCTTGGATTCCAGTCCGGCGTGATAAGGCACAGACTTGATGCCATTCACCTTGAAGAGGTCAGAGAGCTCTTCTACCTTGCGGCGACTCAAGCAGTAAACGATCCCCGATTTCCCTGAATTTTTCTTGACGAACTTGATCATGTCCGTGACGGGATCATGCTTCGGCCTGATTTCGTAGTAGAGATTCCTGCGATTGAATGAGGTGATGAACACCTTGGCATCCCGGATTTGAAGGTTTTGCTGGATGTCTAGCTGCACCTTGGGAGTCGCAGTGGCTGTGAGCGCAATGATGGGGACATGGGGGATATGATTCAGGATTTCACGGATTCGCCGGTATTCCGGGCGGAAATCATGCCCCCATTCCGAGATGCAGTGTGCTTCATCCACCGCCACAAAGGCCACTCTGGCCTGCTTGAGAAAATCAATGAATTCATCCCTGACGAGGGATTCCGGAGCGACGTACAGCAGCTTCAAGCTGCCATCAATGGCTTTGCGCTTCACTTCATCATAGTCCGTGCGAGACATGCTCGAGTTCAGGAACCCCGCCTCGATCCCCAGGGCACTCATCTGATCCACTTGGTTCTTCATCAGGGCAATGAGCGGTGAGATCACGAGTGCGGTACCCTCCATCACGATGGACGGAAGCTGATAGCACAGGGATTTTCCAGCCCCGGTCGGCATGATCACCATGCAATCTTGGCCATTCAACAGGTGGCGCACGACTTCTTCCTGCCTTCCACGAAATTCATCGAACCCAAAGTATTTCTTCAGTGCGTCCTTGACATCCTCTTTTTGCAAAACTTCCATTCCGAATTTTTTTCTTAATCCCGTGAGGGTTTTAAGCTACAGCAGCTATTCAATGGTTAAAATAACAAATAAATCTGAAAACAACCCCTTAAAATCTACGAACAGAGATTATTTTTGCCACCTCCCAGAGGAAGCTTGCATCTTTGGTTCACTGGTCTCCCACCGCAGCATCCACTCCAAATCACGAAGAAAGGGGTGGTTCCAGTGAAACCCATTTGGTACAGTCCTTCCATGGGACATCGCTTGGAGAAGAAACCTTGTTTCTTTTGGATGGTAGATGACTGAAGTTTTCGACCAAAGGCGGCTTAAGACGCCTGATCCTTGGCTTCTTGTATGTGAAAACGAAGTGAGTATGCGCAAACACGATTACGTGATCATCATGGCAGGCGGAATTGGCAGTCGTTTCTGGCCTATGAGCCGCACCAGCCTGCCGAAGCAGTTCCACGATATTCTCGGCCTAGGCAAGTCCATGATCCAGATGACATACGATCGCTTCGATCAGTTCATTCCCCGGGAGAATCTTTTCATCGTCACACATGAGCGATATGCAGATCTGGTCAAGTCACATCTCCCAGGCGTACGTGACAGCGAGATATTACTGGAGCCAGTCGGGCGTAACACGGCCCCGTGCGTTGCCTACGCAGCATTCAAGATCAAGAAGCGCGATCCTGATGCCTGCATTCTGGTCGTCGGAAGTGATTACCTGATTCGCAATACGGACGATTTCCTGAAGGATGTCACCATCGGCCTGGAAGAGTCCAGAAGGCAACCGATCATCATGACATTGGGCATTCGTCCCACCAGGCCTGACACCGGATACGGTTATATCCAATACCTCGAGCATGACGAACCGGCCCCTTACTACAAGGTCAAGATGTTTACCGAGAAGCCCGAATTGGAGATGGCCAAAAACTTTCTTCAGAGCGGTGATTTCCTTTGGAACAGCGGAATGTTCATCTTCTCCGCCGAGACCATCCTGAGGGGATTTGCGGATTTCATGCCCGACCTGTTCGAGATCTTCAACGCCACCTACCCAGAACTCGATACGGATAATGAGGCTGCTGCTATTCGAGAGGCGTATGAGAGAAGCAGGAACGTGTCGATCGACCTTGGCATCATGGAAAAGGCTGAAAACGTCCATGTGATCCCGTCGTCATTCGACTGGAGCGATGTGGGTACTTGGAGATCAGTCCATGAACAGATGGAGCAGGATTACCTGGGAAACGCCGTCATCGGGCAGGTGATGGCGTTTGACTCAGCCAACAACCTGGTCCAGGTCAACGATCCGAAGAAACTGGTCGTCTTGCAAGGAGTCAATGGGTTCGTGGTGGTCGATACAGGGGATGTCCTTCTGATCTGCAAGATGGAAGATGAGCAGCAAATCCGGGCCGTGGTGAGCGAGGTCAAAAAAACGCACGGCCCTCAGCTCACCTGATGGCGCAGGCCGGTCGCGGATCGTGCAGCATCACGTCAGCTGTGCTTTGTATGCGTGAATCGTCCTTTCCAATCCCAAGTACAATGCATCGCAGACCAAGGCATGCCCGATGGAGACTTCCTGAAGCGGCACTATATTCTCCTTGAAATACCGCAGGTTTTCCAGGTTCAGGTCATGGCCCGCATTGATGCCGAGGTTCAGGGACTGGGCATGCACGGCTGCACGAATGTAGGGCGCAACCGCTTGCACGCGATCCCCTGGATACGCAGCCGCGTAGGGCTCGGTATACAGCTCGATTCGGTCGGTTCCAGTTTCCTTGGCTGCATCCACGAGTTCCAAGTCTGTTCCGAGGAAGACCGAAACCCGAACCCCGAAGGCGTGCAACCGGTCCACGATGTCCCGCAAAAGGATCTTGTGCTGAACAGTGTCCCAGCCGGCATTGCTCGTGAGCACCCCCGGAGGGTCTGGAACCAAGGTGCACTGCGTCGGACGAACGTCCTCCACGAGCCGCAGGAAATTCTCCGAGGGATACCCCTCGATGTTGAACTCCACCGAGATTGCCTTGGCGATCGCATATACATCCGACCGGCGGATGTGCCGCTCGTCCGGACGCGGATGTACGGTAATGCCCTCTGCCCCGAAGTGCTCGCAGTCGCTGGCGACTTTGAGGACATCGGGGTTGTTGCCGCCCCGTGCGTTGCGCAGGGTAGCAAACTTGTTGATGTTCACGCTTAACTTGACCATGGCTCAATTTTAGGATAAAATACGCTGGATTGCCATCCCTTACGGCTGGACACCCCGATCATGGATTTTGCTTCGGCTTGCCGCTGCCAAAGCAATTTCTACACAATTCTACAGTGTAAAAAGGATTCATGCGCACAGCATTCCACTCAGAGGGTGCTTCCTCGTCGCCGGTTCCCTGCCACAGGGGCCAATGCCACCAGTGGCTGGCAGGAGCAGAAACCGATCGTTCAAGGCATTTTTCCCTTGTTATGACAGGGGCGGGAACCGTGAATCGGGCGGGGGGAAGTTCCCTGCGGCCTCCAGTTCTTGTTTCTGGGCTGCCTTGAACGCAATCATTCCTGCCGTCCTGCCCATGAGACCAGGAACCCATCGCACACCGCCAAGCGTCCCACCCACGCTCTATGGAAAGGAATGCTTAATTTTCCGCTGTGCAGACGGCGTTTGAAATCGTCAGGAGTCGGTCCTTCTGGGTGGGCTGTGCGATGGTCGCCGCAGCGCAGTGGATATGCCTCGCACTGGGGACGCCGCTCTATGAGATCGATACCAACTCTTTCATCCGTGGCGGCCTGACCTGGGACATCTACCACAACCCCCTGCTCAACATCTACATTGCCCTCTGTACCAAAATCTGGCCCAATGTCTGGTTCATCGTCGGTTTGCAATGCCTTCTCTATGCTGGGGCGGCCTCTTTTCTGGCGAATGTGCTATTCCGGCAAAATGCTGTGCTACTCTATGTTGCACTGGCGATCGCAGCGGCCGAGCCTGTGACGATGTTTTACAACCACTCGATGCTGGCCGAGAGCATGTTCACCAGCTTCACCTTCCTGAGCCTGGCGATGCTCCTGCTGTGGATGGAACAGGGCGATGGGCCATCGGCGGCATTGTTCGGGGCGATGCTGGGTCTCTGCTTGATGGGCAAGCTCAGTGCGATGATCCATCTCCCGCTGTTCGGCCTGATCCTGTCCCGCACAGCCACGCCCCTCCTTCGTCGGTGGGCTGCTGTGGCCATTGCGGTCCTGCCATTTGCCGCTTGCTATGCATTCGTGTACATCGGGCAACGGATCATCAACGACGGAGACGTCTTCACCGTGGAGGGCAGGGTCCGATGGGACTTTTCCTCCGCACTTTACGACAGCACCGAGGCGGGGATTCCTGCGTTTTCCCGTTTCGTACATCCCTATATCTTCCGGCATGGCGGCATGGTTCAGCACCATGAGACGAGAATGGAACTCAGCCATCTCGGCTACAAGGATTGCGTCTCGGAATGGGAATCGGCGGGGTATCCCGCCAACCGTGGCATCAATGCCTGTGACAGCCTGTTCGGTGCAGTGGGATCCAAGATTCTGGCAGGCCACTTCTGGCAGGCCGAGTGCCGATTCGTGAAGGACAACATTGAAACGATCCATTCCCTCAATTACCTCGACTATCGGTTCACACCCGGTTTGCACTACTACCATCCGCAGAAGGAATACGACTACCTGGACAGCCTCATGGCAGCGACATACCATTACAGCCTGAAAGACAGGGCGGGGCGCATCCCCACGATATGGAGGAGCCTGGATTTCGGGAACGTTTACAT
Source organism: Bacteroidota bacterium (assembly GCA_046050405.1). Classification (GTDB taxonomy): domain Bacteria; phylum Bacteroidota; class Bacteroidia; order J057; family JADKCL01; genus JADKCL01. The sequence goes on along the minus strand of JBJOPY010000191.1, from coordinate 10,353 downwards.
GCCGGTCCTCTGGTGGCTGTGGTGGGGGGTCCTCACTGCCGCCGCCGTCCTCTGGATCCGGTGCCGGAAACGCTGGGACTTGCTGGCCTTGGGCCTGGTCACCGCGATTCCGCTGGTGTTCCACTTCGTGTACCTGACTTACAAGCCCCGCTTTTTGTCACCCTACATCGTACCGATGCTCATGCTGATGCTGTCGGAGGTTGCCGCCCTAGTTTCGCTGAAAAACCGGAAGCCCGCCCACCAGGAGCAGCCTTCCATGGAAGCGTCGCACGGATGTCAATCGTGAAATCCCGCAACCTTGGGGCCGGCATGGCGGGACTCAGCATCGGCTCGGTGCCGGGAACACTCCACCCCCTTTTCGGGACAGACGGCTTCTAGACCCGCTATTCATTGGTTTTAAGATTAAAAACCCTGCCCTCGAGGGCGAGCTCAGTGTTCGGGAACTCTGACATGGCCTCCTTCAGCAACGGATCCAGATCACGGTACCGGGCACTGAAATGCCCAATGATGAGCCGCTTGGCACCTGCATTCCGGGCGGCAAGGCCTGCGTCGCGTGCCGTGCTATGATGGGTTTCGTACGCCCTCTCACGCATGTCATCGGAGAAGGTCGCCTCGTGGTACAGGAGTGTCACATCCCGGATATAGCCGATCAAAGCAGGGTCGGGCATCGTGTCGCTGCAGTAGGCATAGGAGTACAGGGCTTCGCGCTCAAACAGGAGGTCATTCGCGAGAATCGGCCGGCCGTCGGGCAAAGTCACATCCCTTTCCTGCTTCAGCAGGTGGAAGTACTCCTTGGGGACATCGAGCGACTTGGCTTTGAAATAGTCAAACTTCCGTCGCTTGTTTCGCTCGCGAAACAGAAATCCCCTACAGAAGCTACGATGACGCAAGGGAATGGAAACCACCTCCAGACGATCGGAGGAAAAAATCACCTCCCCCGGCGCGAAGTCCTCCAGGGCATGGAACTCGATGGCATAGCGCAGGACGGTGTCGGAATATCGGAAGACCATCTCCAGAATCTCCAGAAGGCCCCTCGGGGCAAACACAGGAAGCGGCTTGGTTCGTTCATATATGCTCAGCGACGACAATAGCCCGGGTGCCCCCAGCATATGGTCACCGTGGAGATGCGAAATGAACAGCCCGTCGATGCGGGAATACTTGACATGATATTTCTGCAACTGCATCTGCGTCCCTTCACCGCAGTCGATGAGATAGTACCGGTCATTGTAGTGGACTACCTGCGATGAGGTAAACCGGGAATATGCGGGGGTGGCGGAGCTGCTACCCAGGATATGTACATCAAACATGACTCACGCGCCTCATTGCGGATTGACAATGCCCTCTATGCGGATAGAAAGCGAACAGTTCGCGGCAACCCCATCTTCGCAAGCGACCACCCTTGCCAGAAACGGATCAAAATAGGGAAAATAGACCTACGTTTCACCGTACCCCCCTACAAATAATGAGGATCAACGGTCAAATCCGTGGCAATCACGCATATACCCCTCCCCGGAAGCAGACAGGGCTGAACCAAGGGAATGAGCCCTCCATGCCTCAGAGATCATCGTCGTCTTGATCGGAATCTTGGTCGTCGATTCCAGACTCGATTTCATGCATGAAAACAGCCTCGATCGCCTCCTGCTGCGTTGGCAGGATGGTAAAGACCCGGTCCAGATGGGTGATATCGATCAGCTTGCGCACATGCGGAGTGATCCCAAACACGACAAAAAGCCCGTTTGAGCTGCTGCACAGTGAGTTTGCACGCAGGAGCGCACTCAAGCCCGAGCTGTCAGCAAACTGCACTTCGCTAAGATCCAGGATGATGTTTCGTTGACCTTGCGTATTGAACATGATCATCACACTCTTGAGATCTGGAGCGAGGGTGCTATTCAACTTGTCTTCCTGCAAGTGCAGGATCACATAGTTGTCGTGGAGTACTGTCGAGTATTTCATTTCAAAAACATCTGCGAATAAATGATGGCGCAATGTACGCAAGAATCGGGAATGTATCCGAAGGATTCAACAGGACTTGCCGGGAGGAGGGCCTGGGTACATTGGCTCCTGACACCCTGAACCGGGCACGGCAGGTCGCCCTGGAGGTGTACCTGAGACGCCGAAGGCCCGCAGGGTTCTCCGGGCTGTCAAACCCCGGCGCAGTTCCTGCGGAAACGTGGCTCACCCAACCCCCTACAAGGCCAATCCAGGTTTCCCGCCTTTCCCAAAAGACAAAAACATCCCTTCGGGTTCCTTGGTTTTGAACGAGGGTAAGTGAAGGTGGCTTTCACCCCAGCTCTGTCCCAGTCAGAGGGCTTCAGGCTCCCTTACTTCACCAGATCCCTCGCCCGCATCTCCTTCACGTATTCCTCGAACGGGATCATCCGGTCCACGAGCCCTTCCGGCCGCAATTCAATGATCCTGTTCGAGACCGTGTTCATGATGTGGAAGTCGTGCGTGGTGAAGATCAGGTTGCCGGTGAATTCGCTCATGCCATTGCTGAGGGCGATCACGGCTTCCATGTCGAGGTGGTTCGTGGGTTCGTCGAGGAGGATGAAATTGGGGTGGCTGAGCATGACTTTGCTGAGCATGCACCGCACCTTTTCGCCGCCGGAGAGTACGCTGACTTTTTTCAGGACTTCCTCGCCGGAGAAGAGCATCCTTCCCAGGAATCCGCGGATGAACTGCTCGTCGGTCTCCCGGGTATATTGCCAGAGCCAATCGACGAGGCTGAGGTCGTTTTTGCCTTCGAAGTATTCGTGGTTCTCATTCGGAAGGTAGTCCATGGTGATGGTCTGGCCCCAGGTGATGGTGCCGCTGTCCGCAGGAACCTTGCCGCTCAATACTTCGAAAAAGGCGGTCATGTTTGCACTCTTGTCGCAGACAAGCCCGATCTTGTCGCCCTTTCGGACGGAAAAGGTCAGGTTCTTGAAGAAGTATTCGCCGTTTTCGTTTTTCTTGCTCAGGTTCTCGACGGCGAGGATCTGGCCTCCGGGTTCACGCTCGGGCTTGAAACCAATGTAGGGGTACTTCCGTGTGCTGGGCCGCATTTCCTCCAGGTCGAGCTTCTCCAATGCCTTTTTCCGGCTGGTAGCCTGCTTGCTCTTGGAGGCATTGGCGCTGAAGCGACGGATGAACTCCTGCAGCTCGGCCCTGCGGGCCTCGACCTTCTTGTTTTTGTCGGACATTTGCCGCTTGATGAGCTGGCTGGATTCGTACCAGAAGGTATAGTTGCCGGTGAAGATGCGGATCTGCCCGTAGTCGATGTCCACGATATGGGTGCAGACCATGTCGAGGAAATAGCGGTCGTGGGAGACGACGATCACGAGGTTCTTGAAGTCGGCGAGGAAGTCGGCGAGCCAGGCGATGGTCTTGGCATCGAGGTCGTTCGTCGGCTCGTCCAGGAGGAGAATGTCAGGGCTGCCGAAAAGCGCCTGTGCGAGCAGGACCTTCACTTTTTCGGAGCCGCTCAGCTCCTTGACCAGCTTATGGTGGCTGCTTTCACGGATGCCCATGTTGCTGAGAAGCTCGGCGGCATCGCTTTCAGCCGTCCATCCGCCCATCTCCCCAAACTTGTTCTCCATGTCGGTGGCACGCATCTGGTCCTCCTCGGTGGCATCCGGATCCATGTAAATGGCCTCCTTCTCGCGCATGAGGCGGTACATCTCCGAATGGCCCATGATGACCGTGTTCAGTACCTCTTCCTCCTCGTATTCGAAGTGGTTTTGCTTGAGGATGGCCATCCGTTTGCCCTTCTCGATGGCGACCTGCCCGCGGGTGGGATCGATTTGGCTCGAAATGATCTTCAGCAAGGTGGATTTGCCCGCACCATTGGCTCCGATCACACCATAGCAATTGCCTCCCGTAAACTTGAGGTTGGCCTCTTCAAACAAGACGCGTTTGCCGTACTGAAGAGCGAGGTTGGAGACTGTGATCATGCCTTGCTAGCGAATCTGATTGAACGAACACACATTTTGTATTCGGGCTGCAAAGATAGGAAATTGACGGATGAGGAATGAATTGAAAATGGGCAGGCGGTGCAGGGCATCCGAAGCGGACGGGGTGAAGCTGGCCATGGTCATCCTCGATTTCCCCCCGCAGACGTCCCTTCGGTTGATGCAATCTTGGCTCGAATCCGGGGCACCTCTCGCGACCCTGTGCCTCAGGTCGATTTATTGATCAGGAATCCCATGAGGATGAACGCCCAAACCGTCAGGCAGCATTGCCCAGCAGGTCATTGAAGCAGCCATGCAAGACCCATCCCACCCAGCCAAGGGCCATCGCCCCCTGCATCGTCATGCCGGTGCCGTTTCCCGGCAGCCTTCGGAAGGCCGTCCTGCCCGTCATGGCAAGCATTCCGAGGAATGCGAGCACTGCCGGGAATCCTGATTCGGCCAGGGTGGTGAGGGTATCCGAATGGCCCCATGCCGCCATCCGAACCAAGTGACTGATGCGGTCGGCCTCCCCCCTGCCCCGGCGGTAGAAGGGAAATGCCCCGGGGTAACGTCCAGGGCCATGGCCAAGGACTGGCTTCTCCACCCCCATCCGCCATGCACACTCCCATCGCTTCAGGCACATCCTGTTGCTGAAGTCCAGTTGGATGTCACCGACCGAACGGAGTGGAGAAAGCGGCGCGGCGGTGTTCGGCTTGGTGGAGGGGGTCATCGCCCGGAGGACGAAGAATAGGCAAGTCGCCACCAACGTCCCCACCAGCCAAGCCCATGCGCCAGGATGACCGGCGGAAAAACAGGATAGGCATCAGCAAGCACATCTTGGCAAGGCTCACCCAGGCTGCCCGAGACCTGAAGACGGCCACCCCGGCCACGAACAGGATGAGCAGCAGCACCGTGAGCAGCGACCTCCAGCCCAGAACCCATTTCGGCACCTGGGCCACCAGCGGAAACAGTAACAGTGCCATCGCTGCGGAAAGAAAGTTGGTGTCCGGGAAAATGGCGGTATCCCGCCCTGCCCGATCCATTCCTGGACATTGCCTCCCCGTCGCCATCTCCAGGCAATGCCCACCAAGCCCGCGAGAGCGGTGGCGATCCACTCCTGCCCATGGGGCAGCAAGGGAAAGGCTGCCGGCAAGAAGAGTACCCACACCCCGATCCATGGAGTCGAACGAAAGCGGAATTCCACCTTTGAAAAATGGTGGTTTCCCATCACATCGGAATTTCTGCGCCAACCCTGCCAGTGGGAAGGATCCCATGGACAATTGGCCCGCATGCGCATCACCATTCCGTCAGTGCCGCTGGGGGCCTGGACGCAGGGAGTCTCCGCTTCCCCGGCAAGCGGCACGCGATCCCCGCAAGCATCGGTGACAACCTTCCCTCCATCCCTCGCAGGTGTACGGGAACCAAGCCCGAGCCACGGTTCGCCGTGTCCAATTCATCGGCGCAGGGCATTCCCTCCAAATGAAGCCCCGCTCCCATGATCCCCATTCCGGGATTTCAGCTAATATTGAGGTGTGATGGCAAGGCCTCCAGATATCGCCCGGTTGTTTGCTCCCCGCTTCGGTTCCGAAGAGTTCGGTGCATTTTCCGATGAACTGTGGCAGTATCAGCTTCAGGAAAACCCTGTCATTCGACGGTACTGCACACTTCTGGGAGATGATCGGATGCAATTTCTCCCGATTCGCTTTTTCAAGGACTTCGAGATGCGCTGCGGTGCGGACTGGAATCCGGAGACGGTGTTCCAAAGCAGCGGCACCACTGGGCAGGAGCGGTCAAGGCACCTGGTTCGGGACCTGAGGCTGTATGAGTCGGTCCTGATGCATGGATTCCGGCATTTCTATGGGGAAGAGGGCTGGACCGTCTTCGCCCTGCTGCCCAATTATCTGGACCAGGGCCATAGCTCGCTGGTGTACATGGTAAGGGCCTGGATCCTGGATTTCGGATTGCCGGGAAGCGGGTTCTATTTGCAGAACTTCGACGCCCTGCGGCAGGGACTTGCGGCGGCCACGGCCGCCCGTGAGAGGATTTTGCTCATCGGGGTGAGCTTCGCGCTCCTGGACTTCGCCGCGACCCATTCCGTCCGGTTGCCAGCGGATGCGATTGTGATGGAAACCGGGGGAATGAAAGGCCGTCGGGAGGAATTGACGCGGGCTGAGCTGCATGGCAGGCTCCGGGCGGCCTTCGGTGTGGACCGGATTCACTCGGAATACGGGATGACCGAGCTGATGAGCCAAGCCTTTTCGATCGGCGAGGAACGCTTCCGTTGCCCGCCATGGATGCGTGTGGTCATCACAGACCCTTACCGTCCCATGAAACAACTGGACCATGGGCGGCCGGGCAGGCTGAACCTGATCGACCTTGCCAATGTCCACTCCTGCGCCTTCATCTCGACGGACGACATGGGGATAAGATATGAAGACGGTAGCTTCGAGATGCTGGGCCGCCTGGAACATGCGGAATCCAGAGGCTGCAATTTGATGTATTTGTAACGTGGCAAGAGGGCTTTTTACCAATCCTCGAACCCGTCTTGGGCGGACACGGCACCCACAGGATGGGCTGGGTTGGAAACCGGCTTTCTTGCTCCGGACTGAACCAAGCGCGCCCGGTTCCGAAGATTTTTCATGGCCGCCTGTATTTTATACGGGCGATTCGTGTTATCTTCGGTAAACAATCCTCTGGAAGATATGAAACGTATTTTGATTCTGTCGCTGATTGCAGCGTTCGCAGCCGTGTCCCAGGCGCAAACTGTTCCACGATTTGCACGGTATGATGTCGCCGGGACAGGCTGCAAGGTCTACTTGCCCGCTGATCCGGGCGGCTTCGAGATGACGCTCAGTGAAGACTCGTCCGAGGTCTATACCGCCGAAGTCCAGGATCCTGATGGCTTCAACTTCGCGGTGATCGTCGTCAAATTTTCAGAGCCGTTGTCAGATGACGATGACGAAAAGACGGACATGATGACGAGTTACCTGGATTTCTTGCAGGAGCAATTCAGCATCTCGGGGGCGGCGGGCTATGGCAAAGGCCATACGATGGAAAATGCACCGGAAGCGGTCGGTGTGATTGACTATTGGGAGGACGAGGATGGCCTCCAATATGCGGTCAAGTCCTGGTGTGACGGGAAGTTCCTCGCGGTGATGATGCTCTACGGAAGTGAAGAGTACCCCCTTTACAATGCCCAGGATATGTTTTTAAACGGGTTCCGGTTCCCTTGAACACCGGGCAAGCGGGGGTGCTGTTGTATGCTCACCCCAAAGAAACGCTAAGGGGTAGCTTTTAATTGCCTGAATACACCACAATGATTCCAAGCAGCATTGGAGGCGCAGGCATGGGCAATCAACCCCTGTGACGAGAAGGCTTGGTTCGAAAAGAGAGTTTTGCTGGACGACCCTGAATGCCATGAACCCCATGGGGATTTTCTTCCAAAATTGTCCCTGGCATCCTGGGGCAGGGGTTGGCCTTGGGCACGCATTTTGACCATGTTCCATTGTTATTTGCAATAAATTACAATGAAAATGGCCGGCGTCCACCCATGGTTCCGGCGAGGAGCGTGACTACCTGCTCCTCGTCGTTTACGAAAAGCTAGGGCAGGGACTTTTCCCCGGGGCAGGGTCTAGACCACCTGCTTTGCCGCCTGGTTGACAACCGTCATGGATACATTGCCGTCGCCGAAATCGCGGTCGATTCTTGGGGGCTCCCGAGTAGGGCGATCGGCCTCCGGGCTTCAGCGATGGACTTGCCCCTGGTGATATCATTCAATTTCAATTCATCGAAAAATCGGCATCCTCCTTGTCGGGGATGTGCAGTCCCGTGTACCTGACGGCCTTTACATTGAAATTTTGGATCTTTGTTCCATACATAAATGATTGATTATAAGTTATTTGTGTTTTTGCGTCCGGAAAATCCATCGGGGATCCCCTGCGCGGATTTCGCTTCTGCACCTTTCGGATCTACTCCGGATCCATCAGCTTCCCTCGAGCCTCCCGGCAACTTGGTTCATGTACTTCTGCATGTACCTCCCGCAGTGGATGCCCGCCGGGAGGCAGACGCCGTTCGACCAGGGATCCCACCCCTGAAATGGGAAATGCTACAAGCCGCTGTGACAGTGCCATGGATCCGCGCTGTTTGGACAGGCTCGCAGTCGGTGCAATCCCTCTCCAGGACCGACCCGTGCGTTTGCTGGCAAGGGTCTGGACAAGCATGAAATATTTTGGCGGGTTGACTTCATCAAACAACTTACCCAGAGACCAGCTCATCTTCAACTGTCGTGCTCAGGCAGCTTCTTGCGGTACAACCACCAGGTAGCCATTTCCGCTCAAATTTTATGATTGACCCATCAATTATTCAGGACGGGAGTGTTCGATTTCATTGTTGAATTCGGCGGTTCAATCTGGTCGCAATGCCGACCAACGCAAAAGCGCATCCCATGATATCCAATGGGATGCGCTTCAAATTCGGAAGAATATCCGAACGGTGGAGGGTTATTTTTTGCCGAGCAGTCCGCCCGCCATGCCCATGAGGTCGTCCATGACACTGCCGTCCTTGTTCTTGTCAAGCAGGTTGATGACCATTTTGCCGATGCCCTGGAAGTTGCCGCTCTTGAGCATTCCGGTGACATTTCCCAGGCCTGCCATGGAAGTGATCTTTCCGAAGAAGCTGTCGCTCGCACCTCCCGCCGGTTCGGGTTCAGGCTCTCCGCTTTCCTCACGCTCATGACGCTCCGCAAAGGTGTTCAGCATCTGGGCAAGCATTGCCGGGCTGATCTTGTCTTGGCGCTTCTTCATGCCGATCATCCCCATCACGATGGAAGTCGTCATCACAAAAAGCTTCTCCGTAGCCTCACTGCTCAGGCCGCTCTTCTGAGAAACCAGCTCAATCGCATCGGAACGCTTGTTTCCCAAGATGCTGGAAAGCACCGCATCGCCACCACCGAGGTTGGGATTGGCGTACAAGGCTGGCAGCTGCGTGAGAATGCTGCCGTTATGATCGCGGTCCAGCATGTCTGAAAGTGCCCGGGCACCTTCTTCTGACCTTGAGATACGTGCCATGGCACTGACTAGGATCGGAACGATCTGGCTCGAGCCGACGATGGCTTGATCGCGGGTGGAACCAATGCTCCGGGCGATCTCGGCAAATTGCTGCTCGCCCAACTGACCACTGTAGATGTTGAAAATCGTCATATCGCGTATGCTTTCAATAAATGGTGATATAAAGCTATTAGGCTTTAAAGCTAACCATTTAATCCATACGGAACGCAAACATTCTAAGAATCTCGCTCCTCACCGGGCCAGGCATGGCCTTCCCGAGCCGCAGGTGGAGGGGGCAGTTTCGGGTTTTCCCTGTGTCGGCGATGATCACGCTTCGTTTTCTTGTCCAGATTGCGATGGAATGCCTCCTCCAAGTCGATTCCGGTCTGGTTGGCAATGCAAATCAGAACGAACAGGACATCGGCCAACTCATCCTCCAGCAACTTCTCCTGGTCGCTTTCCTTGAAACTCTGGTCCCCGTAACGCCGTGCGATGATCCTCGCCACTTCACCCACCTCCTCGGTGAGCATTGCCATATTGGTCAGCTCAGAAAAATACCGTACACCGTATTCCTTGATCCACCGGTCCACACTGGACTGTGCCTCTTGTATTGTCATTTCAGATCTTTTTCCATGAATTTCCCGCCGCAGAAACCAGATTCCCTCCGGCACCCCAAGATAGGAAAATTCTCACCGATCCAGCATCCTGATCAGCCATTCCACCTGAATGCCCAGCGCCAGCACAAGGAGCAGCCAACCGAACCAGTGCCGTGGAAACCCTGGAAAGACCATTCGTCGCGTGAGTGCAATCTCTCCCCAGACGGCTGCAAGCAGCACGATCATCGGCAACATCGGCAAATGATACGTCGGATGTGAGAACGAAAGCCAGTGCGGAAAGGCATAGGCAAGCAAAAAACAGCCGATGAGGGCGATATCGCCGCTGGAAAGCTCCCTCCGCACCTCGGAAAACAGGGACAGCAGCGCAGCGGACAAAACGGACGAATACAAGATTGCCCCCACTCCCAAGACAAGGTATCCGCCAAGGCCGGGTGGCGGAAGGGACTTCACCGCCCTCGTGCCCGTGAACGTGTCAAACGCCATCAAGGATCTGATCCGGGAAAATGATCGGACTGCAAACCTCCCAGGCGCGGACCGCACTTCCTTCCATGCCATTTCCCCGAAGGCCCTGCCCCGCAAGCCAACGGGAAGGCGGTCCAGCGAGTCCAGTTGACGGCGGAAGCCGATGGGCAGGGAAGGGTGCCCCGTCCAATGGCTCCCGTAGTACCAGGTCTTGTATCCGGGTGTCCAGGCATTGTTCCCGAGATAGAGGTTTCTGGCGTTGGCATCGTTGACCGGGATGAAGCGACCCGAGCGGATGCC
>JBJOPY010000190.1:0-11729 GCA_046050405.1 Bacteroidota bacterium | reverse complement strand
AGCTTCGCAAGAAGGTAGAGGCAGCAGAGAGCATCTCCGGTGCGGAACTCGTCGTGGCGATCCTGCCCAAGGCATCTAACTATCTCGCGTATTTTTTCGGTGTGGGAATTGCACTGGCCTTCACCGTGCTGACCATCATGATGTTCATTCCCCATGAGATCTGGTACGTTTACATCTACTTCGAAACCATTGGTGCGGGTTTATTCGGGGCGGGCTGCATGTGGCTTTTTCGCCCGTTGCTCCTATGGCTGGTCGGGAAGAGGGAGCTCTCCAAGCGGACCGAGCGCCGTGCAAGTGCCATCTTCAAGCAAGCACAGATTTATGAGACACGCAGTCGCGTCGGTGTGCTGATGGTGTTTTTCTGGCTGGAGCGGATTGCGGTGCTGATGCCCGACAAGGGCATCTTGACACTGGTGCCTCCCGATGAGCTCGAGTTGCTGCACGCAAGGTTGAATTCCGTTTTCACTGCGGACGACCCGCCACTGGCAGTCCTGGGGGCATTGGATTTTGCAAAAGACATCTTCGCGAAGTACGTTCCCGCTGGTTCCCATCCCATCAACGAGTTGCCTGACGAACTATGGATCGAATGAATCGCGTATTTCAGAGATGGGGATGGCTGAGTGCCATCCTTTGGCTGGCATTCATGATTTCAATGACCCCCGACTTATACGGACGTCCAGGGGGAGGGAATTCCTATGGTGGAGGAGGATCCCTTGGGGGTGGCGGCTCCTGGGGCGATGGCGGTGGTAGCGGAGACGGCGGAATCGGGCTGGTCATTTTTCTCATTCAGTATCCCTACATTGGAATCCCCATTATCGTCATCCTGATCCTGTACCGCATCTACGGCAGCCGTCGCGCCGCCCCTGAGGAAACGATCACCACCCATACCGGCATGGAAGCCCAGATTTGGACCAGAAGGAGAGTGGACAATGCCCTATGGGATTTCAGGGCGGAGAAGGATCCGGAGTTTTCGCAGACCTTGTTCTTGGATTTTGCACAATACCTTTATTTCCAGTACCACTATCACAGGACACATCCTGAAATGCTGAACCTTCGGCCATATTTTGCCGAGGAGATCATCGAAAACGCAACCCCAAAAGATAATTTCCGCATCGATGTCACGGAGGTCGTGATCGGAGGAGTGGACTTTGTGAATATCGTCCTGAGTCCGGCCGAGACGTTGATCTCGGTACGGTTCGATTCGAACTATACAGAGACGATCGACGGGCATACGAATCGGTGGTGGGTTCAAGAAACATGGTTTTTCAGCCGCGAAGCAGGTCTATGTTCGCCGGAACCTGCCAGCCTTCAGTCTCCCGGCTGCCCCAACTGTGGGGCGACCTTGGAACTGGGCCCCACCGGAGAGTGCCATCAGTGCAAGACAGTCGTGCATCCAGGGTCGAAGTCTTGGTATGTGAAATCCATCAACATCGGCCGACGTGAAGTGCAACGTGGCGAGGTCGTGGGAACCTACCTGCCTGAACAGGGGACAAACCTGCCGACGCTGTTTGATCCCCGGCTGGGAGCAATTGGCCGTCAGTTCGCTGAGCGGCACCACGTGGAGAGCATCTCGACCTATGCCCTGACCTTCCGCGAGAAAATCGTGGAGCCAATCTGCAGAACAGTGTACCGGGCCTGGTCGGACCGGAAATATGAACCCGTGCGGCCGCTGATGAGTGACAACCTGTTTCGGTCACACCTGTATTGGGTCGAGACTTTCAAGGCATACAAGCGCATCAATCGCCTCGACAACCTGGCCATCACGGGGGTTCACCTGGTGAAACTCGACCTCGACAAGTACTATGAAGCAGCGACGGTACGGATTTTTGCAAACGTGCTTGATTATCTGACCGACGAGAACGGAAAGCTCATGTCCGGGAACCACCGCACGCCACGTGCCTTTTCAGAGTACTGGACGTTCGTCCGCCGCACGGGCGTGGAGGCCGATGAACGGAAATACAACCCCGAATGCTGCCCGAACTGCGGTGCGCCGGTGAACATGGGCATGACAGGCGTCTGCAACTACTGCAACAGCAAGGTCACCACAGGGGAGTTCGGATGGATTCTTTCACGCATCACCCAAGACGAAGTCTATTTCGGATGAAATTGCCAAACGCCACGGCTGCCCTAAAGTGCCCCTCCAGGTGGTCGCTTCTCCTGATGCCGCTCCTGGCCATTCAGATGGGCTGCGGTGGCCCGAACACCTGCGAATGTCTCCAGGAGGCGGAGAAAGAGAATCCCGACCAAGCCCTGATGGACAAGTGCAGAGCCGCATTCAGCAAAATGGAAATGGAGGAGATCCAGAAAACCATCCAAGATTGCGGAAAATAACCTGCTTGTCGCAAGGGATTCCACCGCCATTCAGTAGCTGCCGGCCCGTCATTGACCCTAGATATGTGAAAAGGTCTCCTTCCCCTGCAATTCAAGAACAATCCTACCGGGCCATTGATCATTGGGCCGGGCGCAGTCGGCTACGGCGACCGAAATGGCCGACCACCCCCCGACCAACATTGGCCGGACATTGGGTTTTTTGATTTCTGAATCGTAGGCGGTGCTATCGCCGTGATCCTCGGAATAGACACCGAGGGCAATTTCCAGAAGCTCAGTGCCCGTGTACCGCTTGCAGAACTCTACAAGTATGCGACGAGCCTGCGCTACATCACACAAGGACGCGGTGTTCACAGCTACGAGACCATGGGGTACGCCCTGGTCTCGGACACCTTGAAGGATGCGATCGCCAAGGAATTGAAGGCTACCCTGACAGAAGAATGACAGCTGCCGCCCGGTGAAGAACCGTGACGGGTTGGCGGCAGGGCTCCCCCACAGGAGGGAGAACCAGCAGAAGGATTCTGGCAATCACGAACTGCTCTTGCAGCCTTGCCGCATGGGCAAGCCTGCAAGAATGGTAGCGCCGGGAGACGGCCAGCAATACGGATAAGAAGTTGCCGGCATATCCCACAATTCAGGGTCATGTCTGCGGGCGCGGCCGGGAATGGCACCCGTGCCTGCAGCAGCCTGCAAGGGTCATGGTACGGTGGTGCATTCGAAAAAATTGGAAATCCCATCACCCACCAGGAAGGATCCCCGAATGGACATACCCATGTGTTCTGAAAAATGGTTTGATCGAATGGGAGACGCGACACTTGCGCCAGGGGCTCCTCACTTCGTCAGCAAATGCAGCAATCTCCGGAACTGCCCCGTCCTCAGGAAGGCAGGATCCGCAAACCCACTCCTGGCCGTTGCAATTCGGGAGGTCAGCTTCATGGTGGCAGTGAGGGCAAGGGGATAGTGCCTGGAGGCGGTGCTGCGCACCATCCCGATCTCATGGATGGGGTTGTTCACCCGGATCGTGCGGATGAGGACGTCCATGGGGGTGGCGTGCTTGTCAGTGATCATCACGAAATCAAAGGTGCTCTTGGGGCAATGGGCAAAGATCTGCTCGATGAGCTCGCGGCTAGCCTTGAGGTCGTCGATGTCGCCGTCCGTGTAGATGACAAAGTTGGTGAAGCCGACGAAGGACTCCTCGAATTTCTTGCGGTAGGCCACCTTTTCGATGACCTGCATCAGGGAAGGCGCGAGGTAGGTCATGGTGTTGAGCCCGCCATGGACTTTCTCGATGCGCTTGCCGATCTCCATGGGGTGGTCGCCCGGCTCAGCCAGCAGGATGGGGTTGAGCGGGCCGAACATGGTGATGAAGGTGTCGTAACCTGCCAGCTTGCTCGCCATGTAGTCGATCACGGCCTCCTGGATGGCCTTGTCCATGGGCAAGGGCTGGCTGCCGAAGGTCATGCTCCGTGAACCGTCGATCAGGATGATGCGTGTCGGCCTGGTCACGGCAGAGATGCGGTCGTCCTTCTTGAACAAATAGAGATGTTCCTTGTCAAACTTCTCCTGCTTCGAGATCCGCTCGATCAATGCCTGCATCCTCTTCTGGTCGAACCTGCGCAGGTCACCTCCCGGAGGGATCAATTGGTTTTTCTTGGAAATGCGCAGGATCAGGCGCAGCTGTGCATCCTTCAGCTTCTCCAGGGCCTTTGCCATCAAGGCGATCACGGGGCCGTGCAACGCAACCCGGCGGTTGAAATCCTCCCAGTTTCCTTTTGCGAGCTGGTCGAGATCCATGGCGGGCGGGATGTCAAACTTCATCGCCCCCCTTTCCTCGGCCTCGCGTTCCATCGGCTTGCGGCGTTCCTCCTTTTGTTCCTCGCCTTCCTCGTTGGCCTTCAGCGCCTCGAGCAACTGTTCGACGCTCACCATGGACTCACCGGAGGTGTTTTCGCGGTCGAGGATGCCCTTTCCGTCAGGATTCCCGCCCTTGGCGTCGCCACGGTCGCCGCCACCGTCCTTGACCTTTTCCTCCCGGGGTTTCTGCTCGGAAGGCAAGGTTTCGTCCTCCACCTCGCGGATCAGCTCCGCCTCGGGATGGTCTTCATCCTGGACGACCTCCTCCTCAGCCTCACTGTCCTCCTTGAAATCGACCAAGTCCTTGAGCTGCTCCATCAGCTCCCGCATGAGCCTTTCGAGTTCCTCGGCCGAGGCCTCCTCCGGCGGGGAGGAAGAGGTGTCCTTCGGACGGACATCCTCAGGGCGGGCGACCTCATCCTGCACCTTCACGTCGTCAGGATTGGTTTCGGCACCCTCCGGCGGAGGGCCCTCCATCTTCTCTTCCCGGCGATCCTTCTTGTCATCTGCCTCCATTTCGTGGCCTTCCGGCCGCTCCTCCTGCGGCTTGTCGGGCGCACCCGAGCCGCCTGCATCAGGTTGACTGCCCTGCGCCGCATCCTCCTCCTGCGGGTCGCCATCCTCGCCCGCGTCGTCGCTGTTCCCGGAAGGGGCCCCTGATTCAGGACCCGCACTTTCGTCCTCGCTATCGCCGCCGCCCGTCCCGTCCTCCGGAGGTGGCGGATCGTCAGGCGGAGGTGCGCCCTCCTCGGGTTCCTCCATCCTCTTCTTGGAATTCTGGTCGGCAGCGGAGGGTGGTTGGGGATTTTCGCCGTTGTCCTTCTTTTCGTCCTCCTGTTTGTCCTTCTTCGGCGGGGGCGGCGTATGGTTCATCTCCATCTGGAAGCGATCCATGGAGTCGTCCACACTGTCGGGCTTCTGCTCGGTGATCTTGTCCACGATGTCCTGCGCATACAGCCGCCAGATCTCATGGATCAATTCAAATCGCTTCCTGGCATAGGCTTCTGCGAGCCTGCCGTAATGGTCGGAGCCACCAGCCATTTCCGCCAGGTCGGGGAAATAATACTCCACCTCCTCGCACATCTGCATGAGCTGGGCGAACGCCTCGGCCTGGGGCAGCTGGAGTCCGGGAAGGTTGCGGTCGCGGCCCTCGACCCAGTCCGGGCGGGCCATGACGGATTCCCAGCCTTCCACGGTATTGGGAAAAAGGCCGTTGTTGGCGCAGAAGACGCGGCTGATGATGTAGGTCAGGTTCTTGAAGCGCTGCTGCGGCGTGTCTTCCAGGTGGACGGCCTCCTTGTTCTTGAACCTGCGGCCGATGTCCCCGACGGCTGTGTACCAATAGTTGAGGGAGTAGGCATAGTCCTGCCCCAATACCTTTCCCAATTCAGCGGTGTAGCGATTGATGCAGTTGTCCTCGCAGGCGTTCAGGAAGTATTGCTGGAGGCGGAGAACCTGGCTGGCCTCCATGGCGTCGGCAGCCTCCGCCCCGGTGACGGCGGTGCCGGGGTCTTGGATGTAGTCGGGGACGCCCCTTGTCTGCACCGCATGGCCGATTTCATGCACGGCACAGGCGCGTGCGTGGTCGAATCCCACGAGCATGGCGTAGAGCAGGTCGCAGTTGATGCGGCCGGGCGCGGGATTGGCCGCGTAGTAAAACCATGTCCCCGGGGAGCCCCAACCCACCAGGATGTCCGTGCGGCGCAGCAGATTGTAGATGTGGGAGGCAAAGATGGCACGCAGGTAGCGGACTTGATGGCAATCCAGCAGCTGCTGCCAGAGGGCACTCCTCACGAGGTCGAAGCCAGCCTTGCGATGGGCCTCTGGCCAAGCCCGCATCAGGTGGGGGTTGTAGATGAGGAAAAGGATGTGCGACATCCAGACCAACTGTTTCTCAGGGGTGTCCAGGCGGATGTCCCTGGGGGCCTTGCCGATCGTGATGGCCTGGAAGGCATTCTCGATCTCTGCGTCGAGCCGCTGCCTGTCGTCGGTGATGTACTGCAGCTCCCGCATGACATGCTTGAGCTCCTCGGCGGGGAAGATGTTGCCGAGCCAATCCCGGATGAGGCACTCGATGGCATGCATGAGTTCGGCGGGGATCTTCCTGTCGGCGACGATCATCTTCAGGGAGGTGATCAATTCCCACATGTGGTCGGCGACGTTCCGCTTCTCAGAAATGGCCGCCAGCAGAACCTCCGTCTTCAGCTTGATGTTTGAGACTTGGTTCGTATTGACTTCCGCAGCCTCGAGAGCCTGGACGAGGCCGTCGACCTGCTCCGCCTTGGCGGGGTTGAAGCGGTCGGGGGTTCCGACCTTTAGGAGCTTGTCCGCGAGTGCGTAGCGCAGACCGGTGAGGGGAAGCGCGACAATTTCCTGTATGGAGGTACCTTGGGACACGGATCGGCTATAAAGATAGGCAAAATCGGGGAATGCGATCCGGTCACCGTCCGGGGAGTCCCAATGCAACCTGCGTTTGAAAAGTGAACCCCTCAATTTAAGGAAGCGAGCGGGGTTGGGGTTGGGTTGCCAGCGGATTTGGTATCGAGATCGGCCTGGATTCGAGAATTGGGTGGGTGAAAGGCCAGATGCGTATTGCCCTGCACCCATCAGTCCCCTCATCATGGAAACCTGCTTATATTTGTCGAGTTATGCCACGCATTAAGCTCTCGGTTCCGAAAACACTGCCATTTTCGTGCCTGTTGCCCATTCGCATCACGGATCTCAACTATGGCCGCCATCTGGGCAATGACAGCGTTCTGACACTGATGCACGAGGCGAGGACCCAGTTTTTTTGCAGCTTCGGTTATGGTGTCAATGATGCGGAAGGCACCGGATTCCTGATGGGTGACTGTGCGATCATGTACAGGGCAGAAGGCTTCTACGGACAGGTGCTCAGATGCGAGGTGGGGGCAGGCGACTATTCCAGGGCGTCCTTTGATATATTCTACCGGTTCACCATCGTGGGCGAGGAGAAACTGCTGGCGGAGGCGAAAACGGGGATGGTGTGTTACAACTATGCAACACGCAAGGTGCAGCCTGTCCCGGAGGCACTTAGAGTCAGACTGGGCGATGTATGCGGAAACCGGTCCGAACAAAGCCCGGCCCCCAAGGTACAGCAAAACGATGCCGATCAAACGGCTATGAATTTTCCGCGTTGAAATGAAAAACATTTTCCTTCGAATCTGGACCATCTGGTTTTACATTCTCTTTGGAGGATTTTATGTATTGATCTTTCCCTTGCATTGGCTGCTCCTGAAGTTTGACAAGAGGTGGACCCACAACCTGAGCCACCGGCTGAACACGATCTGGGGATATGTGACCACTTTTCCTGTAGGAGTATGGATCACTTCGGAAGGAAAAGAACAGCTTGATCCGAAGCGCATTTACATTCTTGCCTCCAACCATTGCAGTTATATGGACATCCCGGTGTGCAACATCACAGTGAGGACCCCGTTCCGATTCATCGGCAAAGCCGAGTTGAATTCCGTGCCACTTTTCGGCCACATGTTCAAGCGTTTGCACATCCCCGTCAACCGTAGCAGTGTCACCGAGAGCTTCAAGAGCTTTTTGCATGCCAAGCAGAAGCTCAACGAGGGCGTGTCCGTGCTCGTCTTTCCCGAAGCCACCATTCCTGACAAGACGAAAGTCACCCTTCTCAAGTTCAAGGACGGTGCGTTCAGGTTGGCCATTGAACACAAGGTGCCCATCGTACCCGTCACCATTATCGGATCGGACAGGGCATTCCCGGACAACGGCGAATTCCTGCTGCACCCTGCCCGTGTACATGTGATTTTCCATCCGCCCATCGAGACGGATGCCCTGTCCATTGCACAGGTCGGCGAACTGAACCAGCAGGTCTATGGAACGATCTTCGACTGCCTGGTTCGCCACGGGCAGCGGAAAGAGGCCCCCACTGATGAACCATGCTGATGCGGGATCCGTCCATAATTGTGCGAGAAATGTGTGAATTCCGAATGAAAACAGGAGCTGTCCTCCTCTTCCCGCAAATGCGATGGCCGGCAGGGATCAGCCACGAATACAGAAATCCGCATAGTGCCTAAGAAAAAGCTCAAGCGAATCCCGCTCTGGCGGTTCTTCACGGACATGCCAGTCCTGAACAAGGGCCTCTTCGGGATGCTGTTCGCATCGCTCGCCGCGGCTTCCGTGGTGATGGTGGTGGCTGCGGAGAATCCGGCACGCTGGTCGCTGGAGGTGCATGAGCTGACCCAGTCCTCGGAGAACCAGGTCGCCCTGCGCTCGTATGAGCACCACTATCGCAGCATGCAAACCGAGATCGGGGCTTGGAAGGAGGACACCGTCTATTTTGCGACACGCATCACACCGCAGGCATGGACGGTGATCGCCTTCGCAATCTCCCAAATAACTGGATGGGCATTCCTGCTCGCCTCGGCAAGCTATGTACGCAGTCTCCTGGCCTATGGCGTCTTCTTGGCCTTTGCCGTATTGATCTTTGTGGTGAATGCCGGGGATTCAGGGGACGGGGCAATGTCCTGGCTGACAAACCTCGGATGGGCTGCCTTCGTCCTGGCACCCGCCTATCTGCTGCAGCAGGGTATCTGGAGGATGAAGTTTGCCGCCCGGGTCCTGGTCTTCCTGGCAACGGCGGGCCTTCCCTTTGCCTGGCAGCTGTTCCGGGGGGGTTGGCACCAGCTCCATACCGCCACCGCCGAGATCGCCATTGTGCTGGTGGTCGTGACCGCTGTCCATCTGGTGTTCATCTCCAGCGACATCAGCAACCTGATGTTTTACCTCGCCACCAACGCCAGAAACCCTCGTCACAGGGCGAGGTTCCCATTGATTTTCGCCGTTTTCCTAGTGGTCGCTGCCATCGAATTTATCATGCTGCAGAAGGAAATGGGATGGAACCTGCTCCCTGAAGGCGGCAGCATCGCCTTGCGCCCCATCCATCTCGTTTTTTTGGCAACAATGGTCTCTGTGGGGACCAAGCAGAACCTGGCGCCCGTACTGAAGGACCATTTGCCCAACCTTCCGATGTCGCACGGCTTTGCAGCCCTTGGCCTGATCTCCATCAGCTTCATCGCCTATATGGCATCCCTCGGTGAATATCTCTTCCTGCATCTCATCGAGCGCTCTGCCATCGCCCTCTTCTGGATCACCGGTCTGGCACATTTCTTCTACATCTTCTACAACTTCGGGCCGCTCATCCGCGCCCGCCTCCATTTCTACTTCCTCAGCATGATGCCCCGGAGGCTCATGTTCTTCTTCGTCCTGGCCACCGCCATCGGAGGATGGGTTGCATTGGAGGCAAGCAGCAGCGCTCCGAGCCGACGCCTGCTGAAGGAAGCCATTTACAATCGGCTCGGTGACGATGCCTTGTTGCATGGCCGGGAAAAGGAAGCCATGCTGCAATACCAGGCCGCCGTGAACCAGGCCCGTGGTTCAGTCAAGGCAAATTACAACCTCGCCATGCTCGATATGGCTTTTTCGGGGGATCTGGACAAGGCCCGTGAGCATTTCCGGCATGCGGGCGACTTCATCCCTTTTTCGTACGCCCTCCTGAACTGGGGCAACCTGGAGCGAAGTGAATTCAGTCCCGGTCAAGCGCTCGCCGTTCTGAGAAATGCCAAGCACATCCCTCCGAACCCCTACCTTTTCAACAACCTCGCCCATGCCTACATGCAGGCAGGGCAACCCGATTCCGCCATCCTACAGCTGAAGGAGGCCCTGCTCCTGCAGCCGGACAACGGATCCCTCTATGCGAACCTTGCAAGGATTTACATGGACAATGGGAAAGTCGAAGCGGCCAGAAAGTTCATGGAGGCGGGCTTGGCGCTTCCCAAGGCCAGCCGTGCATTGGTGACCAACGCCCTCTACCTCAATCTCGCCCATGGCACCCGACTCAATGTCAAGGAGGAACTGATGCAGCGGCCCGGGATCCAGGGAAGCTGGGAAACAACCTTCAACTTCGCCCTCGACCGTTACCAGCGCGGGGACTATGAAGGCGCACAGCGGCTCCTGTCACATGGGAAGCCCGACCTGGCCAATGGATTGGACGGCACTCCGGCAGTGATGCGTCCCGACTCCCTCCTGCTGGATGGCATGCTGCTCTTCGAGCGAGGCGAGATCGAGCGCGCGATCAGCCGCATGGACTTCATCGATGTGAATTTCCCCGGTTATCGCCCTTATACCAGCCATTTTCTGGCGGTCTCTTTCTTTGCAGCAGGATCCCCCGAGATGGCTGCGGCCTTCTTCCGGAAATCGGTCGCGAGCGGGCGTTCCTCAGACCTCTTGCCACAGGCAATGATGGAATTTGACCGGGGGGATCTGGACAAAGCCTTCACGACCCTGAACCTGGCAAGAAGCCAGGACAGCACGGTGTTCGACGCGGCCAACCTGGAGTCGGCAAAGGTCCAGCTCGCAAATGGGGACTACTTCTTCGCAGCGATTGGGCTGGACGAAAGCACGGTCACGGTGGCTGACTGGATGCAAATCGGCGTCGCCGCCGGGAAGCGCGGGAACAAGGCTGCTGCCCTGGAGGCATTCCGGCATGCAACCGTCCTGGATTCCAAGAACACTGCCCCTTACCTTGAAATGGCCAGGATCAGCCTGAGCCTCGGGGATTCATTGGCAATGGAAAACTTGCAGCCCGGGCTGGACCTTGCCCCCGGGGATGTCGCCCTCAATGTCGCCCTTGCGCAGATATTGATTCGCGACGGGAACCTCGCCGCCGCATCGGCCATCGTCCAGGATGTGCAGGCCCGGGCGCCCCAAGATCGCGATGTGCGCATCCTGGGGGCGGCTTTCGCCGCCGCCAGCGGGGATACGGCAACCGCCATACGGCAATTCGAGCGGTTGCGGAAGGAATACCCCATCGATCCCGGGGTGGTCGTGTCCCTCAGCCGCATTTACCGTGCCAAGCGCATGGATTTTGAAGGGCAGAACATGACCCTTGCCGCCATAGCGATCAATCCTGAGAACCCCGATCTCTGGTACGAAATGGCGCACTTCGAGCGACTCCTGTCCCGTCCGGAGGAAGCCGGCGCCAATGCCCTGCAAGCCATGAAGCGTGCCGCGAACCCCGGACGCTCGGAACAGATTGCGGAGGAATTCAAGGAGGAGATTTCGAGCTTCAAGGCACTGCACCCCGGGGAGGAGGTCGGGAAAAATGGCAGATGAGGAAAGGACACCCGTCATCAGGCTGATGGAGGTTCGCCGGGAATACAAGATGGGCGAAGAGACCATCCGGGCCCTCAATGGCGTGAGCCTCGATATCTTCCGAAACGACTATGTCGCGATCATGGGACCCTCCGGGTCGGGCAAGTCCACGCTGATGAACGTCATCGGCTGCCTGGACACGCCAAGCTCCGGGAAATATCTCCTGAATGGCATCCATGTCGACCAGATGAGACCCAATGACCTAGCGGAGGTGCGCAACCATGAGATCGGATTTGTGTTCCAGACCTTCAACCTTTTGCCACGATCCACCGCCCTGGAGAATGTCGCACTCCCACTGGTCTATGCAGGGAAGGGACGGGCCGAACGCATGGAAATCGCTTCCCAAACCC
>JBJOPY010000189.1:0-5626 GCA_046050405.1 Bacteroidota bacterium | reverse complement strand
CGCCGCACCCGCCAGAAGTCGCAAGGCTGGCACGCGCACCCGTGGAACTCAATGTGGCCACCATGCGGGCCTTCTGGCCAAGGGTGAACATGTTCATGCAGGCATCATCGGTGTAATCCATGTAATTCATGAACATGACACCGGGGCTGGAAGATGAGCACGCATCTGTAAGCGGATATGCTGGACAACTGTAGTTTTCAGCTGCTTGGTTCGGGGTGTCGTTAACGAGATCGGAACCTGTGCAGGAACCATTGTCGTCGCCCCAGATATGCCGGAGATTCAGCCAGTGTCCGACTTCATGGGTAAGTGTCCGCCCCTTGTTGAAAGGAGCCGCGGCGGTGCCGGTGGTCCCGAAGGCGGTATAGTCGACGACAACTCCATCGGTGGATGCAGATCCGCCTGGGAACTGTGCGTATCCGAGGAGATCTCCGCCAAGGTTGCAGACCCAAAGGTTCAGGTATTTCGAGGTGTTCCAAGGGCTTTTACCGCCACTGGTTGACGATTTCACACGGTCGTCGTCGAGAAAGGAGGCCGTGGTGGTGCTGGTGCGGGTGATACCCGTGGTGGCAGCGCCATTGGGATCGACAGTTGCAAGGCAAAATGTGATTTCACAATCTGCAGCCACGGATGCAAAGGCCGCAGGCGTATTGGTGCGATCCGCGTTCAACCTCCGAAAGTCATTGTTCAAGGCCGTGATTTGAGACTGGACTTGGGCATCACTGATGTTTTGGGTGGCGGTGTTGTACACGACATGCACCACGACAGGGATGTTGTACACGACTTGTGAGCCTTGGGATCGATACTGGTTCACAAACGCTGCCGTCTGAGCCTCCATCCGCGCCCTCGCCGATGATAGGTTCGGATCCATCGCCTCCAGGCGAGCCTGGTTCTCCATGGTTCCACAAGTCCTACGCTGCTGTGCCGCCAGGGGCGAGCCCAGCATCAATAATGCCGATAGGTATGTGATTAAATTTTTCACAAGTTGATATTAGGTAATTGGACAGCGAGCCATATGGCTCTTCCCTGCAAATATAGGTGCAATGGTCAATTCTCCTCTCAAATTCCGAGGAGAAGATGTCTCTGAGACCAATTGGGATTCGATGGGTGGCCAGGCCTCTCCTAGAGAATCATCCAAGCCGTCGCATGACAGCCCGCCATGGGCACACAGGAGATGACCCGTGTCCCCGGGGTAGTAAGTGCTTGTACAAGATCGAATTCGGACGGCAGGTTTATCGGGCGTTACGGGCGTACGTAGGGTAGCCCGGCTCCATTGGCGTACGAATCACAAATACCTTGCAGTCATCCTTGGCATGCACCCGAATGGCATCCGCCAAGGACACCATGAAGAAATCATCCGCTTCCAGAACCTCCCCTTCGAGCTCCATGGCACCTTCAAGCAGGTAGGCGGAAAGTACCTCTCCGGGCTCAAATTTGATTTCTTGGGGGCCAGTTGGAATCCGAAGTTCCTCAATGGTGACCCCTGGCGTGACCATCTCCAGCGGGGAACCATCCCCACGATAGGTTTTCACCACCATGCCGTCCCGTGCTGTCAATGGAAAAGCCTCGGATGAATAGTCATCGTAAGACGCAGGTTGCGTCAGCGTGACGTTGAGGTTCGGGTCAAACCATATTTGGAAGATGGAAGATTCTCCCTTGATCTTTTCAGAATGTGAGACGCCGCTGCCCGCACGGATGATCTGGGCATCGCCTGCGGATAGCCTGCGCCATTCGCGCAGCTGGGTGTCGAAGTGCTCGATCTCTCCATGAAGCACGAATGACATGATCTCGAAGCCTTTGTGGGGGTGAAGTCCGATCGTGGACTCCTCTCCCGGAGTCCATGCGTGCGCCCAGTAGAACAAGTTCGAATAGGGTCTTCCATGACCGCCATCGCCAGGGAATCCGATGGGTTTGTTTTCCAGGATTGCTCCAGCGTTAAAATGGCCTTGGCCTTGCTCGGATTTACGAATGATGTCCAGATGCATTTGGAATTCCTTTCATTACAAAACCATCGAGGCGGGAAGATTGTTTGATGGATGATCTCCAGACCCGTCGTCCCCGGGACGCGAACCCCTTGACCCATCACCATGGAGGAAACCTCAGTGGAATACCGATGGCTGCCAAAAAATGTGACGAAGGTCACGCCATGGCGTGATGTTTCATCTGAAACATCGCAGGGAGGGAAACAGCCTTGCGGATAACAGGCGGCAGTGCCTCACTGGGCAACCTCTGCATGATCCTGGGGAGCGCCTTGCAACTCTTCCAGCACTTGAATCGCCCCGCTGATGCGGAGCATGGACTCTGTGAGCTGTGTCATCTGCCGTTGGAGGTCTTTCTGAACTTCTTGACCCTTGGCAAACTCCTCGCGGAGCTCTTGGAGGCGGGAATTGACTGCGTCTTTCGAAGTATCTTTTTTCATGGTGATGAACGTCAAACTTTTGTGCATATTTAACACATCTCACGGAAATTCCCAAACGGACGGCAAGGCTGAAACAGCACCATCGAACGAAGGAACCCAGTGCCGTGGACAGGGGCCAGAATTAAAATTCCACTTGCAAAACCCCTGAAATGGGAGTAAGTATGCGGAAATGAGTCTTAAATCAATTCCATTTTCATCACTTGGCCTGTCGGCTCCCCTCCTGCAAGCCCTTTCCGAGCATTCTTACCTGGATCCGTCCCCGGTCCAGCAGGAAGCGATCCCGGTCGTCATTGCCGGAAAGGATTTGCTTGCCCTGGCCCCGACAGGGTCTGGCAAGACGGCGAGTTTCGTGCTCCCCATCCTGGAAATACTGCAGCATCGCCCGCCGCTTCGGAACCGCTATGTCTGGGCACTGGTCCTGGCACCGACCCGGGAGCTGGCCGTCCAGACCGAGGAGGTGTTCAAGCAGCTCGCATCGCGCATGCCCCATCGGCCAAGAACCCTCGCGGTCTACGGCGGAGTATCCATCCATCCCCAGATGATACAGACACGTGGCGTGGAAATCCTGGTCGCGACCCCCGGGCGACTGCTGGACTTGGTTTCCAACAATGCACTGCACCTCAGCGAAGTCGAGATCTTGGTGCTGGACGAGGCCGACAAGATCCTCCATCTCGGCTTCAAGGAGGAACTGGACCGCATCTTTGCCTTGCTGCCTGCCCGCAGGCAAAACCTGCTTTTCTCTGCCACCCTGGGCGAGGAAGTGGAGGCTGTGATGGGCAAGATGCTGCATGCTCCTGTCAGGGTGGAAATCAAAGGGAAGTCCAGCCCCGCTCCCGACTCCATCACGCAGCTTGCCTATCATGTCGAGCCGGAGCGCAAGGGGCCGTTGCTGCGTTACCTGATTCGTCGGGGGGAGTGGCTCCAAGTCCTCGTATTCGTAAGTTCCGGACGCACTGCAGACAATGTCACCGAGAAACTGTGCAAAAACGGGATCGATACGATGGCCTTCCATGGGCAAAAAACCCAAGGAGCACGCACCGAAGCGCTCCGCCGATTCAAGGCGGGGCAAGTACGGGTCTTGGTGGCGACCGACCTCGCAGGTCGCGGGATCGATATCCAAGACCTCCCCGCCGTCATCAACTACGAATTGCCGCGCTCGCCACAGGACTATGTCCACCGCATCGGGCGCACGGGCCGGGCGGATGCCGAAGGCCAGGCCATCTCCCTGGTCTGCCCGGAGGACATTCACCATTTCAAGGTCATCCAGAAGAAGATGGGGAAACGGGTGCCGATGATCTGGACCAGCAAGCTGGATTTGCATGGGCATTGAATCCCCGGCAACCCCACTTCACCCGCCCGGGTACAGTTGCCGGGGAATAGGGTAGGCTTACGCTGATTGCGATCCCCATTGTGGATTCATACTGCCATGGGGCAACGGAAATCCGCTGGGACATCCCACCCTATGCAGCGGAGACATGCACGGAGGGTTTCACAGGCACTATCTCGCGACTTCCAGCATGACATGGATGCCTTTGATTTTGAGACCTTTGGTCTTGAGGATGATCTGCTGAATCTTGTCCCGCGAGACTGCGGCGTATGCGCATTCGTCTTTGACCACGACCAGTCCCACCTCGTCCTTTTCGAGGCCGACCTGCTTGGAGAGAAAGCCGACGATGTCCCCCTTTCCGATCTTGGCTTTCTTGCCCTTGCTGATGTAGAGGGTGGCCCATGCCGGCTGCGCGGGGAGCCGAAGCTGGTCGGGAAGCGAAACCTCTGGAATGCCGGCGTCGACATAGGGTGGCAGCTTCTCCCCTGGCCCGATGATCAGGTAGGCAGCCCCCTCTGCGTGCATCCTTGCCGTTCGCCCGTTGCGATGGGTGAAGGCATCCTCGGTGAGGGGCAGATGGTAATGCACGACGGCTTCGATCTCGGGGATGTCCAGTCCCCTGGCCGCCAGATCGGTCGCGACCAATACCCGGCAGCTTCCGTTCCGGAACTTGGTGAGCGTGGCCTCGCGCATCCTTTGGTCCAGGCCTCCATGAAAATGCTCATGCAGCACTCCTTGCCCGTCCAAGTACTGGCCCACCCGCTCCACCGCCTCCCGGTGGTTCAGGAATACGAGCATCACCTGCTTCCCCAGTTTGCAGATGAGGCGCAGCAGTGTTTCCAGCTTGTCAGCCCCGGGGGAGTGTACCATCATCACCTGCAGCTTCTCGACACTGGCCCTCTCGGCCAGGAAGTCTAATCGGACGGGCTCCTTCAGGCCGACAAATTCCGGAACCCGCCGCAACTCGGTGGCGGATGTCAGGACACGCTGCCGGAGCGATGGCATCCTCCCCAGCGCATACTCCATTTGCGGCTGAAACCCGTATTCGAGGCATTTGTCGAATTCATCCAGAATGACCGTAAGAGCCTCGTCCAGGTTCAAGGTTCCACGGTCCAGGTGGTCGATCACCCGTCCGGGTGTCCCGACCAACAGGGCGGGTGGTTCCGAGAGGTTGTTGATTTCGGTCTGGATATCATGCCCGCCGTAGCAGCAGTTGACCTTGAAGCCTGTCTGCATTCCCCTGAAGACATCCTCGATTTGCAAGCCGAGTTCCCGGGACGGCACGAGGATGAGGGCTTGCACATGCGTGCGTCCAGGTTTGAGGCGCTGGAGCAGGGGCAGCAGGAAGGCAAGGGTTTTGCCGGAGCCGGTCGGTGCGAGCAGGATCACATCGTTTCCTGCATCGATGGCTGAAATGGCTTTTTCCTGCATCGGGTTCAAGTATTCGATCCCTATGGTGTCGAGTGCCTGCCTTACTATATGGTGGTGGGGATTCATGCTGCAAAACTATACCTTTCGGGTGGTTCATGAATCGCCGCCGAGGTCGGCAGCATGCTGGGGCGGCCGGGATTCCGGGGGCGTGCGGGAAAGTATTCGCGGAGCTGAACCTTCCGGCCTGGACCCATGGCCCATTTTCGCCGGTCAGGGAGCACGCGGGAAACAATCGCGCATCCACGCGACTCAAGCCTTAGGAGTCAAGCGCAGGGATCGCGGGGCATTTCCCCGCCCCATGGAGTCCGGATCCTTCTCAGCTCGCCCGCACTCGTGAGGAGACCAATCCCCCCGTCCTTTCTAGGGTTCCCCGAATCAGAAGATGATACAAGTCTTCGGCAGGCTAAGCCATCGGGGCAAACTCCGGATACAACCGCAATATCTCCTGTTCA
>JBJOPY010000188.1:0-6521 GCA_046050405.1 Bacteroidota bacterium | reverse complement strand
GGCGGTGACCGTCTCTCTCCGATCGAACTCGCCCTGCTGGTCGAGGCTGGGGGCTGTCATGGGCAAGGTGGATGAAACGGAAGATTCATCCGTCAGAGTCTTCGGAGGCTGGTCAAGGCCGACATCCGCCACGTTCGCAGAAGATTTCTGGGCGGGGTTCCCTTCCAGGACTGGCGAACGGGGGACATTTCCACCCTTGCTGGGATAGACGCTGGAAAAGACATTGCCTCCAGCGACGTTGTCCACTAATTGCTGCCTGGAAGGGCTGATTTCAGCGGAAGACGGGGACTCCGGTCTTTCCTTCCAATGCTCCATGGAGGCTTCGTCTGACAAAAGGTCTCGGTCACCTCGGTCAGCATACTGCCTTTCCTCCATTTCTGGATTCTTGGCTAGCGCGATGGTATCCAATGATCTTAAGTCGGTTGGCAAAGGTGGCGTGACATTCATGGCTTCCGCCAGGGAGTTCTCAATTTTGGCGTTTGTCGGGCTGCGGAATGAAAGATACCCGGCTGTGATCAGCAATGCGATCGATGCCGCCGAGGCAATCCAGAAGATGGCACCCCTGCGCCTCCGGGTCTCCTTCGCCTGTACCCGCTCCCATGCAAGCTTCGCAACCTCCTCGGCCCCGGTGGCGATGTGCGCTGCGCCAGTCTCTGACAAGGTTTCAAAGGTGATGGCGCAAAGCCCACAGTTGATCAAGTGCCGCTCCACGAGGTGCCTGTCGTGACCTTCCAGGCGAACCTCCTGGTAGGCAGTCATCTGCTCCAGGCTCAGGCAGGTTTCGTCCTCAGCGCTGAATATGTGGGTGATGTGCGGATCCTTACTCATTGGCTCCCTGGAGGCGGATCCTGAGGTTCCGCTTTCCATTTTGGATGAAACTCTTGACCTGGTTGTAATTGTATCCTGTAAGGGTCACGACTTCATCGTACGACTTTCCTTGCAGGAAAAACAACTCCACGCAGGTTTTCTGCTCTGCATTGAGTCCTCCGAGCGCAAGTTCCAACCTCTGGAGTTCGAGCTCTTTCTCGGTGGCTTCGGCTTCAGGGTGCAGATCGTGGCCTGATTCCATAACCGCCAACTCATTTTTCTTGTATTCCTCTGCACTCCCTTCGAGGGATCGGTTTTTGCGAATGCGCATCAGGCAGAAATTGGAGCTGGCACGGGTGAGCCAGCTCTTGAACGCCTGTATGTCGTACTTTTTCAGCTCCATGAGCAGGTATTCGAAGATTTCCATCGCTGCGTCCTTGGCATCGTCCGGATCTTTGAAGTACTTGCGGCAGATGGCGAAAATCTGAACGGAATACCGCTCAAACAGCTCACCCACAAAAGCCGTGTCCCCCGAGGCCTTGTACTGGGTAATCAGATCAACATCCGCCATTGCTTGGCGATTTTTGCTGTGCCTTTGAAAAAGCATCGTCTCGGGGCTGCTGCCCTAGCCCGATCAAAAATAACCAAATTTCTGAGGGGGTTACTTCAAGCCTTGATGAAGAGGTGCGGTAACCAATCGCATAGACAAGCAGCTCTTCCCTCCATCACAGGGATGGCCTCGTCAATCCTACGGATGCAATGCGCCGATGGACCAATTCAATTTTTTCGCAATTTCCCAACGCATCAGGTATCCAACGTATTCGGAGATCCCTTGAATTGACCTTCGGTCACTCGATCGTAGCCACCAGGTTACGGATGTTGGGCTGTTGCCTGTCCAGTTGTTGCTGGTTGACCATCGGGGCAATCCCATCCGTGATCTCCTTCTTTCCTGCCGTCAAGGTCATAATTGGAATGCCGAGACTGCTTGAAACCACGGAGGCGGTATTGGCATCGGCGATCTCATACTGAAACATGTCCCTGAAACTCTTCCTTGAGTTGGGTAAACTTGCATTGGAGGGATGAATCCAAAAAAGGTTGGGATGGGATTTCCATACGTTCCAAATCTCATTGCCAATCTCGGTCACGACACTTCGAAAGGCAGATGCTGACTTTATATACTGTGTAAGCCGATTCCCGACATAGCAATAAATCTGGGGTAACTTCATTCCCCAGCGTTCCGAATTAATGGTGAACTCAGAGCGAGCGGTGCCTGGGTTACGCGCAATCCCATAGACGAGCGCCAAGACTGCTCTCACCGCCCGACGGGATGAAGCATCTGCTGAAAAAGGAATGATCAGTCGATCACTTGCGGACAAGGCAAGCTCGGTATAGATCGAAAAACTGGGGTTGCAGTCAATGAACACGGTTGTTTCAGATTGGTTCCAATGGTTTCTGATGTCGTGGATCAAGTCTCGGATCCAGCTATGGACAGACCTCCATGCATCGACCGGGCCAGGATTGGTGGCTCCGACCACCCTAGAACCTTGTATTTCCAATTGCTCGTCCCCTGCCACCAAGTGGAGATTCCGGGGAACCTCCATATTGTAGGTTGAGACACTTGAAAGGTAGGTGGCTCCAGTGCATGGGTTTAAATACGGACTGATGATGCGTTCTTCAATGTAGCCGGAGATGGTCTTCCTGGGTGTTTCCAGACTCAATTGGTTCAGATGTCGCTCACCATTGAACAATCCTCCCAGCAGCATCCCCGAAGCATTGGCCTGCGGGCATAAATCCAAGACCAGAATTTTCTGGTCAGGGTGTGTCCTTGCGTACTCGCAGGCGACTTGAAATGTCAAATAGCTTTTTCCTACTCCACCCTTGTTGTTCCAAAACGTATAAACAGCCATTTGAAAAATAATTTGAGAGCGAAATTAGAATCAAACGAACATATTCACCAAATTTATTTGGAACTATTATCGAAATCAGAATTGGACAAATTATAGCTTGCCAATCCTTGTCCTGCAAGCACTTTTGTCCGGGGTTGACTTGCCAGATGAATGGGGGTGATCGTCAGAACTGATCGTAACGTCCATGACCGCATCCAATGCTGCGACATCGTGACACGCCACGGATCCATGTTGATGGGCAAGAACATGATCGAACCGAGCTTTTTTGTACATTCCATCCCCCATTTGCGATCCAACTCGTTCATTGTTCCCCATGCCCCCAATGACGGCTTGGTTAAAAAAAGTCCTGAATCCTTCCCTTTCACCGTTTCGATCGTTCGCAGGACACATTCCTACTGACAGGCGTCTCCAGCTCCCATGATTTTTCGAAAATTTTCGCTTCCGGTTATGGAATCCCCAGAATCCCTGCACCTACCAGCCAAAACAGTGAAAACCCCACTGCATTGAATGCCTAAATCTCATGCGAATATGAAAGTCACATCCCAAAAATTGCTCATGACCAGCCTCCTCGCCGCTTCCGCGATCCTGGTCATGGTATTGGTCACAGCAGCGGGGGGCGGCCTCCCTGTCAAGATCAATCCGTTCATCACCCAGCTCGAACACAAGCTGGAGGCCTACACCCAACACATGCCCGAGGACAGGGTTTACCTCCAATTTGACAAGCCCTTTTACAATCCCGGCGATGACATCTGGTTTGCCGCCTATGTCCGCGACGGGCAGACGATGGCCCGCAGCACCAAGAGCGAGATTCTCTATGTCGATTTCATCAATCCGAAAGGCAATGTCCAGCAAAAGATGAGGCTTGTCGCTCACGACGGCGTTGCAAAGGGAGATTTCCACCTCGATACGCAGACCCTCGGCGGCATCTATAAGGTGAAAGCCTATACCAGATGGCAGGAAAACAGCAAGGATGGCTTCATCTTCGAGAAGGAGCTCCAAGTGCAAAACGTGGTTCTTCCCAATCTGAAGATGAAAATCGACTTCGACCGCAAGGCATACGGCGCAGGCGAAGAGGTGGTAGCAAGACTCGACCTGCAGAGCAACGACAATCAGCCGCTCCGCAGCCATGGATTCAGTTACAAAGTCACCTTGGAAGGCGACAGCTACCTCGACCTGAAGGGCACGACCGACGGCGAAGGGAAGGCCAGTCTCAGATTCCGCCTTCCTGAAAACCTCACCTCCAATGACGGCCTCGTGAACGTAATGATTGCCTACAATGGGCTCACGGAGTCCATCTCCCGCTCCGTACCGATCGTCCTGAACAAGATCGACCTCCAATTCTTCCCGGAGGGCGGCGACCTCGTGTATGGCCTCGGCAGCAAAGTCGCCTTCCGCGCCATCAATGAATTTGGCAAACCCGCCGACATCGAGGGTGTGGTCGTCGACCAGAATGGCGCCCAGATCGCCGATTTCAAATCCTTTCACCACGGCATGGGTGCATTCGCTTTCCATCCTGCCCCCGGCCAGACCTTCAAGGCCAAGATCACCAAGCCAAAAGGCATCCAGCAAGAATATGAACTCCCAGAGCCCCTGCCACGCGGCTTCGTGCTCAACGTGGACCGCGTGGACAGCAAGGAAATGGCCGTCGCCATCCGCTCCACCGAATCCGAATCCGTGAGCTTGGTGGTGCAGGTGCGCGGCGATGTCGTCTGGGCAAGCGAAGTCAGCGTCCTCCCCGGAAAAACCGAGATCAGCATCCCCGTGACCGGCTTCCCCATGGGTGTCGCACAAGTCACATTGTTCGATGCAAAGGGAATCGAGCGATGCGAGCGTCTCGCCTTCGTCAACCGTGACCGACAGCTCAAGGTCGAGATCAAGACAGACAAGGAGAAGTACCTGCCCCGCGAAAAGGTCAGGATGACCGTCAAGGTCATGGACGGGCGCGGAATGCCGATGCCGGCGAATCTGTCCCTTGCAGTGGTGAACGACCAGATGCTCAGCTTCGCAGACGACAAATCAGGCACCATCCTGAGCCAGTTGCTCCTGGAGCCCGATCTCAAGGGGAAGGTCGAGGAGCCGAGGTTCTACTTCGACGCCAAGGAGGAAAAATCCCTCCCAGCGCTGGACTACCTGATGCTCACCAGCGGCTGGAGACGCTTCAGATGGGAGCAGATCCTGAACGAGAGCCTTCCCCCGCTGTCCAATGCTGGCGAGCTTGCCATCGTCAAGGGCACCGTGCTGGACGCGCACACCGGCAAGCCCATTCCCCGTGCCAGCATCACCGCCCCCAATTCAAAGGTCGCTCAACTGGCAGACAACTCGGGGGAATTCACCATCGACCGCATGGACTTGGCACTCGACCACAACCTCATCGTCAAGGCCGACAAATATGGCCAGGGAAACCCTGCCGTCCATGACTACAATCAGGACTTGGTGGTTTATCTATATCCAAACCAATACCCGGCATACCTGGAGGAAGCGGGAGAGGAATTCGGCGGAAAGGAGGACATGGTGAAGGAAGCCGGGCAGGCACCAGTCCGCCGACCCGTGCCAATGGGTGGAGCTGGAAGGGTGAAGGCAGCGCTGGATGCTCCTGCCGCCCCTGCCATGGCTGGGAAGATGGAAGCAGGACGTGCAGAAATGACCCGCGATGCGAAAAAAGGCAGGGCCGTCATGCTGGACAATGTGCTGGCCGATGACGGTATTGAGCCGGAGCCGCATGATCCCGATCCTGGCCACAGGAACGAGCCCAAGGGCGACCAGCTGAACCGCGTTGACGGAGAAAAAGACGCGATAGCGGCCGAAATCGCCGCCGGCCTCGTGGCAGACCCGCGCATGGGCGCGATCGCCGGCCAAGATAAAGACGCCGAAGAGCTTCAGCAGCAGCAAGCCAGGTTCCACCACGCCCGCCAATTTGCTGCGCCCGTCTATGCAGGCACCGATTACGTCGCACCCGGCAAACGCAGCGACTTCCGTCAGACCTTGTTTTGGGAACCTTCGCTGAAGGTGGATCGCACTGGAAAATCCATCATCGAATTCTACAACAGCGACGAGGTCAGCTCTTTCCGTGCCATCGCAGAAGGAATCTCCGTGGACGGAGCCGTAGGCCGTGCGGAGATGGTCTTCTTCACACAACTGCCATTCTCCATGCAAGCCCGTGTCCCAGTGGAGGTCGCCAGCGGCGACAAGATGGTGGTGCCCATCGTATTGAAAAACAATACCCAGGCTACGCTGAGCGGCACGCTCCAGGTGATTCCACCTTCTGGCCTCGAGCCCCTGAACACGACGGGTTCCGTCATCAGCATCCCCGCAGGCATGGCTGAGACGGTGCAGCTGGCCTACAAGGTCAAGCATCAGCCAGGCGAAGAGGCCTTCCAGATCGCCTTCGCAGGGGCAGGACATACCGACGCCTTCGAGCAGAAACTGAAAATCGTGACCCAAGGATTCCCGGTCACACTTTCATTCGCCGCCAACGAGGCGGACAAGACCTACGTTCAATGTCTCCGATGTCGTTCCAGGCTCCATCAGTGCAACCTTCACGGCCTTCCCCAGCGTGGTGACCGATCTCGTGAAGGGCATCGAGTCCATCCTGAACGAGCCTTATGGCTGCTTCGAACAGACCAGCATGAGCGCGTACCCGAATGCGATGGTGATGAGCTACATGAAGGAGCAGGACAAGGTGGATCCGGTGATCATGAAGCGTGCGAACGACCTGCTCGAGAAGGGATACCAGCGACTCACCACATTCGAGACCAAGGAAAAGGGGTACGAATGGTTTGGTTCCGCACCCGGGCACGAAGCCTTGAC
>JBJOPY010000187.1:0-4958 GCA_046050405.1 Bacteroidota bacterium | reverse complement strand
GGAGAAAGTTTGCAATACATCCAAAAATCGCCGAACGACTCGGAGCAAAGGTGTACTTCGTCCATCCATGACAGTGCACGGGAAAGTGAAGAGAAAGAGAATGCAAACGTCCTCATAAGGCAATATCTGCCCAGGTCGCCCCCACTGGACCAGACCTCCCATGACCAGGCCAAGGAAATCCGGAACAAACCCGACAACCAACCAGAAAAAAACTGAAATTCAAAACCCCAAACGAGGTATTTTTACAGCAGTGTTGCACGTCAAAGTTGAATTCGGCATTTTGCAGCCTCACTGGAGCCAGGTATATCGTTGTTTCAGTCCAAGACAGTCCTCCCACACGCAACGAAGATGATCACGGTCAGCGACCTTACCAAAATCTACGGCAGCCAGAGGGCCATCGATGGGATCCATTTCCAGATTGGAGCGGGTGAAATCGTGGGCTTCCTCGGCCCAAATGGCGCGGGGAAGACGACGACGATGAAGATCATCACCTGCTTCATGCCGCCGAGCAGCGGCACCGTCCAGGTGGATGACCTGAACATCCGTGACCACAGCCTTCAGATTCGCAAGCGGATCGGTTACCTCCCCGAACACAACCCGCTGTACCTGGACATGTATGTCCATGAATATCTGAGATTTGTCGGCAGGCTTTACCACCTGTCGGCGAAGGCCATGGCCAGGCGGGTGCCTGAAATCATCGAGCTGACCGGCCTTGGCCGCGAGCAGCACAAGAAAATCGGAACGCTCTCCAAGGGCTACCGCCAGCGCGTGGGCCTCTCCCAGGCCCTGATCCACGACCCGGACATCCTGATCCTGGACGAGCCGACCACGGGGCTGGATCCCAATCAAATCGTCGAGATTCGCAGCCTGATCCGGGAGATCGGCAGATCCAAGACGGTCATCTTTTCCACGCACATCCTTCCCGAAGTGGAGGCGATCGCCGACCGCGTCCTCATCCTCCACCGCGGAAAGATCGTGGCAGATGAGGCTTTGGCTGACCTTAGGACGAACGCGGTGAAGGAGAATGTGCTGCAAATCGCGTTTGACAAGCCGGGCTTCGCCTGCGCACCCGTCCAGGAGAGCCATCCGGATGTGAGGATCCAGGAAGAAGGGAATTCCGGCAGAGAGTTCACCTTCCATTCCCCGGCCGATACCGACCTCCGCATGACGATCATGACGCAGAGCATCGCACAGGGTAACCCCATTGCAGCATTGCACAAAAAGGAAAAGAAACTCGAGGAGGTCTTCCGCAGCTTAACGAACGTCACCCTTGAGAAATAGCTTCACGATATTCCGGAAAGAGGTCGCCAGCTTCTTCAATTCGCTGGTGGGTTACATGGTGCTCATCGTCTTCATGGTCCTGGCAGGCCTCTTCTTCTGGGTGTTCGGGGAGCATGTGCTGGTGGCCGGAAAGGCCAACCTGGACCTGCTCTTCCAGTTTGCCCCGATCTTCTTCATCCTGCTGATCCCGGCCATCACAATGCGCTCGATCTCGGAAGAGATGAGGACCGGTACCATCGAGACCCTTGCGACGAAGCCGCTGACCAACCTCCAGCTCGTCCTCGGGAAATTCGGCGCGGCGGCATTCCTCGTTTTCCTCACCCTCCTGCCGACGCTCGTATTTTACCTCACCCTCCAAGACCTGGCCCGTGACCCTGCCGAACTGAGGATGACGGCCAACCCTGAATTCCTGAACCAGTCGCTGGGTGCCATCACCTATACCAGCAAGCTGGACAATGGCCCGATCATCGGGGGATACATCGGCCTGTTGGCATTGGGGGCGATCTTTGCCGCACTTGGCATCCTCAGCTCCGCACTCAGCGACAACCAGGTGGTGGCCTACCTGGTCGGCGCCTTCCTCTGTTTCATGATGTATTTCGGATTCTCCTTCACCTCGGAATTGGAGGGGCTGACGAGGATCAACCTCTCCATTGACCGCCTGGGGATCATGGCGCATTACGAAAACATCGCAAAGGGCGTCGTGGATACACGGGACATCGTCTATTTCTTCAGCATCCTGGTGATCGCCCTCGCCATCACGAATGCCGTGCTCAGCCTGAAGCGGAGGTAAGCCATGCAGCAGAACGTAAAAATCATCATCGGCATTCAGCTCCTGGTCATCCTCGGGATCGTGGCCGTGATCAATCTGATCAGCGGGAGC
The DNA here is from genome assembly GCA_046050405.1 of Bacteroidota bacterium. Lineage (GTDB taxonomy): Bacteria > Bacteroidota > Bacteroidia > J057 > JADKCL01 > JADKCL01. The sequence continues at coordinate 2,797 of JBJOPY010000187.1, read as the reverse complement.
GTTTTCCGCCGCTTCGACCTCACGGACGATGGCCGGCACACCATCTCCGAGGTCAGCAAGGCCTACCTGGACACCCTGCCCGACCAAGCATACGTGACGGTGTACTATGGCGGCGAACTTCCGACCCACTACAAGCAGTTCGAGGAAGGGATGCGCACCCTGCTGGAGGAGTTCCGCTCCAGCTCCAATGGCCACTTGGACTATCAGTTTGTAGATCCAGGGGACGATCCATCAATATTGAAGCGGTTTGCGAGCAAGGGACTGTACCCCTTCCGGCTCACCATGCCCACGTCCTATACGAACCAGCAGGAGGTGCAGGTGCTGCCCTTTGCGATGGTCGCTTACCGGCAGAAGGATGTGATCATCAACCTCATCCATGGCTGCACCGGAAGGTCGCCGGAGGGCCAGCCTGACTTCAACGTTTCCTGCGCCCTGCAACGGTTCGAATACAACCTTCTCTCCACCATTTACAATCTCAGCCGGGAGAAGTACAAAACCGTCGGCCTGCTCACGGGCCATGGAGAGTACACAAAGGAGCGGATGAGCGACCTCTACCGCGAGATCGACCTCTATTACAATGTGGTCCAGGTGGATTTGCGGCATGGCAAGGCCATCGGGCCTAGCATCCTCGACCTTCTGGTTGTCTTGCAGCCACAGGTGGCGCTCAGCGAGCGCGAGAAATACGAGATCGACCAATACCTCATGCGGGGTGGCAAGGTGATCTTCGCGATGGACCATGAGATTCTGGATTTCACCATTGGGGAGCAGGCAAGCACCTTGACCGCGCTTCGGGATACGCGACTGGACGATCTGTTCATGAAGTGGGGCGTGAAACTGAACTACGACCTCGTCAAGTCCATGAACTGCGGGATGATCACGGCGGGGAGCTATACTGCCGCCTTCGGGAATGAGCAGCGCAAGGCCTACTGGCCCTGGTTCCCAGTGATCCGCAACCTCAGCCACCACCCCACGACGCGGTACCTCTCCCGGTTGCTCATGCGCTATGCCGCGAGCATGGACACCTTCAACATCGAGGGCATCCGGAAAACGGTCTTGTTCAAGTCTTCCCCGCAGTCATGGCTGAAGAATGGAAAGCAATTCATCAACATTGACCAAGAACTCAGGGCGAAACCCGATCCCAGCCTCTACACCGATGGCGGACAGATCATGGGACTGCTGGTCGAGGGCAGATTCCCCTCCAACTTCACCGGGCGGGGGTTGCCGACGGACAGCATGGCCCCGAATCCTCCCTCGGAGGCCTTCCTTCCTGGAAGCCGAGAGGACCGGCATCCACAGGTGGTCCTGATCTCGGACGGGGAGTTCGCAGTGGGTGAACGCATCGGGGAAACCGTCCTCCCCCTGCCGGAGGAGAACAAGCAACTGATGGTCCATCTGATGGACTTCCTCACGGGTCAAGATCTCCTGACGAGGCTCCGTGTCCGGCAGTTCAATGACCGCGAACTCGATCCCGAGAAGACCAGGGGCCGCGAAACATGGATTCGCATGGTGAACATCGGCCTTCCGATCGTGCTCGTGGCCCTGTTCGGCCTGGGCCGGGCCTTCATCCGCCGTCGCAAAAACCTACGCCTTCAGCAGACATGAAAACCAGGACGCTGACCTTGCTTGCAATTCTGGTGGCACTCGTCGCGGCCTATTTCGCCTTCGTCCATCGGTGGCATGGCCCCGACAATGAATTTCATCTCCTCGACCGGAACGCCGTCGCCAGGATCCAGCTGGAGCAGGTGAATGCTGCGGAGGTTGACGCTGGGCTCCTCCTGGAAAGGGGAAAGGATGGGGAATGGACCGTCAATGGAAGGCATGCCGTCAGCGAATTCAAGATCCGCGATTTCCTGAAACTGCTGGGAGACATCCGCGTCAAGGAGCCCATCATCGGCAAGGCGCAGGCCACATCGCTCGGACTGCTCAAGCGGAACCACCTCCGGGTCCGCATCTGGGACGAGGATGGAAACCAGCTGAAGGACTATCTCGTCGGCCCGACCAACAATGCCCAGACCGCAAACATCTACAAGATGGCGTTTTCTGACAGGTGCTACATGGTCACCCGCCCAGCCACTGAGGGCTATGTTTCGATCTACTATTCGCTGGACGAAACCAATTGGCGGGATCTCGCCCTGTGGAACATCCAGCGGGATGAACTGAAGCTGGTGGAGGCTGAATACCCCACCGACAGCATGGACCAGGGTTTTTCCCTCCGCCTCGATGGCGCAGGATGGCGCATGAAGGATGGCACAGCACCGGACTCCAGCCGAGTCTCCGCCTATCTGTCGCTCTTCTCCGGCAAGATCTTCGCGGAATCGTATGCCGATGAAAAGTATCCCGGGAGGATGGACTCATTGATTCACCGCACACCCGATGCCCGCTTCACGCTGGAAACCAAATCAGGGAAGCGCATCTCCCTCCTCCTCTTCTCGCGGCCAGAGTCCAATGCCAACCTTTTTGCCTACCTCGATCAGACCAAGGACCTGCTGACCGTGCAGCACTATGTGATAGATCCATTTTTGAAGACCAAGGGGTTCTTTGGCGGGGCACCCTTGGAACCCAAGCAGCCGCGCCCCTGAGGCTGCCAACCATGAACGGCACGGTACCGGGGTTCCTGTCCGTCTCGGCCTCCCCTACTCGATCACCAATCGAAACGTCCTTTTCTCTGTGGAGTTCTCCACGACCACCAGATACAAGCCGACGGCGAATGTGGAGACATCAAACGAGATGGCATCCTGCATCCGTGAAAGCCGGCGTTCCTGAACACGCATTCCGCGCCCGTCCAGGATCGTCACGG
>JBJOPY010000186.1:0-37401 GCA_046050405.1 Bacteroidota bacterium | reverse complement strand
CCTCGATGCCTCCGGTAGCTACACCCTCTTGCCTCCGATGATCGACGGCGGCAGCTCGGCGACAAGATTTCCGGCGAGAGGCCGATTTCTGAAAAGGTCATACGATAATATTAAGTTTCACATTTGCTGTGAAAATTGAACTTCGCACCTTTTCATTTCGCCGTCCGCACGGCTCTCCATGGCTGCAAAATTCTGCCTTCCAACAGCTTGCGGATGCAAATGTACGACAAGTTTTTGGATTTGGTGCGAATGAAATGAAAATAGCTAAGCATGTCCGTTTTCTCATCCGTTAGGGGTTCAGCCTATCTGTCCATGAATGAGGCCGTTAGGATCGGCCCATCAGGTTCTGGCAGGGACGGAGAAACCTTGGATTTTGCCATTTGCGTGCCGGAATCCGGCACCCCTCCCCTGCGGAATGCCTTGTCCTCCTGCCCCCGAAGGTGCGGCACCACGCCATCCCAGGATTATCCGCGCTTCACCGTCCATTATTCCGTAGCTTTGCCCCAGATTCTGTTTTATGACATTTGAAAATTTAAACATTATACCGCCCATCCTGGATGCCTTGAAGGCACTCGGATACAGCGAACCGACCCCGATCCAAGAACAAGCCATCCCGCTATTGCTCCAAGGGCGAGATTTGCTGGGTTGTGCGCAGACAGGCACGGGCAAGACTTGTGCGTTCACGGTTCCGATCCTGCAACTGATGAATTCCCGGATGGACCTGAGGGCCAAGGCGAAGAAAATCAAGGCCCTGATCATCACCCCGACCCGGGAACTTGCCATTCAGATAGATGAAAGCATTCGCGACTATGGACAGAACCTTCCGGGTCTGCGGCATACGGTCATCTTCGGGGGTGTGAAGCAGGGCAAGCAAACCCTCGAGCTACAGAAGGGCGTCGACATCCTGACTGCGACCCCTGGCCGCCTGCTCGACCTGATGCAGCAGGGGTTCGTTCACCTGAACGACATCGAGTTTTTCGTGCTGGACGAGGCCGACCGCATGCTCGACCTGGGATTCATCCACGATGTCCGCAAGATCATCGCCAAGTTGCCCCCGAAGCGGCAGTCGCTCTACTTCAGCGCGACCCTGCCCCAAGAGATCATCGACCTGTCCACGAAAATCCTCAATGACCCGGCAAAGGTGACAGTGAAGCCGCAGGTGACCACCGCAGAGCGCGTGGAGCAAGGATTGTTTTTCGTGGACAAGGGCAACAAAAACGCATTGCTGCTGCACTTGCTGCAGGACAAGGACATTACCCGTGCCCTGGTGTTTGCCAGGACCAAGCACGGTGCCAACAAGATCGCCAAAGTGGTCAACGGAGCCGGAATCGGAGCCGAAGCCATCCATGGGAACAAATCCCAGGCTGCTCGCGTGGCCGCCCTGGAAGGCTTCAAGGCGGGTCGCTTGCGCATTCTGGTGGCGACGGACATTGCGGCGAGGGGCATCGACATCGATGAGCTGAGCCATGTGATTCAGTATGACCTGCCGAATGTCCCCGAGACCTATGTACACCGCATCGGCCGGACAGGACGTGCAGGCGCGAGCGGAATCGCCCTTGCCTTCTGCGACGCAGAGGAGCGCACCTACCTGCGGGACATCGAGCGCCTGATCCGCCGGCCTCTGAACATTGTCCAAGCGCATCCATTCCCTCCGGGAACCCCGACCCTCAAGCTGTCCTTTGCCGAGGCCGCCGAGGCTGAGGTGGAAGCTGCAAGAGGCGGACGTGGCGGCGGAAGGGGCAATGCAAGGCTGCAGGGTGTAACCCAAAATCCGCCTTCACGCCAGCAACCGCGACAACACAAGGAACATCCCCAGGCTCAGAAGCCTGCCGGGCAGAACCGTCCATCTGCCGCCAACGATTCCCCGCGTGAGGGGCAAGCCTCCCGCAGACGCCAGCGGCATCGCGGCAAAGGCGGATCACCTTCCAATCTGCAAAGCGGAGGAAATGTCGCCTCGCCTCCCAAAACCAGTCCTGGCGACATCCAACCAAAAGGCAAGCCCGAGCAAGGTTCCGACAGGTTCCGTGGGGGGATTCAGTGGGATTGACCTTGGATGCTGCTCAGCGGCTTGCGCAAGGCATGCCTCCCACCCCATAAAACCTCAAGCTCCGATCCTTCACCAAGGCGTCCATCCTGCTAGGATGACCCGCCCTCGAAGGGTTCGCCTACATAAATGATCGGAAATCCCACTTGTGGATCCAGTTGGAAGCCCGGGCCATCTGCCAATGCATCCACAAAGGTCACACGCAAATGGTCTTCTGCGACACCTTGCTCCAGCAAGGGTGAATTCAGGCGAACCATCGCTTCGACGGTCTCGCTGAAGGTCGGATAGGGCAAGGCCCAGGCGATCTTCTCGACCAGGAAGCTGAGCAGGGAGCCTCCGAAGAAGAGCAACAATCCCCACAGCGGCCAAATGAAGATCATCACAAAACCTGCCAGAAGCCCTGCACCCCATAAGTGCTGTGCCCAGACGGGCATGCCGATACGGGGCAGTTTCCATTCGAGAAGCCTTTGCAGCTCCTTCCATTTCGCCCGACGCCCCTTGGCCGGAAACAGCACCTGCATTGATTCCTCCGCGATGGAGGCATCCTCCTCAAGGTCTGAGACCGCCGCCCGAAGATCATGCCTGATCACGATCCTTCCCCGGCGGTACACTTCATCGGACGGTGGCATAAGATGTCGCAGGAGGGCCTCCAAATTGATTTCACCCCTCTGAAACCCCGCAGGAACGGAGCATTCAAATTGGGTCTCGAGTGCTTTCCAGCAGACGTGCCAAACTTCGTGATCGATTCGAATCATCTCCGGCATCCTCCAAATGTAGGCAAGGAAGCGTTCCGATTGCCCAGGATTGCCTCTGGAAATCGCTATCACTGTAAATAAAAAGCACTGCCAGGGAGGCAGTGCTTTCCACATTGGATCTAGCGCGGGTCTTGGGAAAATGCAGGGGACATCGCCCCGCCTGGCCATGCCTACAACATGCCCGTCAGGGAGATCCCAAAGTTGATGTTGTTGAAGGCAGGTGCCTGCCCCTCCTGGAACAGATCGCTGAGCGTATAGTTCGTGTACAGCTCCAGGATTCCGTAACCAATCCTGGCCGACAATCCATAGCGCAGCGGCTCCAGGTTGTAGTCGTCCTGGCGGATGACTTTGCCGCGCTCCTCGCTTTTCTGCTTGGAGCTCGCCCCCAGCAACAACCCTGCATAGCCGCCCACGGCAATGTGGAAGTTGCGCTTGGGGTGCGAAGGATTCGTCTGAAGGCTCAGCATGAGCGGAATCTGGCCATACCAGATGTTCAGCTTGTTTTTCCGCAGGCTGACCGAATCATCCACCAGGGTGACCCTGGGCTGGTTCGGTGCGAAGGTGACATTGTTGCGGAATTGATACCTGACATTGTCCAGTGTGATGGCCGTCAGCAGGCTGACTTTGCCTTTTGCCATGCTGAAGTGGGAGGGAAAGAGATGCAATGCGAAATGGGAGGAGCGCAGCGGCTCGGTCTCGAAATCGCTCTCGGACGCGGGGAATTGAAACCGGTTGTCGGCCATGAGCCAGTTCAACCCAAGGTCCAATCCGAGCACGGAGGCCTTTACCGGCTTGATCTCGGAGGAATCCTTCCCATCGGCATCGTCCTCCGATGTGGCGTTTTCGAATGATTTCACGGTCACGTCCTTCTTGCCGGTAAGTGTGTCATAGGTGATGGTGATGACCTTGTGCCCCATGACGACCTCGGTGGTGTCGTTCACGGTATTGCCCTTGCCGCCCTGGGCTTGGCTGCCCAATCCGAGGAGCATCAGCAGTGCCGAGCAAGCGAGGCGGAGGGTGAGTGGAGTGGAGGAAACGATTGTAGTATTCATTGCATTTACTGTTTAACTGTTTTGACTTTTCTGATTTTGAACACGCCGAGATCGGCATGGAAGGCGGTCAATTTCAGGTCCTCGCTTTGCCTTTCGGAATAGCTGGCATCGAGGCCCAGGTACTGGTTCGCACCATTGGCGACGAACCCCAAGATGGCCCCTGACCTGCGCCGCAATTGGTCGGCATCCAGGTCCTCACGCCCTGGGATTTGAATGCGCCGCCGAGAATTGCTCGCGATCGCTTTCCCTCCTTCCATCCCTGCATCGGTGGGCGTGTCCGGCCTCCACCCGCCACGGTCAGGCAAAGACACGAGGGCAGTATCGGACACGGGGGGCTCCCGATCAGCGAACGCCTGCTCCGGCTGAACAGGATCCGAATCCAGGCCGAAGGGTGTCCGCAAAATGACCCCAGGGGAATCCCGGGCAGGAAGCGGGACTTGGTGGGGGGCATGGGCCATGAGGGCGTCATCTTCCTGGCGGGAAAGCACGGGCAATGGGGCAGGTTTTCCAGCAGAGTCGCCCAGGGACTGCGCCAGGTGCGCCCCGTGCCGGGCGGCGTCTTCCTGTGAACCCTGCTTGGCTTCCAGGGTCTGAACTTTTTTCTTCAAGGCAAGGGCTCCATGCATTGAATGACCCATCTGCAGATACCAGTATCCCAGACCCACTACAGCCAAAACGGCTGCCGCTGCCGCGAACTTGATCCTCCATGAGGCCGGATGTGGTGGCCTCGTGGCCCCGATGGCTCCACTGACCCCCGCCCAGACACGGTCAGATGGCTCGTCTTCCAATGCGCCAATTTTTGCCTTGATTGCTTCGTCAAACCTGTCGCGCTGCTCCATAACTTTCTTGCATTAGACCTTGGATATTTTCTTGCAGCGTCTGCCTTGCCCTGGCCAGCTGTGATTTGGAGGTTCCTTCCGAGATGTTCAGCTGCTCGCTGATCTCCTTGTGAGAGTAGCCTTCGATCGCATAGAGGTTGAAGACCGTGCGGTATCCCACAGGCAGCGCCTGGACCAATCGGAGGATGTCCTGCTCGTTTATCTGGGAGATCAGATCCCACCCGCCATCGGAATTCGCGACTTCCCCGATGTCCACCACCGGGTACATGGCCGATTGCTTTCGGAGCGATTCGAGGGCGGTGTTCACCATCACTCTCCTGATCCAGCCTTCGAGGGAACCCTTCCCAGCGTAGCTCCCTATGTTTCTGAACACCTTGACAAAGCCGTCTTGCAGGATGTCCTCGGCAGTTTCACGGTCGGGAGCATAGCGGAGGCATACACCGAACATCTTGCGATGGAATCGGTGGTAGAGTGCCTCCTGGTGCTCCTGCTGCCCCTTGACACAGCCTCTGACCATTTGCTCCTCGTCTGTATGTCTCCCGAACAATTTCACTCCAAGCTTCCAATTACGCCCTTAAGATGATCGTCCCCATAGATTCGTTGCATGGGGATGCGAAATTTTTCAGAACCAACCTCAAACGGCTGAATCATAATCCATTAAAATACCTCCCCTATGCAGTGGCTGTTGTTCCCACTCGTCGTGTGCAGACGATGGCGAAGTCAAAATTCAGTAATTTGGCCATTGGATTTGGCGAGTCATGATGAAGGTTGGTGCAAAAATGTGGGTGGCCTGTAGCTTGATTGGGTGGTTCAGTCAAGCATTGGGGATTGTTTCCGGTCAAAACATGACTGCGAAAGACTATTTCCTGACCGGCACAGCGAAGTTCAGGTGCCAGGCCTGCAAGATGGCGATTGCCGATTTCACCAAGTCCCTCGCATTGAAGGAGGACTATGCGGAGGCCTACTATGGCCGGGGCCTGGCTTACAGCTGCATTTCCAAGTATCCCATGGCCTTGCAAGACATGGAGAAGGCCATCCGGCTTCAGCCCGGCCAGGTGCTGTACCGAGAAGGAAAAGCGAGAATCATCCAGGCTGCCGGCGATCACCAGGAATCCATCGGGGAGTTTCAGAAGGCCATCCAGATGGATGGCCGATGTTGGCAGGCATGGTATGGACTGGCACAGTCCCATGCAAAGCTGGACTCCAATGCGCTTTCCCGGAAGGCCTATGAAGAGGCTATCCGCCTGAACGCTGATTTTCCGATGTCTTATGTCGGGCTGGCAGAGGTCAAGCTGGAGGACGGGGACGCCGACGAGGCGATGGCGGATCTGCTGACAGCCAAACAACTTGCCCCCGAATACCCTCACGTGTATGAACTCAGCAGCCTCTCGCAGCTCCAGCAGGGAAATTACCAGAAGGCCATCGAGTATGCAACGACAGGGGTGGCAATGAACCCCGGCAACCTCAAGGCCAGGTACTACCGGGCTGAGGCCTACATGGCGACTGAAGAATATTACAATGCCGACGCCGACTACGCCCTGGTGGTGAAAAAGGACAAGCAAAATGCCCTTTTATGGTACAAGCGCGGGTTTTGCAATGAGAAGTTTGGGGATCTGGTGGCTGCCAAGCGGTACTATGGGAAATCGCTGAAAAGGAGCAGCGTCATCACGGAAGCCTACGCCAACCGTGCAAGTATATGGGAGAAATTCGGCAAGCCGAAGAAGGCCCTTCCTGATTTGAATCAAGCACTGGCCCTGGATCCCCAGAATGTAAGCCTCCGGCTCCGGAGGGGATACGTTTTCCTGTCATTGTGGGAGGTTCAGAATGCAATCGACGATTTCGTGAAAGCAACCCAGGATTTCCCCCAATCAGGCGAGGCGTTCCTTGGCTTGGGAATCGCCAGGCACCAGAATGGTAACACCAAGGATGCGTGTGACGCATGGCGGCAGGCGAGCATGCTCAATGAGCCCCGGGCAGCCGATCAATTGGCGCAATTCTGCACCCAATGATTCTGCCTCGCCACACGGAGGCTTGCGCAGAAAACAAGGGTTCGATTCACGGCGCAGTGTCGGGGTCATCCACAGAAGTCCATCGAATATGGAGATCGATCCCCACGCTGCCTCAGTTCTGAGAGGGATCCACGGGATAGTTAGCCATCGCCTTGTACCTGCCGCCCATCCTCTGAAGGATTTCCCCCCACAATGACTCTGCACGCGGTGCGAATGCGAATTCGTCAGGGCGACTCGCAATGATCCAGGATTTCATCTCCATTTCCTGCTCCAGCTGACTGGGACCCCAGCCTGAATAGCCTACAAAAAACCGAACATCCTCGGATTTTACGATCCCCAGCCGCACCATTCGCTTGAGTTTCTCAAAATCGCCCCCCCAGAAAACTCCCGGGGTGACCTCATCCCCCTCTTCCGCGAGGGAACTTATCCTGTGGATAAAGTGCAGCGAATCCTGCTGGACGGGCCCACCCATGTACACTGTCGCATCAAAGGCGGGGAACTCCTGGATGACCTCGTTGAGCTTGTATCGGATTGGTTTATTCAAGATGAAGCCGATGGATCCCTCGCGATTGTGCTCGGTGAGCAACACTACAGACCGGATGAAGTTGGGATCCTTGAGGAACGGCTCCGAGATCAATATGCTTCCTTTGGTTAGGTTTTTCATTTCCGATGTCCTAAATGTTCAATCTTAATGAAAGTAAACGCAAAGATCAAGTCCTTGGCCATTCCACGCGAGTGTTCGAGCCCGGCCTGGATTACCCCTTGTGCAGGATCAACAAGGTGCAAGAGCGAACTTGGCGCCTCCTCCCCCACTAACTACCGCCTGCATACGGAGAGGCCGTCCGAAGGTCTCCCCTCCCGCACTTGATCGCATGGAATGCGAGATACCCGAATCATCCTACCTCGGCACCCGTCCCCTCGGAATCATGCCACGGGTGCACAGGCACCCTGGGGGAGCCGTGTAAAATACTTGGCTCCTGAAGGGGTTACTCGAGGGAAACAAAACATGCCTGTCGGAAACTTTGCCGGTAGGGATGGACACGAGGTGTCGTATGCTGTGTCGGGCCCGGCAGAAACTACCTGACCGACTTCTGCGGCAGTTTCCAGTGGCGGCATCATGGTATGCGACTGCCTGAACGGCTCCGCTGTCGCTGCGATATGCCACTGGAACCCAAGTCAATGACGACTGGAAAGGTTCCCCTTAGGCATATTGCTTTATGTTTTGTTGAATCCAATCACGCAACGATGTCAACTCCTCCGTTGCGATTTCTTTCGCCAACTGTATCCTCGGCTCAGCATTCTCACCCATGTAGGTATGTGCTTCAAAATACGCGAACATTTGTGCGAGCTCTCCTGCTCCTTCGAAGAATCCTGAGAATACGTCAGCCGGCACCTGGTGAAAGCTATATTCCTTGCCATTTTCCTTGAATGCTGCAAGAATGTCATTGAAACTATTCAACTCAGAGGCCAATGACAAATAACTCCCTTTCCCTACTTTCTCAGGATGTAAAAATGCTCCGGCAACCACCTTTCCCAGGTCATGAATGTCTGCCATATGAATTACTCTTTTCGCTGGATCGATTGGAAGCGTCCAACCCATCGTGCCATCCTGCTGTCCTTGAGCCGCCATTATGCCTACGAGGTTCTGAAAATAGAAGGGCGCCTGCACAAAGGTGTAATGCTCGAATCCAGCATCCTTGACCAACTCATCCACCTTCGCCTTTCCAGTAAAGTGAGGTACGTCAAATTTTCCGCCACTCATCACTTCAACGTTTGGAAGGGTTGACCATATAAAGTGTTTGACCCCTGACTTCTTTGCGGCCTCCATCGCATTCCTGCCTTGGGCTATTTCATCCGCACCTTCCCAAAAATTAGTTACCACAAATACCCCATGGGCACCCTGGAAGGATTCAACCAATGATTCGGCATCTTTCAAATCACCCTTTACTGCCTCGTGGGCTTTTCCATGATAGTTGTCTGGTTGTCTAGTTACGGCCCTTACTAGAAATGAACCTTCCTTGACAAGGGCGTCTACCACCCCTTTTCCTTGATTTCCCGTCGCGCCAACAACCGCAATGATTTTCTTTTCCATTATGCACTATTTTTAAAGTTTATCGACCATTTGAAGTTGGTTCGCTGTTCTGGCTGTGCGGGACAAACAAGGTACAAGAGCAAAATGGGGGTCTCCTTTCCCTCGAAATGACCGGCATACGGAGATGACGTCCGATAGCCTCCCCCTTGACCGCATGGACTTCCACCCACCCGAATCATCTTACCTCGGCTCCAGTTCCTTCGGAATCATGCCACGGGTGCCCATGTACCGGATGGAGCTGTCAGGCAACACATGAAAGATCCAATACTTCCGCTGGATGCAGTCGCTCTGACAGTTGATCGCCCCGATGCTGTATTTCAGTGACATGGCATTCTTGGAATCCGTCCCCCAGGTGATGTCATTGCCGTCACTGGAGGCTCCCTCCGGCTCTGCACTCCGTACCGTTTCGAAATTCTTGATCAAGAATGCCAGCTCCGGGGTGTTCAGGTAATTCGGGGATTCCAGGATCAGCATGGGGCCCACATGGGTCTCGCGGTAATTCTTGATCATGAGCTCGTGCTTGGCGATCAGCTGGTTCAGGTAGAGGTTGCTGGTGAGCAAGATTCCCTTGCTCCAGTTTTCCTTGAAGGGAGAATCCTTGTCCAGCACCACGCGCACCTGCCGCAGATCTGGACGCTTCAGGGTGTGGATTCCGGTGAGGTCAGGGATCGATGGGCTGTCCACGCACATCCAGTAGACCCGTGACAATAGGTCGTAATAATAGTCTACACGGTCCTGGGGCAGCTCCGCATCGTCTTCGACGGGTTGGGAGGTTCTGTAGAGCTCGCGCACCGTCAGTCGTGCCGCATCCTCGCGGTAGGCGGCCGCCACACTGTCAGGGATGGTGCGGATCGTTGGCGTCTTCTGGGCGTCCTTCCTGGATTTGCATGCTGCAAATGCCAGCAGCAATGCCATCATCCACAAGCTGGGTGTAAACCGACACTTCATGTACATGTAACCTCATTCATCTTCAAGGCGAAGATAGAATTTTTTAGCGAGCCTCGCGATGTTCGGGGAATGTTTTCCGGATCCGGCGTTCCCTGCGCTGCGGCATCGGCCGGCGGATTATCTTTGGAGCATGGAAATCAAGCGGGTGATGGCCCTGTGCCTATGGCTGGCCTTCCAGGGTGGCATGCCTGCGCAGCATGTGGGCGGCGGAATCCTGGCCACTGGCATCGCCAGTCAAATCGACGGCGACAGCTGGGGAGGCTACAACAAACTAGGCTATGCCTTGGGAGGCTTCGCGTGGTACGATATCACAGACCACCTCTCGGTGATGCCGGAAATCAGTTTCGGGAAGCGCGGCAGCCGGGAGGTCATCCTCGGCTATGAGCAATACAGCCTGACCTTCCTGGACGTCCCGTGGCTGGTGCGTTACCGGGTATCGGGAAGCCGTGAGGGCGGGCATCTCCTCGCGGAGGCGGGGCCGTCCGTCGATGTATTGCTTGCCGCGAAATCAGGGTTTGGGCCGCAGAGGCTGGACCTGTCGCCGCAGTTCTACCGCTGGAATGTCTCGGGAAGCGTGGGTGCCACTGCCTTTTTTAACCCGCACATCGGTGCTTTCCTGAGATGGAACTATTCCCTGACAAACATGAACAGGAATTGGATGCTGACCCGGAAGTACTGGCGCTGCAGGTTCATCAGCGTGGGGATCAAGCTAGCCTTCAAATGAAGGAAACGAGATCCCTCCGTTCAAGGGGTTTCCGAGGGCGGCATCCCGGGCTCGCTGCATCCGACGGACGGTTTCGCTGGATCCGGGGCGCCGTCATGCATCTTTTCACAGCAAGACATTTTCATCTTCCCGGGGGCCTCCCCCTGTTCCAGCTTCGGGCTCAGGTAGGGAATCCCAAGTGCCATTCCCCTCAGCAGGAACATCAAACCCAGGAAGCTCATCGTCACGGGCATCACCCACCGCGCATGGGTGCGAAGCCGTGACACCAGCCACTTTCCCGACCAGCTGAGCATGAGCATCATCGGAAGGGTGCCCAGTCCGAAAGCAGCCATTTTAGCCATCCCTTGCCAGGCATGGTCGGAATTGGCGGCGATGAACAGTCCCGCATAGACCAGACCACAGGGAAGGAGCCCATTCATCAGCCCGATGGCGAGCAAGCCACCGGAACCCTTCAGCCGCATCACCCTTGCCATGGCATGCCGCCAAGCCACCGAGAGGAACTGGTCAATTGCCCACTTGCCCCTGCCGAATGCACCGTAATGCCACAGGGCCATGAGGATCAGGGCCGCCCCTAGTGCCAGCGAGAACCATCTCTGCACCTCAAACATGGCCGCAGCGACCCCGAGCATGGCTACCATCCCTCCCATGAGGCTGTAGGTGACCAAACGTCCAAGGTTGTACAGGAGTCTGCCCCAGAGGTATCCTGGCCCCTGGTGCGCCGTACCCGGCAGGGCAATCGCTATCGGCCCGCACATCCCCAGGCAATGCAGGCTTCCGAAAAGGCCGGTAAGAAAGGCGACGACCATGGATCAGAGATGGAAGGGTTCCTCGTAATAATAGGCGGTGCCGTTTTCACTCCACTCGAGCTGCAGAAGCCATAGCCCTTTCGTGCGGTCCCTCATGCCTACCCACTGGCGGCCAGCCTCGTCCGGCTGCAATGCCAGGGAGAAATCCTTGGAAGGGTCGGATGGGCGGAAGAAGGTGGCCTTCCCCTCGAACTGGCTTGCAGTTTTCCTGCCAGGGAAGACAATCTCCACGGCTTGGGTGGCAGCCAGGGGCTTGACTTCGGGCTTCTGTGAGGGAGCCAGGCCACGCCGGGACTTGTCGATCTGTTCCTGGTAGGCGAGCTCCCGCGCATAGTAGTCGGCGGATGTCAGGGGCACATCGTTCCTGACCATGATCATCACCGCCGTGAGTACGCCTCCGATGAAGAGTACAAAGGCGGCGATGATCCCGACCGGCCACCATTCTCTTTTCTTTTCGCTCATGGTTTCATAGCATCGGGCCAATAAATGAGGTTTTCAGGGTTCTCAGGATCTTCCCGCCCTCCAGGGCATCGATTTCAAGGTCGAAACTCATCCCCTTGATTTCACTGGGCGTCAACTCGACCAATACCTGCCCCGTGGCGGCTTTCCCGGCCTTCAGTTCCAGGTCAGACCCGCCCAGGACGGTGACTTTTCCATGGGCGTTGTGCAGCCGGAACTCCAGGTGGCGATCCTGGTCAGATCTGTTCACGACATTCAGGCTGTACAGGTTGGTGATGCTGCCGGAGGTGGTCGTGGCATAGGTGGAGCCAGGTTCCCGCAGCAGGGTCATCTTCAGGTCTGCCGATCCGATGAGGAGGCTGATGAAAACCCCCACGAGAACCGTCAAGACGCCGAGGTAGAGGTAGGCCCTCGTGTTGAGCCTGAATTTGGCGCGGCGGAGGATCTGCAGGTGGGACGCGTAGCGGATGAGGCCTCGCGGCTTGCCGACCTTGTCCATCACCTCGTCACAGGCGTCGATGCAGGCCGTACAATTCACGCACTCCAGCTGATTGCCGTTCCGGATGTCGATTCCCGTCGGACAGACGGCGATGCAGAGCTTGCAATCGATGCAGTCTCCTCCTCCCCCGCCACCTTTCTGGAGCTTTCCGCGTGGTTCGCCGCGCACGTGGTCGTAGCTGATCGCGAGGGTGCTCTGGTCGATCATCACGCCTTGCAGCCGTCCATAGGGACACATGTAGATGCATGCCTGCTCCCGGAAATAGGAGAAGACAAAATAGAAGGCACCCGTATTGGCCAGGACAAATGCGAACAGCAGCGGGTGCTCAGAGGGAGAATCCCTGAGATATCCCAGCACGGTATCCATGCCGATGAAGAATGCGATGACCGTGTGGCTGACCCAGAATGCGATCAAGAGAAACACGCCATGCTTCAATGCCCTTTTCCAGATTTTCTCCCAGTTCCATGCCTGCGCCTTGAGCCTGCGCTGCCTGCCGGCATCGCCCTCGATCCAGAACTCGATCCGGCGGTAGACCATCTCCAGGAAGATCGTCTGCGGGCATGCCCAGCCGCACCATATCCTCCCGAGCACCGTGGTGAAGAAGAAGATGAACACAAAGAAGATGACCGCGAAGAGGGCGAAGAGGGCGAAATCCTGGGGCCAGAAGGTAAAACCGAAGAGGATGAATTTCCGGTGGATCACATCCAGGAGGAAAAACGGGTTTCCGTTCACCTGGATCCATGGGATCCCGAAGAAGACCAGCAGCAAGACGATGCTCACGACTGTCCGCGCATTGTAAAAGCGCCCCTTCGGCCTGCGAGGGAAAAACCCGACGCGACGCCCCGAGGTGTCCACGTTGTAAAGCTGATCTCTAAAGGCTTCGAATTCCATCTTCAAGCACTGTATACAGGACGATTCCGGTCTAAAATGAGGGGCTCAGTTGCCAATATACGCATCTCAGCTGCATCCTGGCCCCGAATCCCGATATGCGGCTAGCGGGGCACGGCTGCTGCCCCCGCCTTGCCGGAGGAGGTGTCGGCGGCTGCGGAGTCCGGCACCGCAGGGGCAGGCCCTGCACCTGCCAGGACACCCTCTGGGGCGCGAGGGGAGGCAGGATTGGAGCCTTGCAGGGACAGGATGTAGCTTGCGATGGCCAGGCGTTCACTGGACGGGATGCGGTCCCTCCATGAAATCATCGACTTCCCGGGGACGCCATTGGTGATGGTATGGTAGATCTCCTTGACCGATCCGCCGTGCAGCCAATACGCATCCGTGAGGTTCGGGCCGGATTCCCCGCCCATGTCCTTGCGGTGGCAGGTGGCGCAGTTCTCCACGAACACCGCCTTGGCTGCCGTCAACCTCCCGGCATCCGTCACGAGGGTGAGCTGGCCGTCCGGCAATTCCACGCTTTTGTAGGTCTCCGCTGCGGTCGCCATCTCGATATCATACTCCTCCCGGCTGAGGGGACCGGTCTTCAGGAGGTGGAAATGCACCAGGTAACCGAGGGCAAAGACAATGGTCCCGACGAAGATGAAGCGCAGCCAGGCCGGCATCGGATTGTCCAGTTCCCGGATGCCGTCATAGTCATGCCCCATGTCAGGATCCGCCGCATTGCCGCCGATGATTCCCTCCCAGATGTACCTGATGGAGAGCCGGCTCACATCCTTCACGCTCAGCACAACGGCGATGTACAGAACCAGCAGGGCGATCAAGATCAGGATGTAGATCAAGATCCGGATGTCCCGGAGGAAACCGTTGTCGAACACCACGGGGGGTTTAGCGGCTGCGAAAAGCGGTGCGGAAGCGAACATGCACAGGGCTCCGCTCACCATTGCCCGGAAATGCTTCGAAATGAATTGTTGTATCGTTTTCATAAGGTGACGATCAGCGTTCGGAGGGTTCGGAAGGGCTCTCGGTCTCCCCGTCCAGTGGGATGGTGGCCATGTAGCGTACATGCTGCTTCCGCATTCTGGCCACGTACAGGGCGAGACCCACGAAAAACAGGAAGAATATGAGCAGGGAAATCATGGGATAGACCCCGATTCCGTCAATGTCCTGGAGAAAGTGATGGATGTACCGCATGGTGTCCTCGGGGTTATCTGGGTTGAACGGCAGTGGAGTCGGCCATCGGAGCGGCAGCGGTGGCGGTTTCGGGCTTGATCCTGATGTCTGTGCCCAGTCGCTGCAAATAGGCGATGATCGCAATGATTTCCTTCGTCTCGGAGGTCTTGATGCGGGAGGCTTCGAGGCTGGCCCGAATCTGGAGGGCCTGCGCATTGAGCACGCCTGCTGCATTGGCGATGAGGCTGTCGCTGTAGGGTACGCCCATCGCCTTCATTGCCTTCAGCTTGGCGGTGGTCAGGCTGACATCCAGCTCCCGCTCGGCAAGGTGTGGATAGGGGGGCATGATGGATCCGCTGGACACGGAGGTAGGGGCGATCATGTGGCGGTAGTGCCAATCATTCCCCCATCGTCCCCCGACACGGTGCAGGTCGGGCCCCGTCCTTTTGGAACCCCACTGGAAGGGGTGGTCATAGACGTACTCCCCTGCCTTCGAGTATTCGCCTTGGTAGCGCAGCTCCTCGCTCCGGAATGGCCGCACCATCTGGGAGTGGCAGACGTAGCACCCCTCGCGAATGTACAGGTCCCTCCCCTCCAGTTCCAGGGGGGTGTAAGGCTTGACACTGGCGATCGTGGGGACGTTGCTCTTCACGAGGAAGGTCGGGATCAGCTCGATGAAGGTGCCCACGAGCAGGAGCCCCAGTGCCAAGACGAGCATCTGGATCGGCTTGCGCTCTATCCAGCGGTGCCAATAGGTGGCCTTGCCGGGATCCTGGTCCAGGGCGGGAGCCTCGGCCTTCTCCTCCTTCAGGAAGGATCCGGACCGGATGGTCCTGGCCAGGTTGTACACCATGAGCAGGGCGCCCACCAGGTAGAGCAACCCCCCTGCGGAACGCAGGATGTACATGGGGATGATCTGCTGCACGGTGAGGAGGAAGTTCGGATTTTCAAGGAAACCATTGGCGTCGAACTGCTTCCACATCAGGCCCTGCACGATGCCTGCGATGTACATGGGGATCGCATAGACAACGATGCCCAGGGTTCCGAGCCAGAAGTGAGCATTTGCGAGGCTTGTGCTGTGCAGTTTGGTTCCCCAGAGCTTCGGCACCAGCCAGTACAGGATCCCGAAGGTCATGAAGCCGTTCCAGCCGAGGCCGCCCACGTGCACATGTGCCACGATCCAGTCCGTGAAGTGTGCGATGGCGTTGACACTCTTGAGGGAGAGCATCGGCCCCTCGAAGGTCGCCATTCCGTAGCAGGTGACGGCGACCACATAGAATTTCAGGACCGGATCGGTGCGAACCTTGTCCCATGTGCCCCTGAGGGTAAGCAGCCCGTTGATCATCCCTCCCCAGCTCGGGGCGATGAGCATCACGGAAAACACCACGCCCAGGGACTGTGCCCAGTCCGGGAGCGATGAGTACAGCAGGTGGTGCGGGCCTGCCCAGATGTAGATGAACACGAGGGACCAGAAGTGGACGATGGACAATCTATAGGAATAGACGGGGCGGCCTGCTGCCTTGGGAAGGAAGTAGTACATCAGACCCAGGATCGGGGTGGTCAGGAAGAAGGCCACGGCATTGTGGCCGTACCACCATTGCACCAGGGCATCCTGCACACCGGCATACATGGAGTAGCTCTTCGTCAGCGACACGGGGTACTCCATGGAGTTCACGATGTGCAGCAGGGCGATGGCCACCCAGGTGGCGATGTAGAACCAGATGGCGACATAGAGATGCCGCTCCCGCCGCTGGAGAATGGTTCCGAACATGTTGATCCCGAAGACCACCCAGACCAGGGCGATCATGATATCGATCGGCCACTCCAGCTCGGCATACTCCTTCCCGGTGGTGATGCCGAGGGGAAGGGTGATTGCGGCACAGAGGATGATGAATTGCCAGCCCCAGAAATGGAGGTTGCTCAGGAGGTCGCTGAACATCCTGGCTTTCAGGAGGCGCTGCAGGGAATAATACACCCCCATGAACATGCCATTGCCGACGAATGCGAAGATGATCGCGTTCGTGTGCAGCGGGCGCAGCCTCCCGAAGGAGGTGTACTCTATGCCCATGTTCAGGGCTGGAAATGCCAGCTGGAGGGCCACCAGCAGCCCCACGAGCATTCCCACGATTCCGAAGATGACCGTGGCAGCGCCGAATTTCCGGACGATCCCGTTGTCATAGTAAAAAGTCTCTACCGCCATACATTTTGAATTGAATTCACCGCAAAAGTCAACCTGTCATGGATCGCAATCCCTGACAAAGGTCATGGTTCCTGTTGAGATTTCCCGTCTGCCCCCTCCGCTGTCCCCGCTGCGGGTTCCGGCAGCGGGGGCTTGGACGACACTTCGCCCGGGTCGAAGAGCATCCGCACGGAGGGCGTGTACGTGTCGTCGTATTGTCCGGACCGGATCGACCACAGGAACCCCAGCAGGAAGATTCCCGCGATCGAAATCGAGCAGCCGATCAGAAGGTAAATGATTTCCATGGTGTCGTCATGGGTTGGATTCCATTTTCAGTTTCCGATGTGCCAAGAGCGATACGCCCGCCGTGGTGAAGAGCACCACCGAGACCGAGCTCAGGGGCATCAGGATGGCCGCGACCAAGGGGGACAGGTGCCCTGACACGGCGAATGCGATTCCCACGGCATTGTAGGCGAAGCTCACGAGGAAGCTATGCCGGACCAGCCGGAGCGCACCCCTGGCGACCTCCAGGAAATCGGGCAGGAGCGGGAGCGACCTCCCTGCGAGGATGGCATCGCTGGCAGGTGTGAAGGCTGCCAGGTCGTCCGTGATGGCGATCCCGACCTCCGCCTGCCGGAGTGCGCCTGCATCGTTCAGTCCGTCCCCCACCATGCCCACCTTCCATCCTTCCTCCTGCATGGACCGGATGAAGCCGAGCTTCGCCGCGGGATCCTGGCGGAAGAGGATCCGCGCACCCTGGGGCATGACCGCCCGCATCTGGGCTTCCGCCCCGGGATGGTCCCCTGAGAGGAGGCCCAGCTTCAGCCTGGCCCCGAGCCTCCGGAGGACCGAGGCAATGCCCGGCCGCAGATCGCTCGAGATTTCGAAGCGACCCTTGATTTGATCACCGAAGGCGACATGGATGCCCCCCTTCGCGGTGTCCGGGAGGCCCACCCATGCCGCGGAGCCGATCCGCACACCGGCGCCGGACACGGTGCCGGTGATTCCCCTGCCCTTTTCCTCTGCAAAATCCTCCACCGGCAGGCCCCCGTCCCCGCCGAGGAAGGCATGGAGCCGCCTGCTCAGCGGATGGATGGATCCTGCGAGCAGGGCGCAGAGCATCTGCTTCTCGTATTCCTGGAGGGGGGCGCCCTCGTACGTGACGCTGGCCTCGTCCATGGAGGTGAGCGTGCCGGTCTTGTCGAAGATCAGTGCATCTGCCTCTGCCAGTGATTCCACCACCGCGGGCCCCTTCAGGTAGAATCCCCTCCTGCCGAAGACCCGCAGGACATGGCCCAGGGTGAACGGCGTGGAGAGCGCCAGGGCGCACGGGCAGGCTACGATCAGCACGGAGCTGACCACCGTCCAGACCATGCCACTGTCCGAGACCGCCCAGTACACTGCCGCCAGGGCGGCGATGAGCAGGACGACCGGCGTGAACCGCTGGCCGATCCGGTCACTCTGCCGGGTGATCTCGGCTGTCTTCTTCTTGCGGAAGGCCTCGTGGTTCCAGAGCTTCGTGAGGTAGCCCTGCGAAACCTCCCGCTCCAGGACGATCCTGACAGGGGCCCCGGTCTGCCTGCCGCCGGCAAAGATGCGTTCACCCGGGTGCACGGGGACCGGTTCGCTTTCGCCGGTGACGAAGCTGTAGTCGATCTCCCCCTCGCCGAGCAGCAGGCGTCCGTCCGCAGGGATCAATTCGCCGTTTCGAACCGTGATCTGGTCACCCTGCCGCAGTCCTGAGACGGGAACCATGACCTCCTTCCCGTTCTCGGTCTTCAGTACCGAAATGGGGAAATAGCTCCGGTAGTCCCGCTCGAAGCTGAGCATGTGGAAGGTCTTGCGCTGGTAGGCCTTCCCGATCAGGAGGAAGAAGAGCAGGCCTGCCAGGGAGTCGAAGTATCCAGATCCCGTGCCCAGGGCGACGTCGAGGACCGAGCGGACAAAGAGCATGACGATGCCGATCGCGATCGGCACATCCATGTTGATCATGCGGTTCTGCAGCCCCGACCATGCGGACCGGAAATAGCTCCGGGCACTGAAGGTGACGACCGGGACCGACAGAACCACGTTGATCCAGCGGAAAAGGCTGGCGAGGGCAGGGTCCTCGAGGTGGAGGTACTCGGGGAAGCTGAGGAGCATGATGTTCCCGAAACAGAAACCTGCCACGCCGAGCTCGTACCAGAGGATGCGCCCGGCAAGGTCCTTCTTCCCCGCCTTGCCTTCCTCCGCATCCGCCAGGGAAAGCGCCGGGGGATAGCCCAGTGCATCCAGCAGGGCCGCCACCTTCTCAAGGGTGATGGTGCGGGGATCGTAGCTCAGGGAGAGCTGCCGTCGCGGGAAATCGACCTCGGATCTTAAGATGCCGGGCTGGATCCGGTACAGCTGCTCGAGCAGCCAGATGCAGGCCGCGCAGTGCATGGTGGGCAACTGGAGGGTCGCCTTGGCTTGCCGGGCGTCCTGATAGTCGAGCAGGCGGGCGGCTTGGGCGGGGTCGGAGAGCCATGCGTATTTGCCGGCGACCGATTCGGGGCGCTGTCCGGGATGTGCCTGCAGCCGATAGTACTGCCCGAGGTCGTGGCTGCTGAGAAGGCCGTACACCGTGTGGCATCCTGTGCAGCAGAAAGCCTTCCCGTCGGCGAGGACCGGGTGCTTGCCGGTGGAGGCACCGCAGTGGTAACAGGCCGCGGCGCCCCCCCCTGCCGGCTTGCCGGGGTTTCCTAGGGTTGTGACAGGGATGCTATCCATCCTTCCCAGTTTTTTTGCCGGATGATGCGAAGGGCGGGTTCAACGGGGCTTGGCAGTCAGCACCTCGGATCAGTACGGATTGTTCTCGTGGTAGTAGAAGGCATCCTTCGACGCGCGGTCAGGATGCAGGCTCAGCACCGGGACCGGGCTGTATTGGAGGACTTCCTCCGTGATGCTGCCCAGGATCCAGCCGGAGAGCCCTTGCCGCCCATGTGTTTCCATCCAGACCATCTCGTGCCCGGCCTCCTGCACGAAGGCCAGCAAGGCATCGCTGATGATGCCCCCCACCCGCACCGTGGCCTTGACATCCTTGATCCCCTGGGCATGCAGCGTGGCACGCTGCTTGTCCAGGTATTCCTGGAGTTCGGGGACATTCCTCTCCGTGGCTGCAATCGTCACCAGTTCCACCGTCGGGTTGAATGCCGCATGGTAGCGCTGGAGCAGCTGGCGCAGTTCCCGGATCCCATACTCAGGATCGACCGCGACAAGGATTTTCCCGAAATGCTCGCCCTCCGGCATCCGCGTCACCGTCACCACCGGCACTTTGGCAGCCCGCACCACCTTGTTGACATTGGAGCCAATGGTTCCGGATTCGATGGCATGGCTGCCCCAGGTACCCATGACGATCATCTCGGCGTCGATCTCCTGTGCACCCTCCAGGATTTCCCTGTAGGGTTTTCCTTCCTTGATCATCCTCGAGACGGAAAGGGTTTCCGTCCGGTGGTGTGCGATGATCTTGTCGAGCATTTTGGCGGTGTAGGTACGCTTCTTCTCCACGACATCCCCGCCCTCAAAAAATTCGGCGATGCTGGCAGCATGCTCGATGACATGCAGGAGCACGAGCTCTGCACCGTGCATGACTGCGAACCGCTGTGCCACTGCGATGGCGGCTTCACTGCTCGGGGTGAAATCCACCGGCACCAAAATCTTCTTCATTCCTGACTCCATCGTACATTGCTATTTTCGGATTCACAAGATTCAGGGCGACCGCCCGCGGGACGAATGACCATTGTTGCAGCCGGGCTTGATTTTTGTCAGCCCTGTCCGCATCGTCCCACTTTCGGCTTCCCTCCATGATGGCTGCAAAAATACGAACTCCGAACCAACCCCGGGATCAAAAACCTGGGGTGCGATCCGGGGGTGCCTGCCCGGTGGTTCAGGGAGTGGGGGATCACATTCCCGGGGAGGGCCTACCCGGCCCCAGCGGGGGGTGTCCATTGTTAAATGCAATAAATAACAATGGAATCCCCCGGTGAAGGGGTGATTCCGCCTTCCTTCCCGGCCTCCAGCGCCAAAAATTTGGCGAGCTATGCAGGAAGCCCCAGGGGGACCTATCACCGCTCCCATTTCCATAAGATCAAGCGGCCAGGAGGCTGCCGAAGGACTGCCCCGGGTGCCTGCTGCGATCCTCCCTCGACGGTGGCCACATCATGCAAAAAATGATCACATAATATTGATTATCAAGATATTAAACTCATATCTACACGAGTAAGTCCCTTGCCAATGGCCCCATCTGGGTGGACGGGGACCAGGTGGCAGGACTGGCTCGCCGTGCCAGCGAGCAGGGAGGGAGATGACCACGCGGCGGACCCGGAAGCCTGGCCCTGGATTTCTTACCTGGGGAAGCATCCACGCCCGGAGCAGATCTTTCCGAAAATTTTTTTGACGACCTCCATTTTATGGTTACATTTGGAGTGAGTATGCCCCGCTGAGGCAATCAGGGTGAGACCAACCATCCCTGCCAAATATGGAGCAGCGACGCATTGATATTTTACAGGAGGTTCAGGACAACTAGCCATTTTGCGCATCGTTACATGCACCAGTTGGTCAGCTGTTTTTGTAGATTTTAAGTTTATTTGCCAACTTCAAAAAATAGATCACTAAAATGGAAACTCGTAAGCCGCTACAACCCAAGCTCAAGCAGGAAGCAGAAGGCTTCCAGGGCAAACACGCGTCAAAAGAGGGACTCTCCGCTGAAAAAGCGGCCTTGTACTCCGCAGGCCGTCCCGAGATCGTCGCCCGGAAGAAGCTCCAGGAGGGCATCAACAACAGCCCCCAGGTCCAGCAGCTTCGCGCATTGCAGGAGGCCGCCAACAACAGCCCGCAGGTGAAGGCCGCCGCACGGCTACAGCGCATCGCCACCGCCGAGAATGCCGCCGCTGCCCAGCGAAAGCAGCAGGAAACAGTGCAAGGAGACGGAAGAGCGGGTACCGCCCAGCTGCATGGAAAGAACATGCAGGAATATAAACCTATCAGAATATCGGGGCAGACTTCTAAAAAGATACAGAGTGCAAGGATGAGCAAAGGCATGACACAAAGGGACCTAGCCATAGCTATATTTGAGTCGCTTGCTACGGTGCAGACTTATGAGAATGGCTCTGCGATTCCGAGTGAGAAAATTTTACAAAAGATGTCTAAATCTCTGGGGGTGGATTTAAGGCGGTAACGGGAAAGTTGCTCCAACGATAATCCTCGCCGCCCTTTCCCGATCAATAAACATGGATTTGCTTCAATCGTGGCGAAGCCATGCGTAGAAGGCAACCCGGGTCGTTTCTGAGGGACCCCTGCCTCGGCACACAAGAGCAAGCAGGCGGAAAAAGCCAGCGAGGATGAGATCATAGGTGCGGTTTACAAATTGGGGACATCGAGCTGGAACGGGGCGGTGTTAGTCCTTGCCCCGATCGTCATCACCAGCCAACAAAAGGAGGAAAAAAGAGGCACATGCATACGCACACTTAACCCTGAAAGCCCTCCTCGACGCTGCAAGCATCACACCCACGAAATGGAAAAAATGGAAGGAAAAAGCAGACCTTAAGGAAACCCCTGAGGATAAAGAAAAAGCCATGCGTGAATCAATCGGCAATCAATTGTAACAACATTAGGATGATCGATATCTTTGAACAAGTGACGGCGCATTTCGCGGAGCGAAAGTGGCCGATGCAGAAGATGGGGGGGGGGAGAACATCCTCTCCCGCCCTTACAATGGAACGCATGGCACATGGGCCTTCGTGGTCACCTGCGACGACGATGTGCTGGTGATGTTTGCCCGGGCACCCCGCAATTGTCCGCCGGACTATTCCGACGAGGTCACCGCCTTCATGAACCGTGCGAACTTCGGCATGACGCATGGCGCCTGGGCGATGGACCGCACCGATGGCGAGATTCGCTTCCGGGTGGGGGCCGACCTGGGCGGGATGACGCCGGACGGCGACTTCTTCCAGCGCATGACGCTGTACACCAACTTCACGATGGACAAGTACCTCCCCGGGTTCGCCGCCGTGATCAACGACGACGCCTCCCATGAGGAGGCCTTCTCGATCGCCTTCCCTGAATAGGGGTGACGGCCATACGCCCCGGCCGGGGGCCGAGCGATCGGCTCCGGGCCGGGGGCAGGGCGGGATCCGCTCCCTGCCTTGGTTCGGCCCCTGGACGGAAAGGTGTGGGTGACGGGCTGACCTGTGCATGGGGCTCCGCGACGGGTCTGAAAAGATGGCCCTGCCCTCAAACGCTGTCACTGGCACCGGGAAACCGAAGGATCGCCCGATCCTAATGGGAGGAGGAGCCATGCACCCATGCGACCGTGGGCGTGGGAGTCGCCCCCGTGGCGATGCGAGGGGCGGTATAGGCCTTGCGCGGATTCCCTGGAGGACGCCCAATGCCAGCTTCCGCTTGGCTGGCTATCTCGGGTCGCGTCCATGGTTTCAGGATGTGCCACTGCTTCCGGGGAGGTCGCCAGGGTCACCCCGGGGTGGATGCCGGGACAGTCCGAGACCCAGGACACCGCCATCCAATGCCAATGTCCTTCCGCAGGATCGCCGACGGCATGAGCCTGGCGGTTCCGCTCAGCCGCCATCACTGGGAAGGCGGGAAACGGGACAGCCAGGAGGCCTTTCAGCAAAGGATTTTCAACAAGCCAAAGTATTTCCCAAAAAAATTTTGGGCGGCTCCAATTTTTGATTAACTTTCGACAAAATGTATCACCAGAGAGAAGAGATGCATTCAATTGTCTCCTCCGAACACGGAGCGGTGATTCATCGGTCTTTCATCCGGAGTGCGCCCCACAGTTGGGGTTGCAGATGTTTATCGCTTAAATTTGCTCAACTGTTTATCACTTTTTACTTCCAGGTTTAAATATTCATCACTTACTCACATGGAAAATCACACCCCCCTACAACCGAAGCCGAAGCAGAATGCCGAAGGCTCCATGGGTGAACACACGTCAATGGAGGGGCTCTCCTCCGAGAGATCGGCCAGCTTCTCCGCAGGCCGTCCCGAGATCGTCGCCCGCAAGAAGCTCCAGGAGGGCATCAACAACAGCCCCCAGGTTCAGCAGTTCCGTGCATTACAGCTGGCAGCCAACAACAGCCCGCAGGTGAAGGCCGCAGCACAGCTGCAGCGGGTCGCCACCGCGGCCAACGCCGCCGCCGTCCAGCGGAAGCAGCGGGAAATGGAGCAAGGCGGAGGAGCGGATAGCGCCCAGCTGAAGGACAAGGACACCGGGCTGCCGACGCAGCTGAAGGCCGGCATCGAACACATGAGCGGAATGTCCATGGACAATGTGAAGGTGCATTACAACTCCTCGGAGCCTGCGCAGCTCCAGGCCCATGCCTTCGCCCAGGGCGAGAACATCCACGTCGCACCCGGGCAGGAGAAGCACCTGGGGCACGAGGCATGGCACGTGGTGCAGCAGAAGCAGGGAAGGGTGCAGCCCACCACGCAGATGAAGGGGACCGTTCCGATCAATGACGATGCAGGCCTGGAGCGGGAAGCGGACATCAAGGGTGCCGAGGCAGCCAGTGTGGGCGGCAATGTCCTGCAAAACAAAACCTTCACTTCCTTGTCCAACCCATCCGCCCCCACCCAGCTCAAGGTCGCCCAGCTTATTTCCGGCGAGAGGAAGATTGCGAACATCCAGAATTTGACTGCTCCGCCTGCGGGTTACCAGGCAATTCTGGATCAAATCAACAGCAAACTACCCAGCATTCCGGTAGAAGACCGGGAACGGATAGGCCAGAAGACTGACGACACCACGGAGAGCCGTTTTGAGAAGACTGCTACGTTCAAGGCGAGAATGGTCAGGGAGGCACAAAAGCTTCTGGATGCCCTGAATGGCTATACGAGCCAAAAGGCAGCCACCATTGCAGCAGTGGAGGGCTGGCTCGGTGAAAAGGCAGGAAACATCAAACGCAATCAAACAATCCTCGCCAATTTCAAGGCTTTGACGCCCATCCAAAAGACCCGGGCCTTCAGGACGATGGGCCAAAAGGCCTATTACGATGACGTCAGCACTTGGAAAACCTTCCTAAGCCCCAGCTTCAACGAACTGATCGTGGGTATCCGGCAGGCAACCCAGGTAGCCCCGGATGCGGCGGTCGAAGCGGATGCCGGAGAGAGCAACCGTTCTGAAATGGCGAGCGGAGTCTTTGAAGCAGCGTCTAGTATTACTGAGGCAGTGGGTGAGCTGGATGGAGGGAAAGATGATAAGGGAAATGACCAGACCCTGGCTGATGTGAATCCTAACCTGGGTGCCATCCAAGGCGGGGCGGATCTTGCAACGGGAGCCTTCGGCATCTACAGCGCTGTCAATGATTTTAGAGATCCAGAGGCTGGCAAGTTCGATAAGGCAAAAGCAGTCGTATCGGGAGTGGATAGCGCAGGATCAATGGTGTCCGGGGCCTGGGACATTGCCGGGGCGATCGACAAAATAAAGAACCCGCTCGAGAAGGACCAGAACGCTGTCGCCCAGTCTGGGATCGCAGGCGCGGTGAGTAGTGGGCTCACGGCCGTGACAGGTACACTCGATCTGCTTGAGACCGGCTATAATTATTTCTCCAAGGACGGGAAAACCTCGGGAGAAATGACCGAGGGTGCTTTGGAAATAGGATCCAAAGCTGCCTCCCTGGGCAAGTCAGGTGCTGATCTTGGCAAGTCGATTCTCAGTGCAGCAGGCACCACCACAGGTGCAACAGTTACGGCCCTTGGGACCGCCTCTGCAGCCCTGGGGGTCATCACAGGAACCATCGACATGGTCATCGGCGTGGTTCAGATCGTCCGCGCCGCGCTCTCTAACAATGACATCAAGAAAGGAGAGGCGGCACAGGCGACCATGGTGCAAGGAATCAACACTGCCCTCATCCAGACCCTCGAGGAGATGAAGGTTTCACGCAACGCCAAGGCGTATTCCAGCTTGATTAGGGAAATGAGGAGGCTGAGAAAGGTCTTGGCAGAGATTAAAGCCGTGGAGAATGAGTTCGGCCCCGCCATGAAAGCCATGAAGATGGTCAACGGTCGCAAGATGGAGCGCGGCGCCTTGAAAACCGTCAGCGGTGCCTTGGCCGTTACCGGCAGCGCACTCACCCTCTCGGGCGTGGGCGCCCCGGTCGGGATCGCCATTGCGGCCGTTGCCGGGCTGATCTCACTGGGTGGTCTGGCGGTGAACTGGCGCAGGAACGAGGCGGCCAACCGGCTCACGAAAATCGCTGGCATGCTGACCGACAGCGGAACCGTCACAGACCAAAGGGCGGCCGAAGCCCCCGGGTTCCGCACCATGGAAAACCGGATCTACAAGTATTATTACAAGCATCTGGACCAGGTCATCGACCGTGAGGCGCCTGCAGACATGACAGAGGATGAATTCACGGACATCCAGCGCTTCAACTGGCAGGAAAAGAAAGACCGCGTGCCGAAAGAAAAGGTAACGACTTTGCAACCGGGCAAAGATGCCAGCAGCCTCGGGGACACCGAGAAGCGCAACACATGGGTGAAGAAAGGAAGCGGCAAGGCTGTCAAATCCGAGCGGCCCGACTCTTGGTCTTGGGAGAATTTCAAACTGGAGACCAGCGCCTCGGCACACAAGAGCAAGCAGGCGGAAGAAGCCAGCAAGGAGGAGATCACGGATGCGGTTTACAGATTGGGGTCATCGAGCTGGAACGGGACAGAGTTCGTTCCTGCACCGCTCGTCCTCCTCGGAGGGGGAGGAGAAGAGGCCAAGGCATACGCACATATAACCCTGACATCCCTCCTCAGCGCCGCCAGCATCACGCCTGCCAAATGGAAGTCGTGGAAGGCCAAGGCCGACCTCAAGCCCACCCCTGCCGATCAAGAAACAGAAATGCGTAAATCGATCAGCAATCAATTGTAACCCCCTACAATAATGGATATCTTTGAACAAGTGACGGCGCATTTCGCGGAGCGCAAGTGGCCGATGCAGAAGATGGAGGGGGAGAACATCCTCTCCTGCCCTTACAATGGGACGCATGGCACATGGGCCTTCGTGGTCACCTGCGACGACGATGTGCTGGTGATGTTTGCCCGGGCACCCCGCAATTGTCCGCCGGACTATTACGACGAGGTCACCGCCTTCATGAACCGCGCGAACTTCGGCATGACGCATGGCGCCTGGGTGATGGACCGCACCGATGGCGAGATTCGCTTCCGGGTGGGGGCCGACCTGGGCGGGCTCACGCCGGACAGCGACTTCTTCCAGCGCATGACGCTGTACACGAACTTCACGATGGACAAGTACCTCCCCGGGTTCACCGCTGTGATCAACGACGACGCCACCTACGAGGAGGCCTTCGCGATCGTCTTCCCCGAATAGGGGTGACGGCCATCCGCCCCGGCCGGGGACCGAGCGATCGGCTCCGGGCCGGGGCAGGGTGGAATCCCTTCCCTGACTTGGTTCGGCCCCTGGATGGAAAAGGGTGGGTGACGGGCTGAACTGTGCAGAATGCTTGGGAACACCCCAGCCTGAATCCCCTGCCCTGATAAACGATGGCCGAAATCGGGAAACCGAAGGATCACCTGGTGCTTCGGTGCGGTGAGCTGGGCTTCTAACGGCTCATGGACGTCGTTCAGGCGTGATGGAACGCCCGTGTCTGCCTCGCATAGTTCCCCTTGCAAACGACGGGGCTTCCTCATCGCTGAAGCCTCCGGCTGGCCATGTCTTGGGTAAAATGCTGCCTCCCCGGTGGATCCCTGCAAAACCGCGTGATGGACGCCGCCACGGGCAGGCCTTGGATGGCACTCCCCAAGAGCTGGCACAGGGATGCCATGGGAACGGAGCTTTAGCGATTCCCCTCCCTTCGTCGCTGCGAAGGCGGGAGGTCAGGCCCTGCGACATGGATTCATGGCAGGGAAGGATTCTTCAGATTTTTTGGACGATTCCGATTTTCATGCTATATTGCACGCGATTGCATCGCCAGCAAGTCCATGCGGATATGTCCAATTGTCCGCAATGGAGGGTGTGGCGATACGGCGGTCTTTCACATGGAGTGCGTTGCATCGTGAAAGGCAGCGCATTGTTTCCACCATCTTTCCTTCAACGATTCGTTTGGATATTTCGAACTGGCTCAAAGCCCGGAAAAATGCATCTCTAAAATGAAAACTCACTCCCCACAGCCAAAGCAGAAGCAGGAGGCTGAAGTCTCCACGCAAAATCGCGGGTCAAACCTGGGACTCTCCTCCGAAAAATCGGCCAGCTTCCCCGCAGGACGCCCCGGGCTCGTCGCCCAGAACAAGCTCCAGGAGGCGGCCAACAACAGCCCCCGTGTCCAGCAGTTCCGCGCTTGGCAGGATGCAGCCAACAACAGCCCGCAGGCAAAGGCGGCTGCACAGCTGCAGCGCATCGCCACCGCCGAGAATGCCGCCGCCGCCCAGCGGAAGCAGCGGGAAGCGGGGCAAGGAGGCGGAGGAGCGGGTACTGCCCAGCTGAGAGGCAAGAAGAAGGCCGCTGCCAACCAGAATTTGCCAGATCCAGGGAAGGAATACGCTTCCATCATGGAGCAAGTCCATCAAAAACTACCCAGCATTCCGGTAGTGGACGTGGAGCGCATCAGCCAGAAAACCGGGGATCTCAAAAGAGGCTCCAAGGAAAAAGACGATGCGTACATGGCCAGGATGACCCAAAGGGCACAAAGGCTGCTGGACGCCCTGAATGGCTATGAGGGCAAACGGAACGCCACCCTTGCGTCCGTGGAGAGCTGGCTCGCTGAAAAGGCAAAGAGCGAGCGCAATAAACAAATCCTGGCGGACTTCAAGGCGCTCAAGCCCGAGGAAAAGTCCGCCGCCTTCAGGGCAATGGGCCAAAAAGCGTATTACGATGACCTCAGCAGCTGGAAAACCGTTTTAAACCCCGACTTCAACCAGCTGGTCAAGGGTGTCCGGAAGGCGAAGCAGGAAGGCGAGGACACCGCAGTCAAGGCCGATGCCGGGGAAACGAACCGTGAGGGGCTCGTAAAGGCAATCATAGATATGCCAGGGAAAATATCCGGGTCAGTCGGCAAGCTGGATGCTGGAAAAGATGCGAATGGAAAACCCAAGACGCTGAGCAGTACCACCCCCGAGCTGGGAGGGGTGTCCAGCGTGGCAGGCGTGGGCACGAGTGCCTTCGGTGTCTATGATTCCATCAATAAATTGAGAGACGAAAAGGCGAGCGGCCTGGCAAAAACGGAAGCTGCCTACAAGGGGCTGAGTTCCTTGGGCGCGATGACGTCCGGGGGCTGGAGCTTTGCCTCGACCATAGATACCATTCACAACCAGGGCAAGAACGCTGTCGCCCAGTCCGGAATCGCAGGCATGGTGGCCTCAGAACTTTCGGTCGTTTCAGGGATGGTCTCCCTGCTCAAGAGTGGCATTGAATTCTTCTCCAAGGATGGGAAAACCAACCGAGAAATGGTTCAAGGCGCCCTGGAACTCGGATCCCAAACCACCGCCCTGGGCAAGACGGGGGTTGATTTTGGCTCGTCCATCCTGAAGGCCGCCGGCACCACTGCAGGCGCCACAGCATCGGCACTGGGAACCGCATCGGCTGCATTGGGAGTCGTCACAGGCAGCATCGACATGATCGTGGGGGGTGTCCAGATCTTCCGTGCCTGGTCGTCCAACAAGGATATCAAGAAGGGAGAGAAGGCCCAGTCTGATATCCGGAAAGGAGTCAACGGTGCCGTGAACACCGCCACCGACCTGATCAAGAATACGCAAGATCCAGAGGTATTGTCTCACTTGCTCACCCACATGCTGCGGCTGGAGAAGGTATTGAAGGAGGTGGATGCGATAGACAAGGAGTTCGGCCCGGCCATGAAGGCCATGAAGATGCTCAACGGTCGCAAGATGGAGCGCGGC
Organism: Bacteroidota bacterium; assembly: GCA_046050405.1. Taxonomy (GTDB): domain Bacteria; phylum Bacteroidota; class Bacteroidia; order J057; family JADKCL01; genus JADKCL01. The sequence continues at coordinate 8,064 of JBJOPY010000186.1, read as the reverse complement.
GCATTGAAGACCGTCAGCGGCGCCTTGGCCGTTACAGGCGGCGCCTTAACGCTCTCGGGCGTGGGTGCCCCGGTCGGAATCGCCCTCGCGGCCATCGGAGGGCTGATCACCCTGGGCACCACGGCATTGAGCTGGCGGAGGAACGAAGCATCCAATCGGCTGACAAAAATCGCAGGCATGCTGACGGACAGCGGAACGGTCACCCACCAGAGGGAAGCCAAGGCTCCAGGGTATCGCACCATGGAAACCCGGATTTTCAAGTATTATTACAGTCACCTGGACGAAGTCATCAACCGTGAGACGCCTGCAGAACTCACAGAGGATGAATTCCTGGACATCCAGCGCTTCACCTGGATGGAGAAGAAAAAGCGTGTAAAGAGCAGTACAGAAACGACCTTGAAACCTGGCCAATCCGCCAACAGCCTCGGGGACTCCGAGAAGCGCGACACATGGGTGAAGAAAGGGAGTGGCAAGAACGCCAGGTCGGAGCGGCCAGAAAGGTTCTCCACGGAGAACCTGAAATTGGAAACCAGCGCCTCGGCACACAAGAGCAAGCAGGCGGAGAAAGCCAGCAAGGAGGAGATCACGGATGCAGTTTACCGGCTGGGCCAATCGAGCTGGAACGGGTCGGAGTTCGTCCCGGCCCCGATCGTCATCACCGACATCCCAAAAGGAGAAGCAGGGGAAAAAGAGTCGCAGGCATACGCACATGTCACCCTGAAAGCCCTCCTGGACGCTGCCAGCATCACACCCGCGAAGTGGAAGAAATGGAAGGCCAAGGCCGAAAAGAAGGACGAGGCCGACAAGAAGGCCGCAGCCGCCAAGAAGGATCAAGACGACGCGAAGGACCAAGACGACGCGAAAGTCGAAATATCCGTGTATGAAACAGAAATGCGGGCGGCGATCAGTGGACAATTGTAACGGACTGGGATGATGGGCCTCCAGGAAGAGTGGACGGCTCATTTCGCGGATCCCATGTGGCCGATGCAGCAGATGGAGGGGAAAAGCATCCTCCCATCCCCCCTGCCGTGGGGCGCATGACGGGGGGTTCTTCGTGGCCACCTGCGAAGACGGTGTGCCGGCAATGTTTGCCCGGGTGCCCCGCAATTGTCTGCCGGACGATTGCGGGGCACCCGCTTTCATGAACCGCAGGCGCTTCGGCATGACGCACCGCACCTGGGGGATGGGCCGCACCGGTGGCGAGCTTCGCTTCCAGGTGGGGAAACGGTCGGTGCATCCCCCTCCATTTTCCAAGGCACCCTTCCTGAGGCCGTGCAGGATGCCGGAAGCTGCGCGACAGAAGCAGGCAGGAAGTCGCGGGGCAAAAAAAGGGGGGAAGACGCTGATGGTTCAGAATCTTCCCCCGCGTGGAGGTGCCGGGAGTCGAACCCGGGTCCGGAGAGGGGATCGATGGGCTTTCTACATGCTTAGCCGAATCTTTGATGTTTCTCCCGCCTGTCCGATGGGCAGGGCGATGGCCGGAGATGAATCCCTTGTCTCTTAGGGACGCTTAAGGGCGTCGCGTCCCGATCCTGTCATTGGATGAGCGCCCCATAGGTACAGCGGGCAGGCATACCGTACCGAGAGACGTCTAGCTTCCTAATCTAATTAGGCCGCGAGAGCGAACTGTGTGTTGCCAAATAATCTGCGAGGGTTCGCTTTCAAGCGCTACTCCCACAACGCGCTGCATGCTTACCCACCTCAACACAACCCGTCTATTCCATTCACCCCCATTGTTCCTGTGCATCGGCAAGTGCTCCATGTCTTTTCCCGACTGTCAAAGAACCGTCCGTTGCCCGGAGGCAGGAAGGTTACCCCTGATACGGGAACGGCCCCATGAAGTTGCGGACAGGCTGTCCTGCCCCACCGGTCCCCGTATCGTCTGCGAAGTTAAGCCATCATTCCTCCCCGGAGAAATCTAAATCTGCTGCGTGGAAGGGATCCCGGACGACCTCCAGGCTGAAACGGAGCACCACCGTGGGGTTCCCGATGTCATTGGTCGTCACGACGATGCTTTTGCTTTGCGTCCCGAGCCGGCCCCTGCTGTCAAATGTCGCCGTGATGGCTGCACTGTCGCCGGGGGCGATGCTCCCGGCAGGTGGCCGGATCGCAGTACACCCGCAGCTCGCCTGGGCGGAAATGATGGTCAGGGGCGACTGTCCGGTGTTCCTGAAGATGAAATCATGGACATACTGCTCCCCCTCGATGACCCTCTCCCCCTCCACGCTGGCCGCCACGAATTCGATGTGCGGGGAGGTGGCCTTCTCCCGCTCGGTGTAAATGGGCTTGAAGCTGCCCCGGAGGGAGAGCTCCTTTTTCGCATGGGCCCCCTCATCCGTGTGGAAGGCAAATTCCCTGGAGAAGTATCCGCCCGGCTGGCCGAGCGCCTTCATCCGCCTGCCGGAGATCGTCGCCGTGACGGAGGACTCCTGGCCTGGAGGGACGGTCTCGTCCTGGAACGCCAGGGTCACCTCGGGGCCGGCCTCGACCCTCGCCTGCCGGATGCTGATGGGCGAGGAGGAGGTGTTCCGGAAGCGGAAGACGATGTCCGCGTCCTCCTCGGAGGTGAGGATCCTCCCCATGTCCTCCACCGTCCTCTCGAAGGTGAGCCCGCCCCGTGGCACCGAATAGGCGATGTCCGGGGCAGGCAGGGCGGGAGCCGCAGCCATGGCTTCCGCAGTGCCGGCCCCCCCGGGGGCTGGCCCGGTCCGGCCCTGGATGTACAGGATGACAGGGTCAGGCCTGCCCTGGCAGGTCACGGAGATGGGCTTGCGGAATTCCCCCGGGCGCTGGGAGGGATAGGAGACCCTGACCGCTCCGCCCTTCCCGGGGAGGATGTCCTCCCTGGGCCATTCGGAACTCATGCAGCCGCAGCCCGCCTTCACGGCGGAAATCCTCACCGCCTGGCGGGAGACGTTCCTGAACTTGAACGCCCACTCCGCGGGGGAGCCATATTCCCGGCTGCCGAAGTCATGGGTGGTCTCCTCGAAGACGATCCATGCAGGCGGGGCAGGGCGGGGGGCCTGCTGCGCGGACAGGGGCAGGCAGTGAAGGCTGAAGAGCAGGGCGGACAGGAAAGCGGGGTGCTTCATGGGAATCTCCGGGAATGCGGCCGGCCGAGGGCCCAAAGGTAGGCAGGTCATCCGGTAATCCCCGGCAGGCCCTGCCGCGACCCGGCCTCCCCGTCCCTCGGCCGGGCCGGGGCAGGGTACTCCACCCGCTCATGGTAGATGCTGGACAGCATCGAGAAGATGACCTGCTTGGCATCCTCCAGGTCGCGGAAGGTGACATTGGCCTTGTCAAACTGCCGCTGGCGCACCTTGGAATCCACGACGCTCTCCACGAGGGCCAGCAATCTCTCCGGGCTGTGGTCCTTCTGCGCACGGGCCGCCGCCTCGGTGGAGTCGGCGATCATCAGCACGGCCAGCTCCCGGGTGAACGGCAGGGGGCCGGGATACTGGAACTCGACCGTGTCCACCTCCTCCCCGGGGTTCGCCTCGATGTGCTTCCGCAGGAAGTATTCCGCCCGGGTGGTGCCGTGGTGGGTCCGGATGAACTCGATGATCTCCTTCGGCAGGTTGTGTTCCTGGGCGAGGCGCACCCCGTCCGCCACATGCCGGATGATGATGTCCGCGCTTTCCTGGTAGCTGACCTGGAGGTGGGGATTCTGGTGGTCGCCGATGTTCTCGATGAAATACAGCGGGTTGAGCATCTTCCCGACATCGTGGAAGAGCGCCCCCACCTTGGCCTGGAGGCTGTTTCCGCCGATCTTGTTCAGCACCGCCTCCGTCAGGTTCGCCACCTGGATGCTGTGCTGGAAGGTGCCCGGGGCCCTGACGGAGAGCTCCTTGAGCAGCGGATGGTTCGTGTCCAGCAGCTCGATGTAGGTGAGGTCGGAGGTGATCCCGAAGATCCGCTCGAAGACGTATATGAGCGGGTAGGTGATGAGGGTCAGCATCACATTCAGTACGAACAGCAGGAGATTGACGTACTCGATGCTGGAGAAGTCGCCATGGGTGTAGAACTTGTACCCGATGTACACCGCCACGTAGGTCAGGAAGATCAGGGACAGTGAGATGAAGAAGTCTCCCCGGTTCCGGAGCTTGGTGGTGCTGTAAACGGCTGCGGTGCCTGCGGCCAGCTGGATGAAGAAGTATTCAAACCCATTGGGGATGATCGCACCGGCGAAGACGGCGACCATCAGGTTCCCGAAGAAGGCAAACCGGGCGTCGAAGAAGGCGGAGAGGATGATGGTGACCATGCAGGCGGGGGCCAGGTAGATGTAGTTCAGCCCGGCGATCCCGGGTGTCAGCACCGTCAGCTTCAGGACCAGCGTGAAGACGCCCACCATGGTCAGGAACACCAGCAGCACCAGGGCAAACCGGGGGGTGCTGAAAAACAGGCGCGGGCGGTTGTTCCGGATGAACAGCACCAGGAGCATCGTCACGATGCTGACCATCACGGCCTGGCCGGCGAGGGTGACGAGGTAGGGCGTCCGTCCGAACTTGGTCGCCCGTGCAAGGAGGTAGGAGGAGATTTTGCGGTCATGGATCTCCCTGACCCGCTCCCCCTTGCTGATGATGGTTTCGCCCTTGGCGACCTTGTCCACCACCGGTGACACATGGGACTCCGCCAGCAGCTGCTCCATCTCGGTCGAGCGCTGGTCATAGTGGAGGTTGGGCCGCATCAGGGGCAGGAGGATGGCGGTCAGCATCCGGCGTTCCTGCGGTTCCAGGCCAGGGTGGAAGGAATTCAGGAATTCGGGAAGCTCGCCGGTGGACAGTGCCAGGGCCTTCTGCTCCAGGCGGATGTCCGATCGCTTGACGTAGATCAGGTCGGAGGTGAAGAGCTGCTTCGAGGTGTCCGTGAGGCCCACGGCATAGACTTCCTGGACGAAGGCCTCCGCCTTTCCCATGAAGGACGCCTTCCAGGCGGGCAGGTCTTGGTGGCCGGATACCGACAGCTGGGGATCGATCCCGTAGCTGGCCTGGATGCGCCGCCGCAGGGAATCCCGCCCCCCCCCCCTCCCCCATCCGCGTGAACAGGGACAGGTCCTCGAAGCAGCGCTCGATGGCGGACGCGGCGGCCCTCCATGCCCGCTGGCCGGCGGTGGAATCCATCACGAAGACCGGCGGGACATTCTCCCTTGCCAGCCGCTTCTCCTCCTCGAACAGGCCCTGCGGCTTGTGGATGGCAAAGTCAAAGTCCGAGGTCAAGGAGGGCGCCACCCAGGGCTTGCCCAGCTCGTAATTGAACTCCGGCACGAAATCCTTGGGGAGAATCAGGGCGGTGACCAGGATGAAGGCGGCGACCATGGTCTGGCGCACCCTGTTCGTCATCGGCCACCATTGTGCCGTTTTCATGCGGACACTGGGACTTCCCGGCACGGGGCCCGCCGCATTTCTCGGCCCGGTCCCATTCATTGCATTTCATTCATCACACGGCAAAATAACAGAGAATCCACCAATCCGGGACGGTTGTACACCCCCTGTCCAAAGATTTCCGTTCCCCCTGGACTTCGGTGGCCGGTGATGGCCGGCTGGGGGCTTTCGGCCTGGTCTTGATAGGGGAGACTGCCTCCGCCGGACGGCGGCGTGCAATGCGTCCCCCCGGTCGGCCAGGAGGATGCCCTCCCGTCTGCCGGGCCAGTTGGCGCACACCGTCGCTTGCCCGCAGGAGACCCAAAGGACCCCGCACCAATCGTCCGGGATGGACACGACCCTCGCACGCACCACGCGTACGAAAAAAAATCTTTTATTTTGCAAGATGAGTTTTAAATTGTTCTAACAAATCTAATGAATCATTCAATATGCCTTATTCCCAAGGATACAGCGGCAACCCCGACGGCAAGCAGAAAGGCGACACCCGGCAGATACCCCAGTATGTCAAGCAGACGATCTCGGAGGTGCTGCAAAAGCGGGGCCATCTGATCGTTTCCAAGCTGGACCAGATTAAAGACCCCGTGAAATACCTGGAGCTGATGTATAAGCTTACCGGGTTCGTCCTTTCCAAGAGTCCCCAGCCGGAGCAACCCAGCCGCGTGGCTCAGATGACAGAAGAAGAGTTAAGGAAATTATATGAGGAGGTTCTTCTCAAGGAAGGTTATGAATTTGTCCCGATCGATTCAGCGGCATCCACGGAAGGAGGGGGAGGCACCAGGAGCCAAGACGGGGGATGAATCTTTCACAAGGGGAGTCCATGGCATCGGCCACAGGGAAGCATCCGGCCAGCGGCCTCCAAGCGGCGGATGGGCGGGGTCATCACAGGGAGGGGCGGGGTTCGGCCCTTGCCAAGGGGTTGGCGGCAACCTTGCCAGCCGTGGCAGGACACCGCCGTGCCATCTCCTGCGCCCTGCCGGGAGGTATCAGGAATCCCTGCGTCCCGGGCCGGCCCCCCGTACGCCGTGGCTGCGCCGGCGGGTGGCGGCGGCGAAGACCAGCCAAAAATGCAGGGTGCGCAGGTATCCTCGACCCCGTGAGCAAAAAGATCGTTTATTTTGCAAAAAGGATGTTTTATTCGCAAACAATCAAATTGTAACCACTATGCCCTTTCAAAAAGGAGCCAGCGGCAACCCCAAAGGGAGGCCCAAAGGTGCAAAGGGGGCCGTCCCCGCCACGGTCCAGGAGGCGATTTCCGAGGCCATGCATCTCAGAATCGACCGGATCGCTTCCAAGCTGGATCAAATCAAGGATCCGGTACAATGGCTGGAGCTGTACATCAGGCTCTCCGCCTTCATCGTTCCCAGAAACCCCAAGTTCAATCCCGAGCCTTACGATCCCTTCGCTGGCATGACCGAGGAAGAAATTCATGCCAAGTTGATTGAGTATGGCCACGACTTCGCAGCCGCGTATGGGCTGAAATTGGTACCCGTAACGCCAACTCCTATATATACACCGGAGTATCTGCGGTCCGGAGGGCGGGTGCCGGGCCCCGGTGAAACGTGAATTGTGCGGGTTGGGGATCCGGGCATCGTCCGGGGATTTCTGGCCCAGGCAAGGGGATTCGGCGGTCTTGGCCCGGGGATGGGATTTTTCCCTGAGGGGAGGGGTTTGGGTGATGATCCTGGACGGAGACGGGGTGTTTCGGTTTCGGAAGGGCGCAGGGTGCAATAGTCCCGCACGGGATGTCCCCTGGGAAGCAGGTGCCGATTTTGGGGGGGCTTGCCGGGCCACGGTTCCCGGCAGGGTTGCGGCTCCCAGCCTCCCTTCCATCCCCTTGAGAGCGGCCATGGAATTTTTTGCCGGGAATTGGGCCGTTGTCGCTAACTTGCGGTGTATTTCCTGAAATCAACCTTACGTTTCTTCGCATGAAAAAAATCCTTTCCTTCATGGCGATCCTCGCGCTCGCCATCGGATTCGTGGCGGCGCAGGGCAACTCCAATGGTGGCCAGCAAGGCAATTCGGCCACCCCGGCCCCATGGGCGTCCTCGAAGTTCCCGGAGCCTTGGAAAAGGTGGCTGGAGTCCGGGGGCACGCTGCCCGGCGACCTCCGGGATGCCATCCTGGCCCGGGCCAGCGAATGGGGGAGGCAGTTCGGCCTCGACCTGGCCCAAATGAGGCAGAAGCACGCGGAGGGGAAGCTGACGATTCAGCTGGTGGACAGCGATCCCACTGCCCGGACGGCCTCCCAGCTGATTTTCAGGGTCAGTTACGGGGGCGGGAGTGATATTATCGTGGTTGCGGATGCCTCCTGACTTCACGGGAAGGGTTCGGTTCGATTTTCCAACTCCACCTCCATCGTGAGCCGCTGGCTGCCCTTGGCGCGGATCCAGGAGAGGATCGGGAAGTAGTGCTGCCGGATGCTGAACCGTGGGTTCTCGAACAGGGTCTCAAGATGGGCGAGGCGGGCGACAACCACCTCTTCGAACTCCGGGAGGCAGGCCCCCAATAATTTTCCGCCGGGAATTGGGCCGTTGTCGCTAACTTGCGGTGTATTTCCTGAAATCAACCTTACGTCTCTTCGCATGAAAAAGATCTTTTCCTTCATGGTGATCCTCGTGCTCGCCATCAGATTCGTGGCGGCGCAGGGCAACTCCAGCGGCAACCCACCCAGCAATGCGACCAC
>JBJOPY010000185.1:0-3408 GCA_046050405.1 Bacteroidota bacterium | reverse complement strand
CTACAAGTGGTAGCAGAACGCCTTCCGGTTGCTTCTTCCCACCAGGCCGCGCATCTGGTGGAGGTCGCTGAGCCCGTAATTGTGGGCCTCGTTGATGAGGATGGTGTTCGCGTTCGGAATGTCCAGCCCGGACTCCACAATGGTCGTGCAAGCCAGCACGTCATAGCTCCCTTCGATGAAGTCCGCCATGATCTTCTCCATCCTCTCCGGGCTGAGCTGCCCGTGGGCGATGGCCACCCGGGCATCCGGGACGAGCTTCTTCACCAGCGCGGCGATCTCCTCCAGGTCGGACACACGGTTGTGCACGAAAAACACCTGCCCGCCCCGCTTCATTTCATAGGAGATGGAGTCCCGGATCCGGGCCTGGTCGAACACCGTCACCACGGTCTCCACCGGCTGCCGGTTGGGCGGGGGCGTGGCCAGCACGCTCATGTCCCGCACCCCCATCAGTGAGAACTGCAGGGTGCGGGGAATGGGCGTAGCCGTGAGTGTCAGGATATCCACATTAACCCGCATCAGCTTCAATTTTTCCTTCACCCCCACCCCGAATTTCTGCTCCTCGTCGATGATGAGCAGCCCCAGGTCCTTGAACTTCACATCCTTGCCCACCACCCGGTGCGTGCCGATGAGGATGTCGATCTCGCCGGTGGCCAGCCGCTCCAGGGTTTCCTTCTGTTGCTGGGGCGACTTGAACCGGTTGATGTAATCCACGGTGACCGGAAAATCCTTCAGCCGGTCGCGGAAGGTATGGAAGTGCTGCAGGGCGAGGATGGTGGTGGGGACCAGCACGGCGGTCTGCTTCCCATTCTCGGCGGCCTTGAAGGCCGCGCGCAGGGCGATCTCCGTCTTGCCAAAGCCCACATCCCCGCAGACGAGCCGGTCCATGGGGACCGCGTCCTCCATGTCCCGCTTCACATCCTGCGTGGCCTTCACCTGGTCAGGCGTGTCCTCGAACATGAAGCTCGCCTCCAGCTCCTGCTGCAGGTAAGAGTCTGGCTGGCAGGCATATCCCTGCTTCGCCATCCGCTGCGCGTACAGGGCGATCAGGTCGAATGCCAGCTCCTGGATGCGGCGCTTGGTCTTGGCCTTCTTCCTGGCCCATTCCGTGGAGCCCAGCTTGCTGAGCTTGGGAGGCACGCCATCCCGGCCGGAGTACTTCGCGATCTTGTACAGCGAGCTGACATTGACGTAGATTTCGTCCCCCCCCTCGTAGAAAATCTTGACGGCCTCCTGCTCATGCTCGCCCACCTTGATGCGGTGCAGCCCGCCGAATTTCCCGATTCCATGGTTCAGGTGCGTCACATAGTCCCCCGGCACGATGTCCTTCAGCTCCTTCAGCGTAATCGCCTGGCTGCGTGAGGTATGCGTCTTGCTCTTGAAGCGATGGTAACGCTCGAAGATCTCGTGGTCTGTGTACAAGGCTAGCTTCAGCCGCTTGTCCAGGAATCCCCGGTGAATCACTGCATTCAATCCCTCGAAGTGCGCCTCCCGGTCGATGGCCGCGAAGATTTCATGCAGGCGGAGGAATTGGTTCTCGTTATCCGCCAGGATATAGTTCTGGATCCCGGCCCCGTGGTTTTGATGCAGGTGCTCGGCCAGGAGATTGAATTCCTTCTTGAAGGCAGGCTGCGGGGCGCCCTGCCACTCCAGCACCCGCCGGGGATTCCGCAGCACCGCCCGGTTTCCGAACTCGACCCGTGTGAACGAGTCGAGGTGCTGGCGGAAGGCCTGGCCACTGGTGTACAGGTTCTCCGGCCCACGGCTCAGCGCGGCTCCCCCACTGTGGGCCTGCAGCTCGTTCCAGTACTTGACGGCCCGGTCATACTGCCGGTCCAGATCCGCTGTGACGAAGTCGAGGCTCTGCAGGTAGATGACCGTCCGGTCGTTCAGGTACTCCAGAAAGTGGACCCTCTCCTCGTTGATGAGGTTTTTCTGGATGTTGGGGATCAAGGAGACATGGGCATGCGCTTGCTCGGAGATTTGATCCACCGGGTCGAAGCTGCGGATGGATTCCACCTCGGCACCCACGAATTCGAGCCTGTAGGGAAGGTCGTTGGCAAACGAGAACACGTCCAGGATCCCGCCGCGCTTGCTGTATTGCCCTGGTTCCCAGACGATCTCGCTGTAGTCGAATCCATAACTCTCCAGCACCTCCACGATGAAGTCCATCCCGCACTGGTCCCCCTTCTTGACATCCAGCGTGTTTCTGACCAGCGACCGCTTGTTGACCACCTGCTCGCTCAGCGCCTCGGCGAAGGTGACGACCAGTTGCCGCCCGCCTTGCTGATGGTTCAGCTGGTTGAGTACCTCCGCACGCTGCAGTACATTGGCGTTGTCGATTTCCTCGATCTGATAGGGACGCTTGTAGCTGGCGGGATAATAGAGGATGTCCTTCTGCGGCATCAGGGCCTGGAGCTCGTTCATGAAGTAGAGGGCCTCCTCCTTGTCGTCCAGGACGATGAGACCGCCCCGGTGGACATTCTGGAAGATCGCCGCGAGCAGGAAGGCAACCTGGCTCCCTGCGGTGCCCTTGATGTGGAAGACCCCCTTGTCGTCGTCCCTGATCTGCTGCGAGAGGTCGGCCAATTCAGCATGTTCGCGGTAGATTCTGAGAATGTCCTGAATTTTCACCTTCAAAGTCCTGGTTGCGGTGCCGAGCCGATTCACGTTCAAAAGCCGCACAATAATAAGGTTATTTGCGCTCTTGCAAGCATCCCTCCCCGGCAAATGGCTAAAAATTAAATGCTTGTCGGCTCCATGCCCCGCCTGCACATTCCCTGGCCCCGGGGATGGGATGCAGTTCCAACCGCCGCTAGCCTGTCAAGAAGCCTGAACCCATGGCGACACCGAGGGAGCCACATGGGAGGGGACTAGGGGCACTGGAAAGCCTTGACACCACAGCCGGAAAGCGCCGAATCCAGGGGTATTGGTGAGCCTAGATCCCTTCCTGCCCTCTGGATCAGATGAAATCGTTGATGTGCAGGGTCGTCTCGCGGCCGAAGTCGGGCATGTCCAGGCAGCATTCTGCTCAATACCCTGCCCTCCAAAGTCTGCCAACTGGGCTAGGATCAAAACCAGGCTCCCCGGCCTGGCAGGGGATCCTGGTTTTCCCCGATCCAGCCCCTCCGTTTCATCGTAACCACCCGCTGAACTGCATATTTCGTTCGAAGCGGGCTGCCGCGTGGTTTGCGTTCATGAAACAGAAACTGGATTACCGTGCGCTGGTCGCGGAGTACGAGCGCGGCACGGAACTGACACAAGCCGAGTTTTGCGAGCGTCGCGGGGCGGTCGCGGCAACCTTCAGGCACTGGCTGTACAGGATCCGCCGGGAGCCCGCCGGCGCGAACGGCTTCGTGCCGTTGAACATAGTGGGGTGTACGCAGGGGGCTTCCAGTGGCGTCGTCGCGG
>JBJOPY010000184.1:0-5068 GCA_046050405.1 Bacteroidota bacterium | reverse complement strand
ATCGAATTCCAGGATGCGCGTCGCAAGGCTTACAAGTTCGAAGGCGGATGGTTGCCGACACGGGAGCGCGTGGAGGTGATCCACAGAAGGTACGGCCCTGACCTCCGGGACACCATCCTCTATACGCAACATGGGCCGGTGGTGTATGACCGCACGTATTCCGAACCCGATTCCGCAGGGCCGATCGATGTGGCCATGCGCTGGGCGGGCCATGACTCCACCAATGAGATCATGACCTTCGTCAAGCTGAACCGCGCCCAGGGCCATGCAGACTACCGTGAGGCCCTCTCCGGCTACGCATGCCCCGCCCAGAACTTCATCTTTGCCGGCCGCGACGGCGATATCGCCATCACACAGCAAGGGCGCTTCCCCGTCAAATGGAAGGGCCAGGGGCAAGTGGTGATGGATGGCTCCGACAAGCTGCACCTCTGGCAGGCCTACATTCCTTTCGCACATAATCCGCATGCCTTGAACCCTGCGCGCGGATTCCTCTTCAGTTCCAACCAGCCCGCCACGGACACCGCCTACCCCTACACGATCCCCGGCGAGTATGACCATACCCGCAACCTGCGCATCGCCTCCGTCCTGGAGGGCATGTCGGGCATCACCGTCGAGGACATGATGCGGCTCCAGTGCGACAATTACAACCAGCTGGCAGCCATCGGCCTGAAAACCCTGCTCGGAAGCCTGGACGATCTGCAACTCTCCGAGGGCGGGAAACAGGCAAAAGCTGTCCTCCTTGGCTGGAACCTCATGAACGATTACGAATTGGAGGCTCCCTCCATCTTCCAGGCGTGGACGAACCATCTCCATGCGATGATCTGGGAAGATGATCTGCAGGGGATCGGCCGGAGATCGCGGGCACCGAAGCTGTTCACCACCATGGTGGGGCTGGTGGATGCTGCGGGCTTGCCCAATGTGGACGACCGGCGCACCCCCGAGGTGGAAGGATTGCCAACCCTGGCGGCCAGGTCGCTGAACCTGGCCATGGAAGAGCTGGAACACTTCGCCAAGGCGGAAGGAGTGCGCTATACCTGGCAGAATTTTAACAATGTGCAAATACGCCATCTCACGCGCCAAAAAGCACTGGGCTTCGAGCGCCTGCCCATCGGGGGCAATGCGGGAATCGTGAATGCCAATAGGAAATACACTGGGGCCTCCTGGCGGATGGTCGTCCAAATGGGGGAAGAACCCGTGGCCTATGGCAGCTATCCCGGGGGCGAGTCTGGCAATCCGGGCAGCAGGCATTACGCCAGCAGCATCCCATCCTGGGCGGCAGGCCGTTACCACCGCCTGCTCCTGCTGCGGTCCCCGCACCAGGACGACCCTGCCCTTCGGTTCACCCAAATCCTTCAACCCCGATAAACCCATGCGCATCCTGTATCAAGCGTCCACTGTCATCCTCGCCGGACTCATCCTGGCGCAGTTCCTCCCCTGGTGGAGCATCGCCCTGTCGGGGTTCGGGGCAGGCTTCCAATGGAGCGGCAGCCGGTTCAGGAGTTTTCTCGGGGGATTCCTGGGGGCGCTGCTCCTCTGGACGGTCACGGCGATGCTGATCGCGCAATGGACGGGGAGCGACCTCGGGGACAAGTTTGCAATGCTGGTGGGCTTGCCCGGTGATGCGCGCCTGCTGGCACTGGTGGCGGGCGGCATCGGTGGGTTCGTGGCGGGCATTGCAGCAGTGGCAGGGGATGGTTTCCGGCAAGCATTCTTCCCGGCGAAGAAACGCAACTGAAGGCGGTTTCCCCGGGCAGATCTTCCCCTCGGGATGGGGCATGCCACATGGCCGCTGCGAAAGGCGGATCCCCCGCCTCCCGGAAACGGAAGGGGCTGCATGCGTTGCAGCCCCTTCCCGCTGGAGATGAACCTGGAAGCCTCGGCCTGCCGGTCAGCCTTTCAGGACCCCGAGCGCACGCCCCACCTTCGTGAATGCTGCGATGGCCGTGTCGAGGTGGGACTGGTCATGTGCCGCGGAGAGCTGCACGCGGATGCGCGCCTGCCCTTTCGGCACCACGGGGAAGAAGAAGCCGATCACGTAAATCCCCTCCGTCAGCAAGGCCTCGGCCATCTGCTGTGCAAGCGGTGCATCGTACAGCATGATCGGGACGATGGGATGCTCGCCGGGCTTGATGTCAAAGCCGACCTCCGTCATCTTCCCACGGAAGTACTGGGTGTTCCATGCCAGCTTGTCGCGCAGCTCCGTGCTGCTGGAGAGCATGTCAAACACCGCGATCCCCGCCCCGACAATGGCAGGTGCGAGGGTGTTGCTGAACAGGTAGGGCCGGCTGCGCTGCCGCAGCATCTCGATGATCTCCCTCCTGCCGGATGTGAACCCGCCCAAGGCGCCCCCCAGGGCCTTTCCGAGGGTGCCCGTGATGATGTCCACCCGCCCGAGCACGTCGCGGTGCTCTATGGCGCCGCGACCGGTCCTGCCGAGGAAACCCGTCGAATGGCACTCATCCACCATGACCAGGGCCCGGTACCGGTCCGCGAGGTCACAAATCTTGTCCAGCTGTGCGATCGTGCCGTCCATGGAGAAGCTGCCGTCGGTTGCGATCAGCTTGTTCCGGGCACCTGCCGCCTCCGCCGCCTGCAACTGCGCCTCGAGGTCCGCCATGTCGTTGTGCTGATAGCGGTAGCGCATGGCCTTGCAGAGGCGCACGCCATCGATGATGGAGGCATGGTTCAGCGCATCGCTGATGATCGCGTCCTTGTCATCCAGCAGGGGCTCGAAGACACCTCCATTGGCATCGAAGCAGGCCGCGTACAGAATCGTGTCCTCCGTGTGGAGGAAGTCGGCGATCTTGGATTCCAGCTCCTTGTGGATGTCCTGGGTGCCGCAGATGAACCGGACAGAGCTCATTCCGAAACCATGGGAGTCGATCGCCTGCTTCGCGGCCGCGATCACCTTCGGATGGCTGCTCAGGCCCAGGTAGTTGTTCGCGCAGAAGTTCAGGACCGTCTCTCCGGTGGAGACCCTGATCTCCGCACCTTGCGGGCTCGTGATGATCCGCTCTTTCTTGTAAAGGCCCGCAACGCGGATACTGTCGAGTTCCTGCTGGAGCTGTGGCTGAAGTGAATCGTACATAGGATCCGAAATTTAACTTGGGGCGAATTTAGTGAAGAATTCGGGAAGTCGCAGCGCAGATGGGAGGAATCATCGGCAGAAGCCATGAAGCGACGCCGTGGATGCAGGGATCACCCGGAAGAAGGTGGACTTGCGCATCATGCCCCGCCTGGCCGTTTGGAGGGAGGTCAGGGGCCGGGGAGGCGAGGCCAACCTGCCTGGAGATCATCCCGGGGAATCTCGATGGCCTGGCCGGATCGGAAGCGGCTGCGACCGGTGCGGAAATCGACGCCCCCGACGGGCCGGAAGGCGTCATTGCAGCGGGGAAGCCGATGCATTGCTGGACGGCAGCATCCCTCAGCCTGCCTCCATGACGGATCGGATCCACCCGTCGATTTCGCTGACGATCCGGGCGTTGAAATGATGGAGGTAGTAGTCCCTGTACCCAGGTGTCCCGTGAAGTTCGAGGCCTTTTTCCATGGATCCGACGTTGATCATGCCGTGGTCCGTCCCTGGAAGGCTCACGAACTTGCCATGCCCGGGATGATACCGGTTGACAATCCTGGCGATCTCGCTCATCGAGAAGCTGTCAAAGACCTCGAAATCAGCCTCCCCAAACATGCTCAGCACATGGGCCTTCGTTTCAGCCCAGGCGCGGGTGAGTGAATGTCTGCAGATTTCCTGCCAATACTCGGCACGGCGGAAAAGGATGTTCCCCTCGGCGTCCAGGGCGAAGTCACGCTCCAGAAGCGCCTTCCATTCCGGGTTCGCAATCACCGCTGCGAGGGGCTTCATCTCCACGTAGTGGGCATAGAACAGCTGCACATAGTTCCTCATGTCATCCTCGAACGTCAGATAGTCCTCCCCCGTGCGGGGCTCCTGGAACCGCAGCATCATCAGGACATACTCGTACCAGGTCTGGAAGACGGTTCCATAGACGGCGATCCCCTTCGGGTTGCGCCCGTTTCGCGTGGCGAGCAGCGGAGCCTCCACACCGCCCATCGAGTGTCCCACGAGGAAGATTCTGCCTTCGTCCGCCCATTCGTACTTCAAGAGCCGGTCATAGCCGGCCTCGAAAGCCGAAAGCTCCTTGTCGAAACCGGTCGTTTCACAGCTGCACGGGCTCGGCCCATCCCCCATGCCCGGCTTTTCCACGCGGTAGATGATGTTTCCAAGATTGGCGAGGCTGTCGAAGAGCTTGTGATAGGGATCGTTCACACTCAGATTGTCGATGGAGAAGCAGCTGTAGCCCGGCAGGAAATAAACGATGGGATGGGGGCCATCCGATCGCGGTATCATGGCGATCGTGCGAAGCCAGCCCCCCTCGAAGGGAGCCTCGTCGTACAGCACGTCATACCTCGCGGTTCCCTGCTCCAGCGGGGCACCCACCACCTTGCCTTTGAATTCGAGGTCTTTGCCTTTCCTTCCTGCCCGGCGCCAGGCCTTGACAGTGATCGCATCGCCTTCGTACAATCCCATCAGGACCGAGCGAAGCCCGGGCCAATCCTGCACCGCATGGCCATTGGCGGCGAGGATGAGATCACCCGGGGCCACGCCGAGTGCCTCCATCGTGCCGCCCGGGACCACCCTGGCCACAAGGACCCCCGCTGGATGGCCAGAGGCGGCAGCAGCGGAATCGGAGGCTGCAACGGCTTGGATCCCTGGAAAACACTTTCGGCGGAGGTGGCCGCCTTCATCGCCCCCGGCACGGCATTGCAGGCCGGCGCATGTCGCCACCAGGATGAGGAAGGCCAATCGCTGCACGGGAAGTAAGAGATTCATGGTGCAAATCTCCTCCTTCTCAGTCCGCCAAAGGGGGAAATCATTGCGGGATTGGGACATCCTCCCGTCGTCCATGGGAACCCGTGGAAGTCCAGCTGCCTTCCCTGTACGCGGTCGGTGTGGCCCCGAACATCTTCTTGAACGCCTTGTTCAGTGCCCTGCGGTCTGTGAATCCAGTCTCGAGGGCGATCTCGGCCAGGGAATGCTTTCCCCGCTGCA
>JBJOPY010000183.1:0-3040 GCA_046050405.1 Bacteroidota bacterium | reverse complement strand
GCCGCAAGCCATCCAGTAAATTCGCCATCATCGGTCTATGACGTGGCTGACATTTCCAGCGACTCCACCGACGACCTTCCATTCTGAAGACGTCAGGGCTCAGCCCCGGGAGGCCTCCTGTTGCAAAGGCCCCATGGGATTGTGCAGGAATGCGTCTGATTCATTCCTGCGTGGAAAAGCCGCTTCTTGCGAGAGGCGGCTTTTTCACATTCTGGATCGTGTGCGGCAACGCCTCTATTCCGCCCATGGTTCCAGTGCGGCAAGCTCTTCCGCGATCCTGTCCAGCCATGCCCGCTGAACGCTGAGATCCCGCCCGTGATCGGTGGCAGCATCGTACTCGGCCTGCATGGCATGATTCGCGGCGATGATCCCCTGGGCGGCTGCTTCGATGCCCTGCTTGCCGAGTCCGCAGGGGTCTGCAAGCCCGCCAAAGTATTTTCTCAGCTTGCGGGCGTGAATCTCAGTGATGTCAAAATGGGCCTGCTCATGCCGCAGCAGGGCATCAGTAGGCTCCCGTACCCAGGATCCGCCCGGGACGAACAAGGCATACGCCTCAAAGCTGAATCCACTCCGGTCGCAACCCCAGGCAAATGATATTCCGGATTCGGTAAGGGCATCCATGCGGCTTGTCCGGTCCGGACGCGCCCTGAAATCATCCCATTTCAGTTTTGACGCCCTGGTCCACTTGATTTCGTCCTCGAGGACAGCAGGATCGGCCCTGGAAGCCGCAAGGAGCAGCCCTCCCATCCAGACCAGAGACAAGACACGCAGCAAAACCCTTGGAACCGACCCTCGCATATTCATACAACAGCCCTTGACAAGGGTATTACTGCAAACAGGCTCCCTAGGTTTCATTCTCACCTCCCACAGGGACATGGAAGGGGATGCCCGGTCATGCAGAAAGCCATCCCCACAGGAGGGATGGCTTTCCGTATGACCGGGTGTGAACGGCTACCGCACGATCAGTTCACGGACGAAACGCTGGTTTCCATCCGTCACCTTCAGAAAATAGGTACCCTTGGAAAATCCGCCGACCTCGATCGCCCGATGGAACTTCCCTTGGAAATCGGGCAGATTTTCCTCGTGCAAGACCCGACCGTTCACATCGGTAAGGGTGATGCCCAGGTTGGCGGCTTTCAGTTGCTCGAAGTCCAGCATCACCTGGCCATTGCTCGGATTGGGATAAACGGAGGCCGACTTTCCAAACAATCCGTCTTCGATGGCGCTGATGCTGTTCACGTGGACAGTCGTGGAGGCGAGGACGGAACATGAATTCGTCGAGTCCCAGGCCGTGACCGTATAGGTGGTCGTCACCATCGGATTTGCCAGCGGCTTGGCGCAGGTGGAGCAAGACAAGGTCGATTGCGGGAACCAGAGATAGGTCGCCCCACCCGTGACACCCAGCTGGACACTTTCCCCGGGAAGGATCGTCGGGTTCTCCGGAAGCAGGGTTACAGGGAAATTGCCGCTCCGCACCCAGGGATGCATGGCGGAGGAAACATATAATCCCCAGGCAGCAACCTCATCAAACCTGACCCATTGACCGTCGGAAAATTGACCCCAGGTAGTGGCAGGATAAGACGTACTGTCATCTGTCACATAGACGGCAACAGTATCCCCGGGAACATAAGACACCTCAAATCCAACGTAGAAGGGTCCATCCACGATCACCGGGCTGGGGAAACTCACAGGGACCAGTCCTGTGTCCCGGATGATGGTTTCGATCAGGAGGTCCTGGGCGTAGAGCGGCGCACCGGGTTGGCCGGAGACCTCAGGCCAAACCTTCACGGAAACCTTCGAGGCGGGGCTCGCTGCAGATGCAATTGCAAACTGGAAAGTCGCTCCGTACACTTCCGTGAATCCATTCAGGTTGTCATACCGCTCGGCAAATGCCTTGTCCCCATAGAAATTATGGCCTGAAGCATAGCCCCATCCCTCCTGGGGTGAATACAGGGAAAAGGACGGGAGCCGAAAACCATAGGGCACTGTGTCGCAGACCGAAGCGGAGACCTTATGCTGGACGGACGGTGATCCGCCCGGAATCATCCTCCGCTGAAGCGAATGCGGCCGCTGTGCCTGCAAGGCGGAAAGCGACAGCGCAAGGACCAACAAAGCCATTAATCGAAATGCGTTCATCGTTGTCTCAGAATTATAATTTGAACCTGGTGTAAAGATAGGGGAAGACAGGGCACCCTACCAAGCTGAAGACAAAAATCGACCGACGGACAGCCATGAAGAGGATACTGTGCCTACGGTTCAGTGCCCCAGCCAGGCTTTTCGCACCGCGAGCTGCTCCGGGGTGGCCTGGGGGTCGATCCTAATCAGATGCGTGTCCTGCAACTCAATCCGCATGGCCTTGGCTTTCAGCACCTTCTCTTCATACTTCCCCTTGCCATCCGGGCGTCTGACCACGGCCTTGATGATGTCGCCTGCCCTGTGTTCGGCCTGATAACGTGCAAAGATGTCCTCGGAATTGCCTGGATTCACTGGTTTTCCGTCAAACGACACGAGTTCATCCTCCACTTCGTACCCAAGCCTCTGGCCGAATTTGTCCATGTTGTCCGTCCCGACAATCTGGAGCCTGCCCGTGACAGGATGGGGTTTCATCTCAGCATGGCCGAAGGCCAAGACCTCGCTGCGGTACTGCGGTTCATAGCGAAGGCCCGCCATGCCCAGCACCTCGGCGTAGGGGAGCGGATCGGGGCCATCTACATGCTTCTTGAAAAAGGCTCCGATTTCAGGATAGGTGAGCGCAGTGATCTTGTCAAAGAGCTCATCGTCCCTGAAGGGACGGTCCTCGCCATAGCTTTTGGCAAGCTCCCGCATCAGTTCCTGGGTGCCCATTCTGCCCCCTGATAGTTTCCGCAGCTGAATATCGAGGCACATTCCGATCAGGGCGCCCTTCTGGTAAACGTTCGGATACTGACTTTTGTATTCCTCGAGGCAGCCGGAACTGATCCGTGTGAAGGGAACGCTATCGTTCATCTTGCTGGCCATTTTGATTTTTTCCTGCAAGATGCGGAAGTACTGACCCATGGAG
>JBJOPY010000182.1:0-5635 GCA_046050405.1 Bacteroidota bacterium | reverse complement strand
GCGGGATGGTGACCTTGCACATGTTGGGTGCCTTGGTGATCGTGGCCTTCCTGATCGTCGCCAATTACCTGGCTGCACCGCAGCGGCCAAAGGCTGTATATGCCGGAGGATCCAGGAAACTGGTGTGGCTGGGCTGGGCAGTGGTTCTGCTGGCCCTCGTGCAGATTCTGGTCGGTACCCAGGTGAGGGAGTCGGTGGACGCGGCCGCGCAGCAATTGGGACCTATGGGGCGTGACGGATGGCTGCAGCCCTCCCTGTACTACTCGATCCACAAGATTGCGTGGATGTTGCTGGCAGCCGGGGCGGCTTTCTGGCTGAGGGGTGTGTTTGCGGAACTCGGCTCCAACCGCACCATCCGGCTTACCGGAATCGGGATCATGGCCAGCATGGGGTTGGAGATTTGCTTCGGACTGGTCCTGGCAATGTTTGATTTGCCGCCCGTGGTGCAGCCGTTGCACATGCTCTTTGCCAATTTGATTTTCGCATTGGCTTTTTCGATGTGGATGCAGGTCATGGGCGTGGGGCGGATGATGAAAAAAGGAATTTCAGAACAAGTGGCGCTGGAAACCAGTGCCTGGATAGATGCAAAGTAGCAGGGCTACATACGATGGGGAGGCAGTACGGACGGGAATCTCGGCCCGGGTAAGGGGATATGTGCAATTGGTCAAGCCCCGCCTGACGCTCCTGGTGGTGTTCTCGGCCATCTTCGGCTACATGATGGCACCGAATGTCCATGGGTTTGATGCATGGACGGTGCTGGCCTTGGGATTGGGGGGCTTTTTGATCACCGGGGCCTCCAACACGCTCAATCAGGTCATCGAGGCCGAGCATGACCGGATGATGACCCGGACCCAAAACCGCCCCATGGCACGCCAGGTCTTGGCACCTGTGGAGGCGATCATTTTTGCCTTGGCATGCGGTGCAGCGGGCATCACGATCCTGGGAGTGGTCTTCGGGGGACTCGTTCCCGCCTTGCTCGGGGTGATTGCCTTGTTGCTGTACGCATTCGTCTATACGCCCATGAAGCGCATCCATTCGGTTGCAGTGTTGATCGGGGCGATCCCCGGTGCCATGCCTCCCTTGATTGGCTGGGCGGCAGCGACTGGAACCCTGGGGCCGGAGGCGATGGTGCTCTTCCTGGTTCAGTTCCTGTGGCAGTTCCCGCACTTCTGGGCAATCGCATGGGTGCTGGAGGATGACTACAAGAAGGCAGGCTTCAAGATGCTGCCTGCGGATGCAGGGCGGACGGGTTTCACGGCGTCCATCATCCTCGTCTATACCTTCTTGCTGGTTCCGGTGGCGATCCTGCCCTATTCGATGGGCATCGCTGGCGCGTTTACCTCCATCCTGATCGCCTTGACGGGGATCGGGTTCACCATTCTGTCTTGGTTGCTGCTGAAAACCAGGACCATGAAGGCGGCTAGCAGGGTCATGTTTGGCTCCTTCATCTACCTTCCCGTGATTCAAATCGCAATGCTGATCGATAAGTTTTGATGGAAAAGGAGGGAATGGCAGTGGAAGGCGAGCGGAAGTATATCATCCATCCTGCAAAGTTCAATCTCTGGTTGTTCATCGTATCGATCATCCTGTTGTTCGGGGCCTTGACCAGTGCCTACATCGTGAGCAAGGGCATAGAGAGCGACAAGGATATGTGGCACCATTTCACGATGCCCAAGATGCTGTGGCTGAACACAGGCATCCTGCTCGTGGCGAGCGTCATGCTTCAAATCGGTCTCCGGGGGGCACGCAGGGGTGATTTTCACCGTGCCAAGATTGGATTCATCCTTACAATGGTCCTCGGCATCCTCTTCCTCGCAGGGCAGGTCCTGGCATGGATGGGCCTCTCGGAGGAGGGGGTGGTTTTCGGTGCGGGAGGCAGCAGTGCAGGGAACTATCTCTATGTTCTTACCTGCCTGCATGGTTTTCACATTGTCGCCGGACTGGCCTACTTGGGGATCGTGTACCTGCGTCTGATGCTCAATCGGTACCGCCCAGGGAATATCCTTGGAATCGAGAATGCTGCGACTTTCTGGCATTTTTTAGGGTTGCTCTGGTTGTATTTATTCCTATTTTTGTTGCTCAACCAGGGTGATCCATTGATCTGAAAACTGAAATGATTTAATCCAATCGCTTAAAACATGGCTCAAACAGCGACAATTCCAAAGTCAATATGGGATGGAGGCAGGAAACCCTTCCAGGCCACCTATGGCAAGCTGATGATGTGGTTTTTCCTCATGTCAGATGCGTTTACTTTTTCGACTTTGCTGGTCACCTATGGCTGCATTCGCTTTGCAAGCAAGACACCCTGGGCAAACCCGGAGCAGGTGTTTACCCACTTCCCAGGGCTGTACGAATGGTTTCATATCGAGGCTCCCCTGGCGTTTGTGGGATTGATGACTTTCATCCTCATCGCTTCCTCTGTCACGATGGTGCTGGCGGTGGAGGCGGGTCATCGCATGGACCAGAAGAATGTGGAGAAGTATATGCTCTGGACCATCATAGGGGGATTGGCATTTCTATCCTGCCAGGCCTATGAGTGGTACCATTTCATCTCAGGTACGCATGGTGCGAACCATATTGCCGGTGCCATTCACCTGCTGGATGGGACGGTGGCGCAGTTCATGCCGGATGGTGCGCTGCAAGTGATGAATGGAACCGCACATTTCGGTGCCAACCTGTTCGCCGACCCGAAACTGCTGCACCAGCTGGTGCCTGCATCGTCGTTGTTGGCGGATGGAACGATCAACCCGGAGGCGATCATCTCAGGTGCCAACCTGACGGTGAATCAGTATGCGCAGAATTCCTCCTTTGCCAATCTCTTCTTCTTCATCACTGGCTTCCACGGGAGCCACGTTGCGTCCGGGGTCTTCCTGAATTTCTTGGTGTACAAATGGACGAAGAATGGCGAACTCCATCGTCGCGGACACTATGAAATGGTCGAGAAGGTGGGGCTCTATTGGCACTTCGTCGATTTGGTTTGGGTCTTCGTGTTCACCTTCTTCTACCTCGTATAACCTGGAAAGCTATGTCAGATACACATCACAACTCAGAGTCGAAGGGCTACGACAATGACCAGAGCCCCTATACGCACCCGGACATCCACACCCATCACGATGAGGCTGCCGGTGTGGGCATTCGGAAGAAGCTGATGCAGGTATTTTGGATCTTGTTTGCGATTACCGCCATTGAATTCCTCATCGCTTTCATCATGGGTCGTGGCACTGGTAGAAACCTGATCTTCATCGGGCTCACACTCGTGAAAGCCGGCTATATCGTCGCTGTCTTCATGCACCTGAAAGATGAGGTTCGCAGCCTGGTCATGACCATCTTGATTCCGCTGACCTTCGTTTTGTGGCTGATTCTGGTGGTGCTCATCGAGGGCGGATTCTACGGAAAAGGCTGGTTCTTAGGACTGTAGGGCTGAAATGAAAAGATATCGGCCGTTCATCGTTCTTTTTGCGATCTTGATTCTTCCGCCGTTGGTCTATCTGGCCATGAAGCTGGGGGGAACGCAAAAGTACAGGCCGATCGAGACCATTGGTGAGAAGATGCCGAATCCGGATGGGAGTCCGGATTCAGTGTTCAGGCCCATCGGCCGCTTCACCTTCCGCACACAGCGAGGGGATTCCTTGACACGCGAGATGCTGAAAGGCAAGGTGCTGGTGATCAATTTGTTTTATACGAAATGTGCCGAAGCCTGCGATGCCCTGAATGCTTATGTTCATAAGATGTTGACGGTCGATTTCGCGAACAATCCCGAGGTTGTTTTCCTTTCGTTTTCAGTGGATCCTGTCCACGACAGCCTCCCTGCCCTCCGGGCGTATTCCGAAAGGGTGCAGGCAGGTGACCGGTGGTACTTTCTCGCTGCGGAACCCGAGCTGATGCGGAAATTCCTGGTGGAGGAGCTTCATTACCCGTCCTTCGATGAAGGCGTAACCGCCATCAAGGGCCTCTATGACCGCTCGCTGAGGTTGGTGGATTGGAACGGCAACCTGCGCGGGCAGTTTTACCAGGGTGACTCCGAGCCGAACATGGTTACGATGGCACAGCACATCGTGCTGCTGCTCAAGGAAATGGGGGACGCAGAGACGGGCAACCATCCCGGGAAGCAGGTGGGGCAGTAAAAACGGCGGGGACGCCATTCAGATCGAAACGGGGTTGAGGATGCATCAAAAAGATTGCCGCTTGAAGTGAAAAAGAATGCCAGGCCCCTGTTTGTTCTCGGGCTCATGCTCCTCGGGGCAGGGCTGAGCTATGTCATCCTGTACTACACGCTGGGATTTGAGAACCAGCAGACAAGTGCCGGAAACCGCTCCGTCAGGGTCATCCCGATCAAAGTGCCTGATCCGAATGGCGGCCAAGATTCCGTGATCAAGACCGTGCGCCCTTTTTCGTTCGTTTCACAGACCGGGGCGAAGGTCACCCTGGACAGCCTGAAGGATAAAATCTGGGTGGCAGACGTCTTCTTCACCACTTGCCAGAGCATTTGCCCGAAACTCAGCAGCGGACTGAAGAGGGTGCAGGACGCCTTCAAGGGCGACCGTGAAGTGCGCTTGGTTTCCTTTTCCGTTGATCCGGAGTACGATACGATTCCCGTCCTGCAAGCCTACGCGGAGCAGTACGGGGCTCTGCCCCACCAATGGTACTTCCTGACGGGGGACAAACATCAGCTGTACAAGGTGGAGCATGAGGATTATTTCTTCAGTGCCACTGAAGATGCGGACAAGACGATCAAGTTTGTGCATGACAACACCCTGCGCCTGGTGGACAAGGCGGGAAGGTTCCGGGGAACCTTCTATGACGGCACGAACCCCGTGGAGGTGGATTCCCTGATTGCAGATATTCAGCGATTGAAAGAAGAGTATGCTCAGAAAAAATGACAGGTTGTTCGTACCGGTGATTGCCGGGCTGAGCATCGTGGTGCCATCACTCGTGGCCACCCTGCTCTTCTGGGATGTGAATGGCAGGGCCCTCGTCGGGGATGTGGGTTTTCTGCCCGCAATGAATGCCGGGATCAATAGCGCCGTGAGCATTCTCCTGCTGGTGGGGCTCCTTTTCGTACGCAGGGGAATGCTGAAAGCGCACCGGGGTGTCATGATTGCTGCGCTGGTACTCTCGGTATTCTTCCTGGCCTCCTATGTCGTCTATCATGCCGCACACGGGGATGTGAAGTATGGGGGACAGGGTGTTCTCAAGGTGGTCTATCTGCTGATCCTGGCCAGTCATATCCTCCTGTCGATGGTCGTGGTGCCGCTGGCCTTGTTCGCCGTCTATCGCGGACTGACCAATTCAGTACAGCAGCACAGGAGGATCGTCCGATGGGCCTGGCCGATATGGCTGTATGTTTCAGTGACCGGCGTGATTGTATATCTGTTCGCCCATGTGTTTAACCCTGCGTTGTCGTAATTTTGCGCCAATGAAAAAGATCGTCGGAATCCTGCTGCTCGGCCTGGGTTTGCTTACGGCTCCCCATCTTTCGCATGCGCAATGCCCGATGTGCAAGGCTGCGGTCACCACGGGATCAAACTACGGGGAGAAGGACAATCAACTCGTCGCTGGCCTCAACGCAGGAATTTTGTATCTCTTCCTCTTGCCCTATGGTTCGCTGATATTGCTGGGGATCGTGGCTGTCGTC
>JBJOPY010000181.1:0-8070 GCA_046050405.1 Bacteroidota bacterium | reverse complement strand
GTGGAGTACTATGCGAAGCGGCCCCAGGTGCAGGAACGCATGACCAAGCAAATCGCGAATCACCTCCAGCACTCACTCGGCACGGAGGATGTCGCCGTACTGCTTGCCGCTGAGCACATGTGCGTGTCCATGCGGGGAGTCGAGCATGCGGGGGCAGTCACCGTCACCAGCGCGTACTCAGGCCGGTTCGACCAAGATTCCACGCGCAGCGAGTTTCTTCGCTTGATTGGCATCTGAATTTTCGAAGGATGTTCCTGAGAGAATTACAGCCTCCCGCAGGAGATCAATCTCAGTTGGTCGATGGAAATGCTGCATTCGTGCTTTCTTTTCGTTGCCAGATCGATTTAATGCACGAGAAAAATTCTTCGTGCTAAGTTTGCACCGGGTATTCTGGCCATGGTGTCAGAACCGAGGTGAATGTCGGTAAAGAACATTGAATAGGTTACTCAAACTCAAGCACTGCCCGCAAGAGGCTGCAATATGGGCCTGCCTTCAGGGAATGAAGACGGATGCCCTAAGATTCAAGCGTCAGTTCATGATCGGGCCGTATGTCGTTGACTTCTGCTGCCCATCCATGAGGATCGTCATCGAAGTCACCAAAGGTTCTCCGACGACAAGTCCAGTGGATGCCTATGACCAGATTCGCATCGGATACTTGGAGGCCGAAGGCTACTATGTGCTTCGCTTCGGGGAGGAAGAGGCGCGCGATCATTCCGAAGCGATCATATCCGCGATCAAGGATTGCATTTCCCGCTCGAATTCGTCCAATTGATCCTTTTCCAAGGACATTTTTCCGGTTTGCCCCTCGCTCCTGGTGAATCCAGCATACAGATTCGCTCCGCAGTGGTTCCTGGGCAACAGGGATGAGCAAATCAAAACCGCCGCCAGAGCAGAGACCGGATAACTTGGCAGCGCTGCGAACCAAACCGCAGAATCCTGGTGATCAGCTGTGGGTAGTGTCATCCAAGGGGTAAACAGGCCTACGTAAAACCCCCGGCGACAGGGGTTCACTCATCAGGCATCTATCCTGGCTGGATGAAGGATCGTCATCTGGGTCGCTTCAGTAATAGAGGGAAAGAAACCCAAATGCGATATCTTGACGCTATGTCATGTTGAAATCGAAGGATCGTCTCCTTGTCCGATGGTTGCACAGCCCCGTTACTGCGGAGACAGCAGAAAGCTGGTTGACCTGTTTTTGGCTCATTTCCCCAGGTTTCCAGTCCCCTAGGTGGAAAATGTCTCTGTCTGCAGGACCACAAGTGGCGAAAGGGAAGGTGGAGATGCCGCAGGGTCAATAAAAAAATTGCCACCCCCATTTTCATTTAGGGATGGTACTGAAATTGGCCAAATCGTGCATAGACTGAAAAAAAACTTATCCTAGCCCTGCAATGGGGGGAAATTTGTTTGAAACTTTCATCTCTTTGATTAACTTTGTTATCGAAAATGTACGATTTTCATGCTGTGTGAACGTTTGATTGGGAATTTTTGAAAGTGAAATGCTGCTGGATATGAAATCTATTCGATGCCTATTGATGGTGGTGGGGGCATGTGTGGTATTTACCACTGCAACGGCTCAATTGAAGACTAGGTTTTTTTATGTGGGAGCTGGGGCCGGTGCCACCAACTACAAAGGAGACCTGGATGATAATTTCGCCCTGAAATTTACCAAACCAGGACTCGCTCTCATAGGTGGGTACAAATTCCATCCGCACATGTCGGTGAGGCTGATGCTGTCTCAAGGGTGGATGAAAGCCTCCGATGCCAGGGCAGCACGTGACATTGCGCGTTTGCGCAGAAACTTGAGCTTCCGCTCTCCGCTCTCTGAAGCCTCAGTGACCTTTGCTTACGAGTTCTTTGCGAACAATCGAAAGTTCAGGTACCGCACACAGTACACGCCTTACATCTTCGGCGGTGTGGGTGTGTTCGCCTTCAATCCGCAGGCCAAGCTGGGCAATGTATGGTACGACCTTCAGCCCCTCGGCACCGAAGGCCAATACATGAGTGATTGCCACAAAGGCCAGACCTACGTGGGCGCATCCTCTGCACCCTGCCCTGAGCCCTATAAATTGGTTCAGGTGAGCATCCCATTCGGAATGGGTATCCGCTACAAGCTCACGGATAAAATCGACCTTAATGTGGAGATGGGTCTTCGCAAGACCTTCACCGACTACCTAGACGATGTCAGCGGATATTATGTGAATGTAGACGAGCTTCGTGCGGAGCAAGGCGACATTGCAGCGATTCTGAGCGACCGCATAGACCGCAACAGCTACGAACAGGGTGGTGAGTTCTGGAATGGCATCCGCGGTGACCGAACCCAGAAGGACTGGTACGTCATCTCCATGGTATCGGCAACCTATATCCTCAGCTGGGCGATCTGCCCCAAGTTTCGCTAAGTACGCGAGTCCCTCATCGCTTCCGGCCGAATCCTGGTCCTAGCCAAAATGGAAGGGATTATCATCAAATACGTTCGTTTACGATACGAACCCGGACTCAGTTTCCATCGGTACACTGATTCTTAAGCCAAGCCTGGGGCTTGGCATCGGTCTCAATTCTCCTGCCAGGTCATCGGAAGATCAATGGAGGACGAGAGGGGGCAAGGCCGCCGCCTCGACGCAAGATTCTTCGATGGTGTCACGATCTTGGGGGGACGTATCTCCCGCCGACCTGCGCCATGCTGAGCTCGCTGTCACCAACCTCGTCGCCACTTGCTGGAGGTATGGCACGGGAGATGTACCTGCCCTGGCTTCCAACAGGGTGCTTCCACCCTTGCAGCATGGCCGCAAGTTTGGTGTAAGGCGATATTGAGAGGATACCCCTGGGCCCATCGGCCAGAATCGTGACGCCGAAGATTGCACGACGAAGGTGGATTCCCAGGCAGGAATTTCATTGGCTTCCACGATCATTCGCTCCAGCGTGGACGAGCCTCGGCCAATCGCCTGCCATGCGACACCAGTGAGCTCCTTTCAGGAGGCAGGCCAATCGTTTCTCTATCGAAAAGCCATGCCCGGGCGGAGGGATAGCACCTTTCATTGGCTGCATTCCAAGGCAGCCAATGATTCCTTGACAGGCGTTCCGAATACCTTTTGAATTGCCCCTCGGAATTACGTTATTTGTGGCACTCCATCATGTTCCTGTACCAGGATGGCCGCAGGAAGGAGTGTATGGTATAACCTGATTGCAGGTACGGTGTGCGTCTAGTCAGTAAATATAGCTTGTTGGTATTGCTGGGGATTTCCACCTGGATTCCCATCTTGGTGGTCAATTTTTACTACTGGGTCAGCAACCTCACCGTCAGCTACGCGATATATCCCAATTTTCTCAGCGAACCCCTGCGTCTGGCGTTCTATGCGGCATTCTTCATCTGCAACTACATGCTGGTCGATCAGGTGATCCGCCGCATCGAGAAGTGGGATGTGATCGACCTGCTCTGGAAGCTCGTCGTCATCGGCATCTTCTGCATCAGCGTCATCTTCCTCTTTGCCATGATAGAGGGCTATACGGAGACGGATGCCCTCTATCCGCAGGTGAAAGCCTTGAGCGTCTCCGTCAAGCTTTATGCCCTCCTGGTCTTCTGCCTCAGCACGCTTTTCACCTATCGCAAGCTCATCCTCTATCAGAAGAACAAGCGAAAGGTCGTTTCTTGGCATTTGATGGAGGCCGTCTTCGTATTGGCCCTAGTCCGCTTGTTCGTCGGCCATGAGCCTCCGCTCGTCTTCGCTGGAGGGATTGCCTTCCAAGAAGCTTCACAATTTGAAACCGTCCTCACCCGTGTGCTGATCCCTGTCTTCCTCGGCATATCCATGCTCCTCAGCGCCAATGTCAACTGGAGTGCATACCTGAATTTCAACCAAAAGCTCCGGAGCCTGTTCCTGATCTTCATCATCGTACTGCTGTACATCGCCTTTTACCAGAAGTTCCCGTTTGACGCCTTGCCGCACAGTTCGGACTTTGGCGAATTGCTTACGAAGCGCTATTTGATCCTGGGGCTATTCTTCATGTTCCCCGCCATTTATACGCTGATCAGCGGCCTGGTCGTTCTGTTCAACCTTCCCACGAGCAGCGTTTTCGAACAGCGCAGTTCCGAACTGGCCACGATTCAGCGCATCAACCAGAGCATCCAGAGCAACCTCGATTCGGAGGAAATCCTGAGGACGCTGCTGGATGCCAGTCTGCTGACCAGCAATGCGACCGGGGGCTGGATCGAACTCTACGGGGAGAATGACAAGAATGGCGGGTTGACGGTCAGTTATTCGAAGAATGTCGAAATGAGCGATATCGATGAACTCCGCAGAAGAGAAAACATCACGCAAGCGGTGCTTGCACAGGGGAAATACATTCATATCCGCAACATTCGCAGCCACAGGCACTTTCGGTTTGCACGCACGCGCATCCGCAGCCTGCTTGCACTACCGATCATGACGTCTCGCAAACCTGTGGGCGTGATCTACCTGCTGAATGAACTTGCAAGCTCCTTCGAGGAGGCGACCATCCTGTCGCTGGTCAGCCTGACCGAACAAAGCGGCATCTCGATCGAAAATGCAGAATTGGTGGCCCAATCGATTGACCTGGAAGTCTATCGCGGGCAGCTGAAGATCGCCAAGACCTTTCAAAAGCAGATCCTGCCGCAGACATTCCCGGGTGCCGGAAAGATCGAGTTTTTCGTGATGAGCCAGGAGGTGGACGAGATCGGAGGGGATTTTTACGATGTCACGCAGTACGGCCAGAGCTACAAGATAGCCATCGGGGACGTCTCCGGGAAAGGCACCATGGCTGCGTTCTACATGGCGGAAACCAAAGGTATTTTCCAGGCGCTTACTCAGCTGGACATGGGGGTCAAGGACTTTATCACCACCACCAACAAGGCACTGAGCAACTGCCTGGGCAAGGGAAGTTTCATGACCTTGACCTATCTGCAGATCGACATGGAGCGGAACGAGGTGGAGTTGCTACGGGCAGGACACTGCGAAACCTTGTACTATGAGAGTGCCACGGACACCCTCCGCATCCTGAGTGCCGGCGGGCCCGGATTGGGGATCGTCCGAAACGACACATTTGCCAGCTACATCGGCGAACCCGAAAAACTGAAGACGCGGCCAGGCGACCTCCTGATCCTGTACACAGACGGCATCATCGAGGCAAGAAATAGCAAAATGGAGGAGTTCACGTTCGAGCGACTCCAGGACATCGTCCAGCGGCTTCGGAAAACCGACTCCAGGCTGATCGTGGAGACCCTGGTGTCACAAGTCAAGGCATTCACGGGAGGCAAGATTGACGACGATTACAGCATCCTCGTAATCAAATTCTTGTAATCTCAACCTATTGTATGAGTACAGCGTAGAAGGAAAGCCATGGAGATGATGCAGCAGAACGGCGAGAAATATATCACGATCGCTCCGGTCGGTGACCTGGACGCCAACTCCTCCATGCAGATGGATGAGATGGTGCAGGCAGGGGTCGATCGCGGCATCTATCGCTTTCATATCGATTGCAAGGATTTGCGCTACATCTCAAGTGCAGGCCTGGGGGTTTTCATTTCCTTCATGGAGGTCTTGAATGCCCATGATGGCAGGTTCGTATTCTCGGGCATGGCGGACAATGTTTACAAAGTGTTTCAATTGCTGGGTCTGGAGCAATTGATGACCATCGTGACAACCGGGCACGAAGCGGACGAAATACTCAATGCATGAAGACACATTACGTAGTCAATTGTTCCAAGCAGAGTCTTCCCAAAATCAGAGCCTTCGTCGAGGAGGAACTGCGCGCCCTCAATGTGCAGGAAGCCACGACGCACCAGCTTGTGCTCGCAGTGGACGAGGCCTGCGCAAACAGCATCATCCACCACAACCTTTGCGATGAAAAATCCAGGATAAAGCTGACGATCAGCCTCCAAGGGAAGGAATTGCTCTTCGAGCTGGCGGATGAAGGCGATCCGTTCCCTATCCACGAATATCAACCCGAGAATCTCGACGACATCATCCGTAAGCGCACCAAAGGCGGCCTTGGCATTTTTCTCATCAACAAGATCATGGATAAAATCGAGGTTCTGGAAAATTCAGACCACTTCATTTACAGGTTCACCAAGTATATCTGAGCGACTTCCGCTCCTGCCGGCCATCCGATCCCAGCAGGGCCAGGCCAGCACTGTGGAGGAGGGCAGGCATCGGCCATGAGATATTATGCGTGAAATCAGCAATGCCAAGATTTCCAAACCATCCAAAACCAGGTCGCAAGGCTGGGATATTATTGGTGGGTGATATTGCCAAAACTCCTAGATTTGCACTCCACAGTTACAGAACATAAGGATTAAATGATATGAGAAAACAAGGGTCCATCGCGTTTCTGCTCGCGATCATCTTTATGGCTTTCAGTTCCTTCAGCTATGGTGCCGACCTCGGGGGCATTCAATCCAAACCCAAAGAGAAGAAGAACAAAAAGGATCCTGCTTTCTTGGTATTCCCGGGAAAGGACACCGTCCGAAAAAGTGAGTTCGAATACGTCTATCAGAAGAACAATGGCGGATGGGATGCGGTGAAAAGCCACAGCCAAGCGCAACTCAAGGAATACCTTGCCCTCTACATCAATTTCAAGCGTAAAGTCCTCGAAGCCGAAGCCAACGGCCTCCAGAATGACGAGGCTTTCAAGACGGAATTCGAAGGCTACCGCAAGCAACTAGCCCAGCCTTACCTCGTGGATAAAAGCAGCCAGGAGAAACTCCTCCACGAGGCCTATGAGCGTGGCAAGGAACTCGTAGCCGCCTCGCATATCCTGGTCACAGTGGCGCCGGGAGCATCTCCTGAGGATTCCCTGAAGGCCTATCAGAAAATCATGTCCATCCGTGACTCCATCGTGAACGGAGGAAAGGACTTTGCCGAAATGGCGAGGCGCCACAGCAACGACCCCAGTGCGCAAACGAATGGAGGAGACCTTGGCTATTTCAGCGTCTTTGACATGGTCTACCCCTTCGAATCAGGAGCCTACCTCACCAAGGTGGGCGAAGTCTCCAAGCCTGTGAGAAGCAGCTACGGTTATCACCTGATCAAGGTCAATGACCGCATCCCGAACCCGGGCAAGAAGACGGCCGCCCACATCATCATCCGCGTCGGCCCCCAGTACTCCGCCAAGAACGAGGAGCAAGCCAAGACGATGATTGACGAAATCTATCAGAAACTCAAGGCCGGCGGCGACTGGGATGAACTCTGTGAGAAATACAGCGATGACCCCAATACGGCCAAAAAAGGCGGGAACCTCGGTCAGGGAAGGCTTATCAACGAAATGGAAAGTTTCCGGCGTAAGCTGAACCTTGGAGAGTTCTCGGAGCCCTTTACCACTACTTACGGACACCACATTCTCAAGGTTACAGAGGTGGAACCCGTGAGATCCTTCGAAGAATCAGCCTCCGAACTGAAATCAAGGATTGCACGTGACCAGCGCGGCACCCTCAGCCGCGAGCGCCTCATCGCACAGATCAAGAAGGATTACAGCTTCCAGCAATTCACCGACGGCATCGCCAGACTGGTCGCTAAAATCGACGAAGAAGGCTCCTCTGCGGCTTACCAGAAAGGATTCTTCAGGCCTGTGGATTCCTTGCACAAGGATCTGTATAGCCTGCCCGTGTATTCGATCGGGAAGGATGCGGGGAAACATGTCGGAACGGTCAAGGACTATATAGATTGGTATGTCGCCGTACGCAAAGGATTCGATGGTGCGACCACCCAGCAGGTCACGGACAAACTTCTGCCCATGTTCATCGAGCAGGAAATGCTCAAATATGAGGAAACGCAACTGCCCAGGAAGTACCGCGACTACCGTGAATTGCTGAAGGAGTACCATGACGGCATCTTGCTCTTCACTCTAACCGAAAACAAGGTTTGGCGCAAGGCGGTCGATGACACGGTGGGATTGAAACAGTACTACAACGACCACCTTTCCAATTTCACCGCCGGGGAGCGCGTGGTGGTCACCGAGTACATCTCTGAGAAGAGGCCGATGATCGAGCAGGTGCAGTCACTTCTCGCGCAGGGCAAGACGGAAAAGCAGATTGACGAGGAAGTCAACAAGAGCAGCGCA
>JBJOPY010000180.1:0-2919 GCA_046050405.1 Bacteroidota bacterium | reverse complement strand
ATGGATGCGGAACTTCCTCGAGGAGCCCGATTGCAAATGGGCACTGTACTCCAACGTCAACAACGGATTTTCCAACGCCCAGATCGCGGAGTTCCGGGATCCGGGAATATGGGAGGAGATGCATCGGGAGACGGCGGGATTCCTGTTCATGCGCCTGTACCGGAGAAGATTAGCCGCTCACACTGTCCCTTGTCCCTGAAGTATGGCATGCAAATTGCCTTGGAAGCCTTCTAAATTTAGCCCATGGAAAAATTGACACGCTACTTGATCTCTACGGCCATTCTGTTCCTCATGGCCGATGGCGTCCGTTCCCAAGGTGTCCTCAATTTGGGGGGTGGGAACGATGAACTTGACCCGACGGTCATCCAATTCGAGAAGTCCGAGTACAATCTCGGCACATTCACTGCCGGTGAACCTGTGAAGGCGGTTTTCAAGTTCAGGAACGTTGGTGAGGCCGACCTGGTCATCGACCTGGTCAAGCCCTCCTGTGCTTGCACTGCACTGGACTGGACGACAACCAGGGTCAAGCCCGGGGAAGGGGGAGAGGTGAGTGCAGAGATCGACACGGCTGACATGGAAGGCGAGAAGGAGAAGTCCTTTGCAGTCATGTACAATGGAAACCCGCCCGTCGAACGGGTGATCCTCAAGTTTGCCGTCCTGCCTGCGGAAGGGGCCTCGCCCCAGGGGGATGCCGATGGCAACGAGAGCAAATGACCCTTCGGGGGCTTGCCTGCAATCGCTGGCTGGCTGCGACCGGGTTGATTCCCTTGTACGCTTGGCCGGGATCATGGGTGATGTCACACCCGTGACGATCGGTATCTTCCCCTACCGGGGAGGTCGCGTTCGAAGCACGGCCCGGATGCGATGGAATTGAACGGTTCCTGCCACCTGTTCATTATGCAGGCTCTTCGCTCACGGATGTGGGAGCCTGGATGGGCGGCCATGATCCCAAACACACGGTTGCGGCAAGGAATGAAGCGCAAATGTCTTGAATCCGATCCGAGCCATGCCTGCAAGCGGCACCATGAGGCCACGGAGTCCCGTGGAAATCCAGCTGAAATTCTGCCGTCGCATGGGGAGGCAATTGCGTTGCCGCGTGAAGGATTAAATTCGCATCCATGCTGGTGAAGTTTCCATCGCTCGTCATGGGCTTATTTCCGAAATGGCTCTGGCACAAGTCTCGCAAGGAACGGGTCTTGTACCTGACCTTTGACGACGGGCCTTCGCCGGGGATCACCGAATGGGTGCTGGAAACACTGGCGAGGTTCGATGCCAAGGCCACCTTTTTCTGCATAGGGGACAAGGTGAGGCGGCATCCTGAAACGCTGCGGAGAGTGCATGGCGCAGGCCATAGCATTGGCAACCATACCTTCAACCATCTGAATCTGTGGAAGACGCCGGTCACGGCTTATCTGGAGAATACTGAAAAATGCCAGGCAGCCTTGGAAGAGCTTCTTGGCGAGGGCCTGCGGTTGTTCCGTCCGCCTTATGGGAGAATGACGCCGCGAATTGCCCGGCGCTTGCAGGCCTCTTACGACCTCGTGATGTGGGAGGTGATCGCCTGGGATTTCAGTGCGCACCAGAGCCGCGAGCAAGTCGCCCTGAATGTGATCCGGAACGCCAGGGAAGGGAGCATCGTGGTATTCCACGACTCCGAAAAGGCGGAAGCCAAGATGAAGTACGCCCTCGAAAAGACCCTGGAACATTTTGCGAGGCAGGGATACCGGTTTGAAGGGCTGTGAACCTTGGTCCTGCCCAATAGCATTGACCCGCATGCCGGGGCTTGCATCCATCAGGAAATGAAGCCCGGGAACCCTCGGAAGACGCTGCAATGCAGCTCACAATCCGCAAAACAGAACCATTTTCAAGGTTTCCACCTTGCCACTATCCGATCGTTTGCATGAAAAGCCGTGCAAAATCGCCGAGCCGCCTGGGATCCACGGCATTTTCCGCCTTGCCATCCACCTTCAGGTGGCTGCCCACAATGTAGCCGTCTGCGTATTGGTCCAGGGCGGGAAGGGTGTCAGGGGTCGTGCCGCTCCCAACGATGACCGGAAGGTGGGCATTGGCCTTGACGATGGAGAGATCCTCCACCCTGGTGGCTGCGCCAGTGCCTGTTCCTGACACGATCAGTGCATCCGGAAGACTGCGCTCACTCAGGTCGCGGGTCTCGATGTCCAGCGGAATGTGGGCGATCGGCACCGCATGTTTCACCGCGACATCGGCGAAGATCAGCACCCGCGCCCCCAATGCCATCCGCTTGCGCAGCGTAGCGTATGCTTGCCCCTGGACCACTCCCTGGTCGGTGAGTGCGGCTGCGTGGTGGACGTTCACGCGGATGAACTGCGCACCCACTGCCGCAGCGATGCCCATGGCTGCATCCGCATCATTCCGCAGCACGTTCACCCCGACAGGCATGCCACCCGCATGGTTCACGACCTCTCGGCAGATCGCCGCCATCGCCGCCACGGTTTCCGACGGCACACGGTCGGGGAAAAACGGTACGTCCCTGAAATTCTCCACGATCAATCCATCCACGCCCGCCTTGGCAAAGAGCTCGGCTTCGGCGATGGCCTGGTCGTACACCGCCTTCAGGTCGCCCCCGTACAATGGGGCGCCCGGCAATGCTTGCAGGTGTATGCAGGCGATCAGCGGCTTGCGGTGCGGGAAAAGATCCTTGAAGCGAAACTGAAAGCGCATGATTCTTTCGTGTTTGAGGATGCGAAGGTAGGGATTCAATGGCTGTACGACAAATTCGTCATACAAGGCTTGGCTAGGATTGAAGTCATTCTGGGGCTGTTGGGATTCTGGATCAGCTTGTACATGCAGTATCTGGGTTGCCAAATGGGTCGGAAGGAGGTTTCCGAGGAGGCCATCGAAAGCATCGGCCTGATGACCGGCGGGGGGGGCGGCCAAGCA
>JBJOPY010000179.1:0-6600 GCA_046050405.1 Bacteroidota bacterium | reverse complement strand
AAAAGTAGATCGAATCCGTCCCATCCCGTTCAAAATGTTGCCTTGTTGTTGGAAAGGCGACGTTTGTAGGGTCGGCATGATCGAAAGCATCGATAGATGAAGCTCAGGGTGCGTTTCCAATCGAATCCAGCTTCCGACGGCGGCGTCTCTCCCCTATCCTTGAAAAAATGACCGTACCGCTGGATCCGGTTGGGCGAATTTTTCGATCGATGGAGAGTCGTCACAGATACATCTGCCGATGCCTTTTTGACAATGGAATTTTGCAAAAAAGTTGGATATTGGTGCCATCCTATGCTCGTGCCCTGCATCTGGGTGCACGGATGACTTTCCACAAAAAACATGGACAAATGGATTCAAAACCTCAAGACCCCCTGCATGGCAAGACGCTCCAGATGATTCTGGAGCATCTGGTGGACTACTATGGATGGGAAATGCTGGGCATTCGGATCCCGATCAATTGCTTCCGCTCCGACCCCAGCATTTCTTCGAGCTTGAAATTCCTTCGACGGACGCCCTGGGCACGCAAGAAAGTGGAAGACCTGTACGTCGAGCTGGTTCGGAGGGGGTACTGACCGGTACAGATTCTCTCGGAATGGCGGGTTAGAAACTATCCTCCCTCCGCAGGATTGTACGAAAAGCAACGAAGCGATCCTTGTAACGTGAGAGGTGCTCCTGCTGGAGGCGTGGTGCTTCCATGTCACGGTACTGCTCATATAGCTGCAAGCTTTCACATTGGTACTGTACATTGAAGGTTGAGGATCCCGCCTCCGGAGCTGGATCCAGCAGCCGATGCAGATGGGCTCCCTGAAAGTAGCCCGTCTCCAGTACGTCAGGGATGTGCTTGGTGCGCATCCATGCGACCCAGTCAGCCTCCACTGCATTGTCAACGGTAATTGTTACACTATAGATGATCATTCTGTCCTTTTCTTTTTCTTTGCGATCTCATGGAATGGGTCTCACGATGGCCTTGAAAATATATCCCTGAATTCCCCGCTCTGCCAACCATTCCTCAAATCTACCAAACTTTACATCGTTTGCACGCATCCATGAGTCCAAATCCTCGGGTCG
The DNA here is from genome assembly GCA_046050405.1 of Bacteroidota bacterium. Classification (GTDB taxonomy): domain Bacteria; phylum Bacteroidota; class Bacteroidia; order J057; family JADKCL01; genus JADKCL01. Next base: position 5,532 of record JBJOPY010000179.1, on the reverse strand, counting down.
GGATTCATACAAGGGTCAAAGAAGGTAGGCTTCCCAATGGCCTGCATTCGGCACGGCAGGATGACATCTAAACATACGGACGGTAAAATTGCACCCATCCTGCTGTGGCAGCCGTTCACAGAGGAAACGCCTGCTCCCAGTGAGTTCCTGGATCGCCCGATCCAGCCTCTGGTATCCTTGGGGTGTGACATCCCCTGAGGGAATCGACACCAGCTTACCCGAAACGGCATCCCTCACAAACCTTCCCTCTGCATGCTAGGATCTTGATGATTCTCAGGAAAAGGATTGAAACCTATCAGCCGAAAGATCGACCTCTGTCATCTGCCCGCCCCGGAGAAATTCTCAACTTTGTTCTAAAACAGATTGAATTATTCACCGCAAAAAATGGAATGAAGTATGGCACTTACAGTGAAAAATCAAAAGGGCTTGTTCCCGGAAGTGATCAGTAAGTTCTGGGATGCTGAACAGTCACTTTTTTCGGATTTCTTCGACTTTGGCGCGCCTTTCCCGCATTGGAACCGCGAAATGGAGGTTCCCAGTGCGAATGTGATCGAGCATGAGACGGAGTACGCCATCGAATTATCTGCTCCAGGCAAGAAAAAGGAAGACTTCAAGGTGGAGGTCGAGGGTGACTTCCTCCATGTGAGCAGTGAGCGCAAGGAGGAGAAGGAGGACAGCAAGCCCAACTTCCGGAGGCGTGAATTCAGCTACAACTACCTGAGCCGCACCTTCAGAATTCCAGAAAACGCCATCGGCGAGAAAGTAGCTGCGAGATACGAAAACGGGATTCTTCATCTCACGATCCCGAAAAAGGAAGCAAGTCCTGTCAAGGAGAAGAGGTCGATCGAAGTCTCCTAGAAGATTTATTCCATATTGCTTTGACTCAAGGAAGAGGCCGCCAAAAGCGGCCCTTCCTGATTGAGGTACGTGGGTGTTCCGATGACCCTTGCCTCTTGGCGGCACCGAGGCAGTGATTCCCCGGGAAGTTACGGGATATTTCAGAATCGTTCCCTTTGCAATGGCAGGGTCATGCAATGTGAGCCTCCCCTCGCCCTGGCCAGTTCATGGGACGGCAGGAGGATCAGAGTGTCTCTCAGGTCTTCGACCATCTGGTCGAGTTCCTGCTTTTTGACTTTATTGACCACAATGTATTCGATCATGTCGTCCACATGGATGACGTGCTTCCATCCTCTGTCTTTGAACCTGTGGATGCCTGAGGAAAGAAATTCCAGCCAGTTGCTGTTGGTGGTTTCACGATTCCCGAGCCTCAGCATCAGCTTTTCGAAGGCTTCGGCAGTTTTTGCGTTTCGGTCATATCCCACTGCCACGCCAGGCTTCAGAATCAATAGGTTGCACGCATCAGTCCATTGCTCACGGCTGTCGTGAGAGGTAATGCCTCCGCCGCTGTAAAGTGCGTTTCCATGAACCGTTCCATAGTCTGCTCCATACTCGAACTCCGATACTTGGGCGAGAAGGTCATGCAAACCATGCGGCGTGTGCGTGAAATAGGGATGTGTTTGAACACGATAGGGGAATCTCCCCTTGGCATCCGGCTCTCCTTCGGGATCGGCTTCCAAGAGGAAGTTAAACTTGCGAAACTGCCCTTTCTTCTGGTTCCTTTCCGTGACCAATGCTGCAATCCTCTTTGCCATCTCCTCCTTCATTGCCTCCGACTTTTCCTCTTCGAGCTGTTTTTGCAGCGCCTTGATCTCACTCACCTTCTCATGGAACTCCCGCTTCTTCGCCTTGGCTTCGTCGCCCATGTGGAATTGAAAAATCGTAGTCAATTTCTCCTTGCTTTGCTGATTTTCCGACTTCATCGATAGCTGGTCGATGTAACTGGTGGCTGCCCAGGGTTTCTGCCTTTCGCTTTCCGACCAGACCTCCGAGAGCGGGCTGTGGATCGCCCATTGTCCTTCGCTCAACTGCGACATCACGGTGTCAATGTGCATTTGAGAGCGATTTTCCAAGATTTTAATCACGGTAATCGTGTCAATCTCTCCGCGCCCTCCCGTGTCAATGTTCTCAAGGAACAGGCGGTGGATCAATTTTTCGATTGCATACGGGGAAGTCCTTTCGCTGCAACCGATCATGAGATGGTTCTTGCTGATGACCATGATATCCCCACCTTCATAGGAGACCCTGCGCTCGGACTGGTCTTCCGTGCCAAGCTGGAAAAAATCGTCATCCTCGGAGACATCCAGTATCTTGGATTCCTCTCCCCTGCAAATCCAGTTTTCTGCGATGAAGTGCATCAGGAGCACCTCCCGTTTCCGGATATGGAAGCGGGGCTTCGTGATGAGAATCCTGTCACCGATGGTTACACCGATGTCACGAGTGAAAATGAAGTTGGGGATGGGTGGAAAGATAGAGCGGGCTTCCTCTCCCTCCAGAAAATCAAGCCCCCCGTCCCGGGCTTGGTACTCCAACTTTCCGGTCAGGAAGGTTTTCACCAGATCCACGAATTTGCCCTTTTCCACCATTCTTTTGAGGTCATGCTTGCGATTGACATGGGTGCCCTCGCTTGCACAGACCGCCTCGATAAGGTCCTTCACCTTTTCAGGGTACTTCTGAAAAAGCCACTGAAGGACGTACTGAGTGTCCAGAACTGGAATGTCCTCCGGGCTCATCCCAGCGGCAAAGTAGTCCTCACCCTTTTCGGGATTGATCTCGAGGAGCCTCTTTTTGGTGACGGGATCTTTTTTGCTGACGGGGATGCCCTTCTTCATTTTGATCTTGAACTTTCCCTCGGAATCGAAAAGAAATTGGCTTCCACAGAAGATATTCAGCAAAACGAAAAACCGGAAATACTCCGCCTGCGTTCGTTCAAGATCGACAATATCATCATACAGCCAATCGTGGAGTTTGTTTGCAGGTACATTCCCGATTCCGCCGTCAGGGCTGTGAACCATCACCTTCTTCAATCTCCCGATCTCGGAATTCACATCGATAATAGATGCCATATTCTTAATATTCATAATGTTTTCACTCGGCGGTTCAGCACGCTCCTCCGCCATCAGATTCCCGAGAATACTGGCGCCAAAATTTGAACATTGAGCGTGCGCAACGTGCCAGGTTCATCGGACTGACCTGTGGTCTTGCAAGGTAAAGGTGGTTCGCAACGCTCCTTTCCCAAGGTGGCCTTGTGACGAGGCCTGTGTTCGAGAACCTGATCTCCGCTCAGCAATCCCTTCCGTGACATTCGGCGAAGGTACAAAAGCACGAGGTCGTTGTCAATGCCTCTTGTCCACAACTCTGGGACGCGTCCAAGATAGTCCCCATCATTTTAGCGGGATGAGCCGCTCCTCATCCGCCTTCCCCTATGAAATTCAAGATTTCACCCAAAGACCCATTGTGGAAATCCACCCCGCCCCGTGGATCAGATGCGGCCTGCGGTGCAATCCTCATCACCCCTTCTTGTCCGCAGCTGTTGGGCGCGTTTCCGCATGTGCGAGCGGGAGATTCTTCTTCTGGGATGATGCCGTAAGGTGGAGACCGTCCTCACTTCACTCCAGCATGAACCGAGCCATTTCTACAGGTGTCGGTATGCGGCAGGCAGACTTCTTACCAAACCAGCGATAGCGATTGTTCGCGATGATCCGGTACACGAAGTCCCGGATGGGAGGCGGCACGACGATGAATCCATAGGCGAGAAACCATGGGAAACGCAGCATCCTTGCAAGCCGCAGGACGGCGGTGCTGCGTCGATAGAGTTTGCCGTCCTGCACGAGGAACACCGTGGAGACGGCATCGGGATCCTCGCCGTATCGTTGCAGCAGGGATCTCCCAGGCGGGTTCTGGCTGGCGGTGAACCTCAATTCGGGCTGCTTTTCCCATTTTAGGATGAAATCCACCGAGGCGTTGCAGAGTTCGCATACACCGTCGAAGATCAAAACGGGTGGTTCGGGTGCCTTGTCCATCGTTGTTCGGGATTCTTGTCCTTCATGGCACTGCCCAGGGATTCATCCACAGAGGACGGCCTCACCGGTGACCATCCCTTTCCAGCTGTTTAAGGATTCGCAAAATGCAGTGACCTGGGGGATCGCAAGGAATATGGGCAAGACGACCCTTGAGGGAAACACCTGCCACCCCACGCTACAATGGGATATTGCCATGTTTCTTCTTCGGCTGCTTCACGGCCTTGTTCTCGGCCATTTCGAAGGCCCGGATAAGCTTCATCCTCGTGTCTTCAGGCATGATGACTTCGTCGATATAGCCTCTGCCTGCGGCGCGGTAGGGGTTGGCGAAGATGCGCTCGTACTCTGCGACCTTGGCATTGAGGGCGGCGACACTGTCCTCGGCTTCTGCGATTTCCTTGCGGAAGATGATCTCTGCAGCTCCCTTGGCACCCATGACAGCAATCTCGGCCATTGGCCAAGCGTAGTTCATGTCTGCTCCGATGTGCTTGGAGTTCATCACGTCATAGGCTCCGCCGTAGGCCTTGCGGGTGATGACGGTGATCCTCGGAACGGTGGCCTCGCAGAAGGCATAGAGCAGCTTCGCACCATTGGTGATGATGCCATTCCACTCTTGATCCGTGCCGGGAAGGAAGCCTGGCACGTCTTCGAAGACCAGGAGCGGAATGTTGAAGGCATCGCAGAAACGCACGAAACGGGCCCCTTTCTTGGAGGCATTGATATCCAGGACGCCAGCCAGCACCGATGGTTGATTCGCGACGATGCCGATGCTGCGCCCCGCCAGCCTCCCGAAGCCGACGACGATGTTCCCTGCATAGTCTGCATGAACCTCCATGAAACTGCCGGGGTCGCATGCCAGCTCGATGACCTCCTTGATGTCATAGGGTTGGTTGGGGTTTTCGGGCACGATGCTGTTCAGTGCCTCCACTTTTTCGAGGGGATTGCCGGCCCAGGGCTGGGCGTAGGGTTCCTCCTCGCAGCTTTGCGGGATGTAGCTGAGCAGGCGCTTGATGCCGTTCAGGCAGGCTACCTCGTTCGCGTAAGTGAAGTGGGTCACGCCACTCTTGGAGGCATGGGCGCTCGCCCCGCCGAGTTCCTCGGAGGTCACCTCCTCATGGGTCACGGTCTTGACCACATGGGGGCCTGTGACGAACATGTAGGAGGTGTTCTCCACCATCATCACGAAGTCTGTGATGGCAGGGCTGTACACCGCACCTCCCGCACAGGGCCCCATGATCGCCGAAATCTGCGGGACTAGCCCAGAGGCCAGTGTATTCCTGTAGAAGATGTCCGCATACGCCCCCAGCGACACGACACCTTCCTGGATGCGTGCACCGCCAGAGTCGTTCAGTCCGATTACGGGAGCACCGTTTTGCATCGCCAAGTCCATGATGCGGACGATCTTCTCCGCATGAGCCTCCGAGAGGGATCCCCCGAAAACGGTGAAATCCTGGCTGAAGACATAGACGATGCGGCCATGGATCTTGCCGAAGCCCGTCACTACCCCATCTCCGAGGATGCGCTGCTTCTCCATCCCGAATTCATGCGATCGGTGCTCCACAAATCTCCCGATTTCCTCGAATGAGCCCTTGTCCATGAGCAGTTCCACCCGTTG
>JBJOPY010000178.1:0-5228 GCA_046050405.1 Bacteroidota bacterium | reverse complement strand
AAAAAAGTAGGTGATACAATGTTGCTGATTAAAATCAAGGAAAACGAAAGCATCGACCGCGCCCTGCGCCGGTACAAGAAAAAATTTGAGAAGACAGGCATCCTGCGGGAAGTACGCAACCGGATGTACTTCGTGAAGCCCTCCGTGGAGCAGCGCGAGCAGCTGAAGAAGGCCCGCCGCCGCGAAGAGCATTTCGCCGCCGAAAACTATTGATTTTTGTACCTTGAGCCGGATGTTCCGCTTTACTAGGATTGCATCCGGAATGAAAAATACTTACCTTTCACCCTTGGGAGAAAGGTAATTTTCATTTATGCTGGAGGGAATGTTTCATCAGTACTTGAAAGTGGAGCGGAACTATTCCCCCCATACCGTCCTGGCTTACACCGAGGACCTGAAATCCTTCAGCGCATTTTTGCAGGCGCATTACCAGGAAGACCTCTTCCAGCAGGAGGGCGCACAGGCGGTCACCCACCGGATGATCCGGGCATGGATGGGAGAAATGCTCGATGCAGGCATCGGCAACCGCAGCGTGAACCGAAAAATAGCGAGCCTCAGCGCATACTATCGCTTCCTGCGGAAATCAGGCTATGCCTCCCAAAATCCAGTTTCCAAGGTCAAATCCCCGAAATTCGAGAAAAAACTCCCTTCTTTCCTGAATCAGGAGAGCATCACGCAGCTGTTCGAGGGCATGGGGTTCGGAATGGATTTCGAAGGACTCCGGGACAAGGCACTGCTGGAGGTTCTCTACAGCTGCGGCCTTCGCCGTTCGGAGCTCGTCGGCCTGACCTATCACAACATCGACTTCCCCAATGCCACGGTCAAGGTGATGGGCAAGGGACGCAAAGAGCGCGTCGTGCCACTTGGGCGGTTTGCCGCCCAGGCGATGAAGGAGTACATGCGGGCCTGCGACCAATCCGGCCTGGACTATCGGGGAAGATTTTTCCTGAAGGCGGACGGCGGTCCCGTGTATGACCGCCTTGTCCACCGGATCGTGGACAAATACCTCCAGCAAGTCTCCAGCCTGACCAAGACCAGCCCCCACGTCCTGCGGCATACCTTCGCCACCCATCTCCTGGACAGGGGGGCAGATCTGAACGCAATCAAGGAAATGCTGGGACATGCCAGCCTGGCAGCCACGCAGGTGTACCTGCACAACTCCATCTCCAAACTCAAGGATGTCTATTCGAAGGCACATCCTAAAGCTTGATTATCAACCATTTAAATACATAGGAAATGAAAGTTCAAATCCAGTCCATCCACTTCGATGCCGACCACAAACTCCTGGACTACATTCAGAAGAAATGCGACAAACTCGATCAGTTCTTCGACAAGATCGTCGATGCACAGGTGTACCTGCGCGTGGAAAAGAAGGGGGAGCCATCCGTGAAATCGGTGGAGATCAAGCTGCTCGTCCCGGGCGAGACGCTCCTGGCCAATGAGGAGTCTTACCACTTCGAAGAGTCAGTGGACAAGGCCACCGAGAACCTCAAGCGACAGCTGAAGAAATACAAGGATAAGCTCAGGGATTAATCCTTGGCAGGAACGGACAGGAAGCCTCCCCGAGGAGGCTTTTTTGTTGCCAATAAGCAGGATGGGCTTCCCGCTGGAAATCATGGACCATCTCGGTCGCAAAATCGTCCTGGCCGCTGCACCGCAGCGGATCGTCTCGCTATGCCCATCTCAGACGGAGACGCTGGTGGCGATGGGCCTCGGAAGGCGGCTGGTGGGGAGGACCCGGTTTTGCATCCATCCGAAGCAGGAGCTGCAGGCGGTCCGGAACGTGGGAGGCACGAAGTCGGTGAACCTTGACCGGATCAGGGCGTTGCGGCCGGACCTGATCATCGGGGAGAAGGAAGAAAACACGGCAGCGACGGTCGCCGCACTGGAACGGGAATGGCCGGTTTTCGTGACGGATGTAAGGGACATTGCCTCTGCCGCAAGGATGATTGCCGACCTCGGCACCCTTACCGGCCTCGCAGAGAGTGCATCCGCCATCGGTGCTGCCGTGGCGGATGCGGTGGCCGGGATCCAACCCCTCCCTGCACCCCTGACCTGCGTGTACATGATCTGGAAAAACCCATGGATGGCCGCCGGAAGCGATACTTTCATCCATTCCATCCTTGAAAGGTGCGGATGGATCAACGTTGCTGCGACGTTGCCTGGACGTTACCCCGTCCTGGACCTGGACTTTCTGGCGCAGAACAAACCCCGGGCGATCCTCCTCTCCACCGAACCCTTTCCCTTCAAGGATTCACATATCCTTGAAATTCAAGCCGTTGTGCCCAACGCACAGGTGCAAATCGTAGAGGGTGAGATGTTCAGCTGGTACGGGGTGCGGATGATCCAAATGCAAAATTATCTTAATGGACTACTCCACAATGCCTCGCAATCCTTATCTTTGTAGGATTAGGTATTTTCAAATTACTGGAATTTTTAAATCTTACGCATGAAATTGAATGTCCTGCTCCGCTGGGGTGCCGTTGGTTTGTGGTTGGTAGTTGCCGTTTTGCCCCTCACAGCATGGAAGAATGCAGATCCCGGGAGTGCCGAAACAGCCAAACGGAGTGCGCTTAGGAAGGATCGCGCTGCCGAAGTCCATGGCAGTGCCGTTCCCGAGGATCCGGCCACTGCAAACCTTGTGGCAACCTATCAAGGTCATTCCGGCTGTGCCGCCACCAACCATGATTTTGACATCGTGGTCGATCTCCTGGATGCCGGGAACAACTTCTTTCGTGTCCGGAACCTGCTCGACGAGGGGCAAGCGATCAAGGCGAAGCTGCGGGATGGCATGCTGGTGCTGGGAACGCAAAAAATGGGTCCCTATGAAGTATCCGGGTACGTGAAATATCTCGACAATCCTGCGCGTGTCGAGACCCATGTTCGGTATGAGGACGGAATCGGCTACTGCGACGATGTCAGCATCTTCCACAAGCGGCGTTGATCCATTGAACGCAAATTTTCTGTCCTACCAATTTTCATGACTTCCCAGATAGACGCTGTGGTAATCTTCGCGCATGTGTCCTACGCCACTGGGAATCCGGTCCGCCCCTCGGCACACGCCGTGCAACACTGACTTTCAGGGGGGCTGGCATAGCACCGGGTCCAAGGTTCCTCCCTGGAATCAGCTCTGAGAGTGAAACCTGGATATCTTCCCCTGCATCACGCCAGGCCATTTCACCCCGATAACAGACCTATTCCTCTAACCCATTTTGGACTCTACCAAGGCCAGTGTCTCGCGCAGGCTCATTGCGCTTTCGTTCAGGATGCGTGCCACCTTCCCGCCCAGCGCTGCCTTCCGTTCCGCATCCGGAACTTGGCCGAGGTTGATGCGCACGTTGAAGCTGGCACCCTGCACACAGGCATGGATGCAGAGCGCACCCACGCCGACGTCGGTGATGGAGGCCGGATTGCCCTTCTCGGCCATGTCGCGGAGGAGGGGATAGGCCTGGATGGCCTGCTCCATCACCCGCAGCGGCACCAGCGCGGCCTGCTCGTTCGCGGATTGGATGGCAATGCGCCGTGCGGCCTTCTCCTCCTCGCTGTCCTTGGGAAGCCGGTAGGCGTCCATGACCTTGTTGAATGCAGCCGTGTCCTCGTCCACCAGTGCGAGCAACTGGTCCTTGAGGGCCTGGGCCTGCCTTGCGACCGCACTGAATTCAGGGATGCGGGAATCCCAGCCCTGCTTGGCTGCACTCAGGTTCGCGACCATGCCGCCGAGGGAGGTGCCGAGGGCGCCGACCAGGGCGGCCACCGAGCCGCCACCCGGCGCCGGCGATTCGCTCAGGGTCTCATTGCAGAACTGCCGCAGGGTCATCTTCACGAGCCTTGCCGCCCTTTCATCGGCGATGCGGTACTCGATGATCTTCTCCCGCGGATGGAAGGGGTACAATTCATCCAGCCCCATGGATTTCACCGCGATGCGGACCAGTTCTTCCTCGCTCACTCCCTCGCTCACATTCTGCTTCCGGAGATAGTGGCGGCCTGCCTCGAGCATCGCATTGAGCGGCAGAAGCCCCACCACCTCGGAGCCGGTCACGCGAAGCCCCCGGTTGCCCGCGCTCGTGCAGCAGGCATCAAAGGCCGCATGGAGCGGCGTCACGCCGATGTTCGTAAGGTTCATGCTCACCTGTGCGATCCCGTGCTCCTCCACCATCCACCCGATGGCCTTGACCGCCCGCAACATTCCCGGCACGCGCACCTCCTCTCCGTTCTCATCCCGCACGACCTTCCCCGCGGGGGTGCCGTCCTCCGTTTTGACCCGGCCGTTCTCCCTGACATCAAAAGCCACCGAATTTGCACGGCGCACAGAAGTCGTGTTCAGGTTCACATTGTAGGCGATGAGGAAGTCGCGCACGCCGATCACGGATTGGCCGGATTTGGCGTTGAATTTCTGGGGGCCGAAGTCAGGCTTCCACTCCGGCAGCAGGATTTTGCTGGCGAATCCCTCGTATTCCCCGCTGCGGATCACCGCCAGGTTCTTGCGGTCGGGATGGCTTGCAGCCAATTCGTAGAGATAGACAGGAATCTGCAATTCTTCCCCCACCCGCTGCGCCAGCCGCCTTGACCAGGCGATGCAGTCTTCATGGCCGATGCCCGAGAGGGGAATGAGCGGCACCACATCCGTGGCTCCCATTCGGGGATGGGCACCCTGGTGGGTGCGCATGTCGATGCGTTCCGCGGCCTTGGCACAGCCCCTGAAGGCCGCCTCCACCACCTGCGCGGGCTCCCCGACGAAGGTCACCACCGTGCGGTTCGTGCTCGCGCCCATGTCCACATCCAGCAAGGAGATGCCCTCCACGGACGCTATGGCGTCGGTGATCTCCTGGATGATGCCCTTGTCGCGGCCCTCGCTATAGTTCGGGACGCATTCGATGAGTTGTTTCATTCTATTCCAGCTCTTTTGATTGGGGGCGAATATAAATCTTTTGGTGCGGATGCAGGCACCTTTCCTGCCGATTCACAAGGGGCCGCCATTAGGGCTGGGGGTTGCGTATCTGCACCCTGGATGAGGGTGCCTTGTCCAGGGTCTGGATGTGGCCATGGGGCGAGGCGGGAACATCGCGGATGCCGGATTACAGCCTCCGGTCCTGGTCGTAGGCAAGGGGATTGCCGCCATGCTTTCGCGCCTCTTGCACTCGGGCTCATCTTCTCCGGTCAACGATCCTGCATCCCCTTCCCGGCCAGAATCCGCCCGACGTTCCGCTCGATCCTTGCCACCCGTGTCGCGG
>JBJOPY010000177.1:0-17250 GCA_046050405.1 Bacteroidota bacterium | reverse complement strand
TACCAGCTCGGATGATCGCATGATGGACACAACGCCCAAGCCGCTCTCCGAGCTGCCTGCCGCATTGTCAGCAGCGGGTGGCCGCACAGACACCGTCGTCGGTCCCATTTTGGGAACCACGGGCTACCAGTTGCTCCGCATCGTCAAGGTGGAGGAGGACAGCCTCAATGCCAATGTCCAGCTTCGTCACATCCTCGTAGCCCTGAATGGCCCGACCAAGGAAGACAGCACGAAGGCCAAGGCAAAGGCAGACTCGCTCCTCAGAATCGTAGCGGGGGACAGGAGCAAATTTGCACAGGTCGCCATGGATAACTCCGATGACAATACAAAGGTGAAAGGTGGCGACTTGGGATGGGTGACTGAGAATGCATTCGGGGATCAATTTGCCAAGGACCTGAAGTCCGCCAAGGTTGGAAGCATCATCGTGACCTCCTCTAAGAGTGGTTACCATGTCGTGGAACTGCTCGACCGAAGCAACAAGCGCTACAGCTATGCTTCGATTACCCGCGTCGTCAGCGTAGGAACCGAGACCAATGACTCCATCTTCAAGCGTGCCTCCCTGTTCCATGGCGACATCCTTGCCGGCGGCGACATGGACTCTGTATCGCAGAAATACACAGATGCCCGCACGCTGAGCAGCGGCAACATTGGCCCGGGAACCTACAACCTGTTCGGCCTGACCGCTGGCCGCGGTGTGGTGACCTGGGCCTTCAACAATGAGCAAGGCGCCATCTGTCAGAAGATCATAGAGGCGGAGGATGCCTTTGTCCTCGCCAAGGTGGAATACAAAGGTTCGCGTGGATACTCGACCCTCGAGAGCCTGAAAGAAGATCCCGCATTTGAAAGTAGGGTGATGAACTGGGTGAAGGCTAAGAAAATTAAGGCCGGTTTGGCAACCGCTGGATCCGATCTTCAAGCAATGGCCACAGCCTACGGAGCAGGCGCCACCACTGGGCAATCCAAAGACCTTCACTTCGCTTCCAACGAGGTTCCAAATGTCGGCAACGAACCCAAGGTCGTCGGACGTGCCTTTGGTTTGCAGCCCAATGCCGTGAGTGCACCGCTTGCTGGAAATACGGGGGTTTTTGTCGTGAAACTGGATGCCATCCGGGAACCCGCCCCAATGGATGAGTTCAACAAGATGTTTGCAATGCAAACCTTGAAATCCAGCAAGTCTGAGCAGAATGTCAATGCGATCTTCCAAGCATTGCGCGAAAACGCAAATGTGGTCGACATGCGCTACAAAGCTGAATTCTAAGATGCCCAAGGCACATCTCCCCAGGCGTTCCATCGTGTCAGCACGATGGAACGCCTGCATTTTCAATGAATTTTGATATTCTGTCTTTTCCGTGGTTAATTTGGATTGGCAATTTGCCCTCTCATGCTCAGGCTGCTATCATACAACCATCTTTTCACATACGTTGTGGTGTTTCTGATCACCGTGGCGGTGCGTCTCCCGTCTTTTCACCCCAACTATTTTGCAGATGACGAAAGCTTTTACCTGACCTGTGGGCAGAAGATCGTGGATGGAGGGGTGCAGTATGTGGACACTTGGGACAACAAGCCACCGATTTTGGCGTGGTTCTATGCAGCCTTTGTTTGGCTGTTTGGCAGTCTGGCCATCATCGCCATAAGGATTTTCACGGTGATCTACATCTTCGTCACTGCCCTGCTTCTCACCCAGTTTGTCGTGGACAACAAATTGATCGAGAAATTTTCCCTCTTGCCTGCCTTCCTTTATATTTTCCTCACGGCAGTGCCCTGGTACGCTCAAGAGTTGAACGGGGAGATCCTGATCAATCTTCCCATCATTCTGGCCGTCTCTCAGATCCTGAATCTGGGAGACCGAAGCTCCAAGAACGTCAACTTCCTGTTCTGGGCAGGGGTTCTTCTGTGCATATGCTTTATGATCAGGTACCAAGCCTTGTTTTTTTTCTTCGGATTGCTGGGCGGGTACTTGACACTTCAGCCCCCCAAGCTCGCGGAGATATTTTCGATACTGTCCGGTTTTTTCCTCTCCCTTCTGGTATTCTTGGGCATCATCTATGTTACAGATGCTTTGGATGCTTACTGGGACATTGGCTTGTTGTACAATTTGGACTATCTATGGCTGGGCAGGAACCCGGGTGAAGAAATCACGGTATTGTTCAATATCGGCCAGTACCTGAAACTCTATGGCCCCCTCTTGCTCTTCGCACTGATTGCAGCGGCACACTTCAGGCTGAACTATTTCACCAATAGCATTCGCCTTCGCAAGGTCGAGGTATTCCTCCTATATTGGTTCGGGGCCTCATTGCTCTCGGTAATCGTCGGTGGAGGCAGGCTTTACCTGCATTATTTTTACCTCATGGTGCCTCCCGTCGCCATCTACGTCTCGAAATTCTTCGAAATGCAAGTCAACCCATGGATACGGCAGTTATGCTTCGTGGCTGCAACCGCCTACCCTCTGGCGACATTCGGCATCTTCCTCATCAGTGCGTTTCCTTCCACGTTTGATATGGCAGACTCCTATATACGCACGGATGGCTGGGTCTCTGGCTTCAGGCAACAGCTGAATGAACCTCATCCCCTGGAGAAATACATCGACAAGTCCAAGGTGCGAAACGGAATCCTGGTCATGGAGTATGAGCCGACGATCTACACACGGCTGGGACTTCCTTGTGCGACGCGTTACACCAATTTCTCATTGGCATATTTCAAACTTCAGGCCTTCCGCGCAAAATCCCAAACCCACTTGATCTCTCGAACGGAGACCTTGGTGGACACCTATCTAGCCTTCCAAGACGAGCTGCCCGAATACATCATCGACCCACAGGATCTGTTCCCGATGCTTCGTGACCAGATCCCCATCCTCTTCGCCGTGTACGAGGCTCGCCTAGTGACCGTGGGAGACAAGAGCTACAAGCTCTATTACAGGTAGTGCCCCGCCACGCTGGTGGATTTCCTTCACACGGAACCACCCTGCCTGATCAGCATTTTCCTCAATGCAAACTGTCAGGGAGATCGTTTCGTCGAAATCTCGGGGCCTTGAAACATTGCCACTCCCCGATCATTTGATTACCTTTGCCCATCTTGTCCGAAAAATAGTATCCAGGTATGAAATTTGGAGTTGTCACCTTTCCCGGCAGCAATTGTGATTACGATTTGGTCTATGCACTGCGTGAGAACCTCGGACAGAGAGTCATACCCTTGTGGCACAAGAGCCACGACCTGCAGGGATGTGATTTCATCCTCCTCCCGGGCGGTTTCAGTTACGGCGACTATCTCCGCTCCGGCGCGATCGCCCGCTTCTCGCCCATCATGGATGAAGTCTCAGCACATGCCAGGAAGGGCGGCTATGTGATGGGGATCTGCAATGGTTTCCAGGTGCTTACAGAAGCGGGGCTGCTGCCAGGGGCATTGATTCGAAACCTCTCATGCAGCTTTGTCTGCAAGAATGTGTTCATTCGCCCATCCACGAAAAACAGCCTGCTCACTGCCCAGCTCATTCAGGACAGGGGCTACAAGATCCCCGTCGCACACGGCGAGGGCAACTTCTACGCTCCCGCAGACGTGCTAAAGGAGATAGAGGACAAGGACCAGGTGCTTTTCCGCTACTGCAGTGAAAACGGTATCGTCACCCCGGAAGCAAATCCTAATGGAAGCATGCATGAAATCGCCGGCATCTGCAACGCGGGACGGAATGTCTTCGGGATGATGCCCCACCCGGAACGTGCTGCTGACGACTTGCTGGGAAATCTGGACGGCAGAAAGGTTTTGGAAAGCATTTGGTCATAGATTATTTTTTGGGCTTCATTCATGACCGTGTCAACAATGAGATTTCGGATCCTTCTTTTCGCAGTTTTCTCTATCTCGCTCACAGGGTGCCTGCATGCGCAGCAGAAAGTCGAGAGCGAGGCCGCCGTGGTGAGATTCATTCTCCAGGGGCATGACTCCCTGAAGATAGGTGCCAAGACCACGCTGCGGGTGGAAGTCACTCCCAAGAAGGGATGGCATGTCTATTCCGCATTACCGAGCGAGGACGAAGCCTATCAGCCTGCGGCATTCGACTGGGGCTTCACCAGCCGAGGCTTTGAAGCCACTCCCGAGCTGAAGGAGGAAGGCAAAATGACGAGTGAATTCGATGATATCATGAACGGCATCATGCGTTATTACAAGGATAGGGTGGTGTTTTCCCAAGGGATTAAGATTACGGAGGCCGACATCCGGCTGGAAGGCAATTTTGATTATTTGGCCTGCAACGACGAGAAGTGCATTATGCTGTCTGCCGAATTGAAATTGGAAGCCAAAGCCGAGGAATAAGATGCCATCGACGACAGGTAGGACGAACTTCTTTCGCAATGCCCTTCTCGCATTCGGAAGCATTCTCATTGCTACGAGTATCTCTGCACAAGCCCCGAAGTTCGCGGGAAAGGACGCAAACACCCCGGAAAGCGAATTTTCGCTGGCCACTTCCATTCCCAAGGAGCTCTGTGTCGGGGATGTGGTGACGTTCAGGTTCAAGGGGAAGGTCATCGTCGACGGCTGGCACCTGTATTCCTCCCGGGATGATGGAAATATCGCCTACAATCCCACCGCGCTCGAAATCTTCGCCGAAGAGAGCAAAGGCATCAAGCTGAAAGGCAAGATGACCGAGAACCACAAGGCCGATGAAGTCGAGGACGAATTGATGGGTGGCTTCATCAGAAGCTTCCATGAAAAGCAGGTGGAATTCACACAGAAACTGGAAGTCACCGGTCCCGAAGTGGTGCTCGAAGGGCAACTTTCGGCGCAGACCTGCACCGATGCTGGTATGTGCAAGTTCCTGAAGCTGGGGATCGAATGGCATACCACAGCCAAAGTGTGCGGTGCCAATATAGCCGGTGCTGCCATTTCAGGCTCCCCATTCCCAGACACCCTGAAACCAACTCCAGGCATTGCTGCCTATGAATTCACAGCCTTTGACAGCACCCAAACCCTGAACGGTAACATCAGGGCCCAGAAACTCCTTCTGCCGGCCTTGACCGTCCTTCCTGGAAACGAGTCAATTTTTGCGTTCGCACATTTGGAGCAAGCGCGCAGCTATGCCGCCAGGGTCGGGCGTCCATTGCTTCTCAACCTGACCGGCCACTCTTGCCCAAATTGCCTGAAGATGGCCGGGGACGTGTTCAGGGATCCCGCTGTCGATTCCATCCTCCGGCACCGTGTCATCCTGGTCGATCTCTATCTCGATGACAGCTCCAAGGAAACCGACGGCTTGCTTCTGGGCAATGGGAAGCCTGCCGAAACGGTCGGAGAGTACTGTAGGGAAATCGCAAAGGCCATGTTTGGTACGGTGGAGCCGCCGACTTTTGCCCTGCAGGATGAGAAGGGTGTCATCTACGGTTCATCCATCGGCTTCAATCCGTCCCCGTCCCATTTCGTGAAATGGCTCAAGGGCTGCCTTGCAGAATACTACCAGGACAAAGGAAAGGCGGAGGCCCCTTGGCTGCCCAGGGCTGCCGCAACGGCGAGTCCCGCAGCTCACGGAACACTGGCTCCAGAGACGAACGATTGCAGCCTGTGGGGCTTGTTGCTGACATTCGTGAAAGCCATGGGCGGCGGATTCATCGCCTTGCTTACCCCTTGCGTCTTCCCGATGATCCCGATGACCGTCAGTTTCTTCGTAAAGCAAGGTGGGGGTTCGGAGGATAGGTCTAAAGGGATGAAGAACGCGATCATCTACGCCTTGTCCATCGTTTTCATTTATGGATTTGCTGGGTTCTTGATTTCGAGTTTCATGCCACCTTCCACACTGTACAAACTCGGCAGTGCCGTGGTTCCGAATGCGATTTTCTTCTTGATTTTCTTCTTGTTTGCGCTGTCGTTCTTCGGTTTGTTCGAGATCACACTACCCAGCAGTTGGTCCACTGCCATGAACAACAAAGCCGGGGCAGGTGGTTTCCTCGGGCCATTTTTCATGGCATTGACCTTGGTGATCGTGTCCTTCTCCTGCACCGGCCCCATCCTGGGAACAGCCATCGTGCAGGCGAGCAGTGGTTCGGTCTGCAAGTGGACACCCTTCCTGGCCTTCATGGGCTTCGGGGTTGCCTTTGCGATTCCATTCGGGTTTCTGGCACTCTTCCCTAAACTCCTGGATCGCCTGCCGCAGGCAGGCGGATGGATGAACACCGTCAAGGTCGTGTTCGGCTTCCTGGAATTGGCGCTTTGCCTCAAGTTCTTGAGCAACGTGGATCTTGTGATGCATTGGCACATCCTGGACCGCCAGGTGTTTCTGGGAATCTGGATTGTCATCTTCACCTTGCTGGGCGCTTATTTCCTGGGATGGATCCTGCTGCCTCATGACGAAAAGCAGGGCCATGTCTCCGTGCCTCGCCTATTGATGGCGATGGCGAGCTTTAGCTTCGTTCTGTACATGGTTCCGGGATTGTGGGGAGGCTCGCTCAGTTCGCTGGAGGGTTTGATTCCACCTGCCACTAAAAATATCGGGGTGAAATTGCTTCCACATCAGGTGGAAGGCGGGGGAGGATCGGGTGAAAAATCCTTGAACAAGGAAATCTGTGAATCCGAACGCAAGTACGCATTCATCGCCGAGGACCGCGAGTCGCATGGCCTGTGCATGTTCTATGACCTTCCGCAGGCCATCGAGTTTGCGAAGTCAAAAGGCAAGCCGCTCTTCGTCGATTTCACCGGCCATAGCTGTGCCAATTGTCGCAGGATGGAAAACGACGTCTGGCCGGACGACAAGATCATGGGACTCCTCCAGAACGAGTTCGTGACCGTATCGCTTTACGCAGATGAGCCGCATCGCTTCGATCGTCCAGTGACGAATCCCGAGGGGAAGAAGTTGCGAGACATCGGGTCTTGGGTGACGGATTATCAGCGCCGAAACTTTGGTCTGATTTCCCAGCCTTACTATGTCTTGATGGACCATGACGAGACGAGGCTGAATGAACCCCGCCCATACACCCCTGACGTGGATGCCTATCACAAGTTCCTGCTCGAAGGCCTTGCCGAGTTCAAAAAGCGGCACGGTCTCGCTGCTGGGGCTCCTGCACTTTGAGACGCTGCATCCGCTCCCAGAGGGCGCAATGATTGATTCCCCTGTGGCAAAGGCGCTCACCAGTCCGACCCCATCCGTAAAGGAACTCACCGGCCTTTCATGGGAGTATCATGGATGTCCAAGACTGCCCAAGCCTGATTCCAAGGATGAACCTGGGTGGTTCGATTGTCAAATTTTGACAGCAACGTTCTCGGAAACCGAATGGTAGACCCGCTCGGGTACCAAGCAAGTTTTGGTTCCGTTCATCAGGCGAGGGGAGAAATAATCCTCAGACCAATGAGGCCTCTAGCGTGATGGCGCAATTGAGCAGCATTGAAATCGGGCATGACTCCTTCGATTTGATGGCCAATTCCTGGAATTTTTCCGGTGAAATTCCAGGAACCTTTCCTCTCAATGCGAGGGCGATGCTCTCTACCTTCAGCCCCCCTTCGGTCCGAAGGGTCAAGGTTGCTTGACAATCGAGCTCCTCGGCAGGAAAGCCTGCTCCTGCAAGCTGAAAGCTCATGAACATGGCGAAGCAGCCTGCATGCGCCGCTGCAACCAGCTCCTCGGGATTGGTGGCCGGTGTGCCGGCGGAGTCCTGTGTACGGGATTTGGAGGTATAAGGCATTTTGCTGAGAGCCCCGCTCTGAGTGCTCAAGTTGCCGCCGCCTTCGAGACCTGTGCCATTCCAGATGGCTGTTGCTTTTCTTTTCATTTTATTTCGTTTTCGAGAATCAAGGGGGAAATATAGCAACATTGATCCGAACTTGGCAAGACTGGGCTTAAGATCGCAGGGAAACTCACCCGCAGGAGACCGGTACAGATTTCCTCAGCAATCATTGGACTGCCTCCTGCTGCTGCGTTTATCATCTTCTGGAAAATGGCGGATGATGCATGGAGAGGCGGTGTTCACTACACTGTGTCAGGGGCCGGGCTCCGCACCAGGGCCTTGAAAAGTCCCACAAAGTAAATGCTGCAGCGTGATAACATCCTTGCCTCCACTGCCCCCCTTGTTTGCTACATTCTCGATGCATCTGAGAAGTCCGACCGCTCATCCGGGAGGCTGACTGCAAGCCTAATCCTAGAAGAACAACCGGAGGCCTCCAAGGCGAAAAATGGCAGTTGGGCTCGGATTAAAGACAAAATAAATTCCGGTCCCGTTCAAAAAGCACCCCTCCCACCCATTTTTTCCCTATCTATGTCCCACCAAAAAAGATCGCACGAAAATGCATCGTACACACACCTGCGGCGAACTTCGCCTTTCACATGTTGGCCAAACCGTCACCATCGCTGGTTGGGTTCAGAAATCCCGTGACCATGGTCACTTCATTTTCATCGACGTTCGCGATCGATACGGCATCACGCAGGTGAACGTCCACGCTGAGAAGGCGGCTCTCTACGAGCTTTCCAAGGCTCTCGGCCGGGAATTTGTCCTGAAAATCACAGGCATCGTGACTGAGCGCACCAGCAAGAACCCCAAAATGCCCACGGGGGAGATCGAGATTGTTCCCACGGGGATCGAAGTCCTGAACGAGTCCAAGGTGCCCCCCTTCCTGGTCGAAGAAGAAACCGACGGGCTCGATACGCTGCGGATGAGATACCGCTACCTGGACCTCCGCCGCGGCCCGCTGCAACGCAACCTGATGCTCCGGCACCGTCTCGGCATCGAGACCCGGAAGTACCTCGACAGCCTTGGTTTCCTGGAGATCGAGACTCCCTATTTGATCAAGAGCACACCCGAAGGGGCACGGGACTTCATCGTGCCCTCCCGCATGAACCCGGGGCAGTTTTATGCCTTGCCGCAGTCGCCACAGACCTTCAAGCAGATCCTGATGGTCAGCGGCTACGACCGCTATTTCCAGATCGTGCGCTGCTTCCGTGACGAGGATCTTCGCGCCGACCGTCAGCCGGAATTCACGCAGATTGACTGCGAGATGGCCTTTGTGGAGCAGGATGACATCCTGCAGGTCTTCGAGGGGCTCTTCCGCCACCTGTTCAGGGAGGTGAAGGGCCTGGAATTCGCGGAAATCCCGCGCATGAAATATGCAGAGGCCATTCGCCGCTTCGGCAGCGACAAGCCTGACATTCGCTTCGGAATGGAGATCAGGGACATCAGCGACATCGCCAGGCACAGGGACTTCTCCGTGTTCAACGATAGCGACCTCGTGGCGGGAATCTGCGTGCCCGGTGCAAGCGAATACACCCGCAAGGAACTCGACCAACTCACAGAATGGGTGAAGCAGCCCCAGATCGGTGCCAGAGGCCTGGTGTATGTGAAGTTCAACCTGGATGGCACCCTCAAGTCTTCCGTGGACAAATTCTACGACGAGGCCGACCTGCGTGCGTGGGCCACTCGCATGGAAGCCCAGCCGGGCGACCTGCTGCTCATCCTTTGCGGCAAGGACGAAAAGACCCGGAAGCAGCTCGGAGGCCTGCGACTTGAACTCGGAAACCGCCTGGGCTTTCGCCCGAAGGACACATTTCAACCGCTGTGGGTGCTCGACTTTCCCCTGCTCGAATGGGACGAGGAGTCCCAGCGCTGGTTTGCGATGCACCACCCTTTCACCTCTCCGAAACCGGAGCAATTCGAACAGTTCATGAATGGCGAAGACCTCGGCAGCGTGCTGGCCAATGCCTACGATCTCACGATGAACGGGGTCGAGCTGGGCGGTGGATCCATCAGGATCCACCACCGGGGCTTGCAGCAGCGGATGTTTGAGATTCTAGGATTCACGCCTGAGTCTGCCCAGGCGCAGTTTGGCTTCCTGATGGGGGCATTTGAGTATGGAGCACCGCCACACGGCGGTTTGGCTTTTGGGTTTGACCGGGTCGCGGCCATGTTTGGCGGAGACGACAGCATCCGGGATTATATTGCCTTCCCGAAGAACAACATGGGCAGGGACACGATGATCGACAGTCCGTCCGAAATCGAGACTGCGGCTTTGGACGCACTTTTCATCGGGGTGCGAGAGGATTTGCTTCCTCAGTGAAGGCTGCTCGCCCGATCTGCCCTTGGCTCTCCCTCGCGCACCAGACCCACCGGTTTCTCCCCTCATTTCTCTTCTGGCTGGGGTGCTCGACATTCGCGTACAATTCCTTATCTTCGCCCAATCCTTTTACAACCACTGTTTGATACGATGAAAAAAATACAATTCTTCATGTTGCTGGCAACCGGTACGATGGTGTTCGCCGGCTGCGGGTCTTCTGCCGAAGAGCAGGAAAAGGCCAAGCAAGAGATAATCACCACGGAATCGCAGTCCGTCAAGGTGGACTCCTCCGTCAAAGAGGTGAAAAAAACCTCGCAGTCCTTGGATTCACTTCTCAATCAACTCTAAACCTCAGCATCCGATGAAATCAATCCTCAAGTTTTTCCTTGTTGGCCTGATAGGGCTGGCAATGTCATTTGCCCTCAACAACGCCTCCGCACAAGGGCACGGGAAGGGCATCAAAGAAGAACACAAGCCCGACCACGCCAAGGGCGATGACAACAAAGGTGGCGGCCATGAAGGCAGTGAACACCATGGTAGCGGAGCCAAGCCGAATGGTCAGCCGCAAGGCCAGGGCGGCAACAATGGCCAGGGAAACAATGGATCACATGCCAAAAGCCCTGCACCGGGAGCTGTCAAGGGCTCGCCCACCGATGGCAGCGGAGCCGATGGCAGTGCCTCCAAAGAAAAAAAGGAGCAAGGCGGGCATGGCAACAGCAACCATGACAAGGGCGGACATGGCAACAGCGATCAAGCTAAAGGCAACGGCGGAGGCCACAACGGTTCACAGGGAAGTGACAATCCCAACAATGACTTTGGCCAAGCCCGTGCCGAGGCTGCCCGTGCCAAGCACAAGGAAGTGACAGCCGCTGCTGAGACGACACTTTCCGACGAGGAGCAGCATGTCAAGGCGGCAAATGACAAAATCGCCGCCGCCAAGGCCGCCCTGGAGACCATGAAGGCTGACAAGAAGGCTGACATGGCCGTCATTGCGCAGAAGGAAGAACTCATTCGCCAGACAGAGGCCAAAGTGAAGCTGCTCGATGCGCAAATCAAGCAGGGCAAGGCCACTGTCGAATCGGCAAAGGCAGCTCTGCCCGCCCTCACCAAATAAGCAAGGGAACATGGTTCAGCCGCACCTGTGAATGGCCTTGCTGAATAGAAGTCCTGATCTAAAGGCGGCGTACGAATCGTATGCCGCCTTTGGCTTTCATAACGCATCCGGCACAGATTATCCCCAACATCCGGTAGGGTGCTCAGAGCCGGCCAATGGAAGGGCAAGGGATGCTTCACGGGGAATCCCAACCCGCATGCCCAACGCCAGGGAAGATCCGGAAAATTGAGGATTTCGGGGCGGAAGTGGTGCAAAAGCCCCGACTAGGCGTGTCGTGCAGGGATTGGAACCTCGCTGAAGGGGCATCCGTCATCTCCCCGGATCCATCGCTTCATCGTACCAATTCTCCAGCACTGCTGCAGCCTTCTCAGGGGAATGCCGTCCGACGATACGGTCGTAGGCTGACAAGGCCTTCTCGTGGATCTCCTGCGGATTTGCCAGAATCTGCTCAAAGATTGATATCAGGCTTTCCTGAAGCTGAATGGAAAATGCCCTCCTTTGCTCACCGGTGACGATCCGGGCATAGCCCCAGTCGTCCTTGGGCATCTGGATCGGCCATCCTGTCGTGCCGTCGTTGAACTCGGGCAATGCCCGGATGTCAGTGCTGATGACCGGGCAACCCGCAGCCATGGCCTCCAAGGCCGAATAGCCATAGGTATCGGCCCAGGTCGGTAGCAGGCCGATATCTGCGGATCTGAAGAGATCCAGCACGGCAGCATTCCGGAGACTATCATGATGGTGGATGAACTTCGGGTGGCGTGCAATGATTTTCAGGGCTTCCTGTAGGTCTGCCTTGGTGGTTTTGCTGGCATGGTCACCATAAAGCATGGTTGAAACGATGTGCAGGTGGAGAGGATGCCCCTTCCGGAGAAGGACTTCGGTGGCGCGCAGGGTTTCCAGTCCCCCTTTTAGAAAGAAATATGCCCCCACAAACACCATTTGAACTCCCTGCCGCTGGGAGCGGGCATTGGACTTCGAGATGACCTCCTCTCGACTCAGCAGCGGTGCCTGGGAAGGGTGGAGGACACTCACCTTTGACATGATGTCCTCCAAGTATTGCGGATGTTCGTGCAAATACTGCCGCTGTATTTCCTTGGCGCATTCGGACAAGGCGATCAGCCGCTTGCAGCTCTTCCCTGCCAATTTTGACAACCCCCATTCCACACGGCCTTCGCCGTATACCGCCCAGCGGGGCAGGTAGGTCTCGAAGGTGCTCAGCCAGGGTTTCCTGCCAAGGCTGATGCCATTGAAGAGGTGCAGGAGATCATAATTGGCGATCCCACCGTCCCAATGCAGGTGTCCCCACATGGGATGGATCCGATCCCGAAGCTTGAAATGGATGTAATTGGTCAGCCGGTGGAGATTGTTGCAGCGCACCACACGATGGCGCCCGAACGGCAGTCTCGAGATGTTTCGCTCATTTGCATACCCGCCATGGTTCGTCCCGACGATCCGCATCTCCCATCAGTGCGCCTTTGCGTATGCGGAAAGGTATCCGCACTCCTTGATCAGATCCTGGTAAGCCCGGGTCTTGCTGTAGTCGCTATGCAGCCGCTTGAATCCAGAATGGTATCGTTCGAGGGATTCAGCACCATCGATGTAGGATTGCTTCAGTTCGCACTTGGCGATCATGAAGCTCGCGAGTGCCGCCATCTCCCTTTTTTTGCTTGCGCCTAGTGCCTTATCGAAATAATCCCTGGCCAGCCTCATGTCCACATTCTCCTCGAAGGTGTCCGCATCGAATTGGAACCAATCGGTTTTCTCGCCCAGATAGCCCCAGCTTCCACCACTGCGGTAGAAGTCCTTGGCGTTCCATGCCGCACCGAAGTAGGTGGTATTGTAATGGGCATTTCCCAGAAGCAGGTTGTACTCGGCCGCCTTGGAAGGGTCTGAAACTGCCTTCGATTGGAGTTCGAGGACTTTTTCCGCAAAGCTCAGCTTGGTGTATTTCCCGCTGCCACAGTCTTCACAGTTGACGATGTCTGTGATCACCATGCGGAAGGGGTCGGCATTCAGGGAGAAGCTCTCCGAGGTTTTGCGGTAGGTTTTGGAGATTTGGCGGAACACATGGACGGCCTCAGGCAGGAGGTTGCGCGCCAGCAATCCCGTGCCTTTGATCTCCAAGAGCAAATCCTTCCGTGATTGAGCTCCGCTCCATCCATCCAACAGTTCCGTTTCATACAATGTCTTGTCCTCCTTCACATCCAGGGCGATCATGTCGTCGACCAATTCAAGGTCGATCGGCGTATCGTAGATCTCATAGCAGCGTCCGCGGGCGAGCAGGGCCTTGGCTTTCTCGCCTTGGGCCTCGTAGAGCCATCCGAGAGCCTCGTCCCTGAACCGCTTGAGCTGGTCTGCTTTTTCGGAAGGAAGTTCTGCGCTGAGGCTGGTATAATCCTCCAAGATGGTGATTTCCACTGAACGATCCACGGATTTCAGGGCCGCGATGCGGAAGACGAGCGCCATGAGCTTGGCTTTGAGCTGACCCTCGGGGCTGAGCCCGCCTTGCTTGGCAGCGAGTTCCGTGCCGGCCCCTGCGATATCGCCTTTCAGGAATCGGAGGTAGATGGATGCCAGTTGCCAGGCGCTCGGGTCGTGCATCTTTCCGCTTGCCATGACTTGGTTCACAAAGGCATGGAGGTCGAGGGCGTCCTTCTCTGAAAAGCGCTGGTTCAATGGTTTTTCAGCGGAAAACGGGTATCCCAGGAGATCCCGCTCGATTTTGTTGACCTCGCGGAGCATCAGGACCTCGATCATCTTGCTCCCCGGATCCAGCTCTTGCATCTGGCGCATGTCATCCAGGGGATCTGCGTCGGAGGCATATCCGCGAAGGAAAAAGGCAGCCGCCATCTCATGGTTGTTCTTGCATTTTGACTGGACCGCCTCCCAGATGTCGTCGCTGAGGATCCGCCATCCGTACCAGGACTGGATGCGACGGGAAGGGCAGAGGTCAAAAACGCGGCTGAAAACATAGGCAGCCTCTGCCTCGGCTTCTACATTGCGAAGGCAGCCCGCGTAATGGCACATGGCCCACTGTGCGATCAGTGGAGATGCAGCACTGTTCGGGAGGACCAATCGGCGATAGGTTTCAATGGCGGGTTCATAGTCGCCGTTGTATTGCTGGAGGCGGACGGCTTGATAGGCATAACGCAATCTCAGGTAGGGATCGCTGCCAGATTTTGCAGCTGAAACGGCGGATCGGATGACCTGATCCACTCCCTCCATATTGCGCTCCTCCTCCCCCCAAGGGTCGTCGTACAGGCAAAATGGCTCAGCCCTGTGGGCGAGGATGAGGTAATCCAGGACCTCCAGTCGCCTGCCGGCCTTCCATTCCGCCACGAGGGTGTTCGAGGCGGAGGTCTTCGCAGCGCCGTTTCGGATGGCCTGCAATTCTTCCACTGTCATGGCATAGACTGCTGAACGGATGTCTGCTACCTTGATCCCGGGCCCGAGGTAGCGCTGCCATTCCTCGAGATTGGCAGCCTCGCTGGTGCTGTCGCTCATCAAGTCATAATCATACAGGCGGTCAAAGGTGAAGTTGAAGGGCTTGAATTCGTTCAGATCGCTGAATTCCGGTGTATAAAACCGATAGAAGTCGCTATCCCATTCCTCAGACCAGGCGCATGCCTGGGCTGACCACGGCCAAGCGACAATCAGGCAACCAGACAGGAGGGTGACCAGATTCATCTTGAGACTCATCATCAGTCAAATTTAGGCAATCGGGGGGAAAATGCAGGCAAGAAACTCGGGATTTCATGGCGGGATGTCAACGGTCATGGAATTTGGAACCCGAAGCGGTCATGGAATCCACTGGCATTGCTGCCTACTGAGGATTCCAAGGAGGGGGATTGGTGGGTGAAAAGCTGGGGGGAAGGTTCCCGGGGGCTCCCAGGACAGCCTGCCGGAGACGCAGTCAGGCATCCAGCAGATTCCTTGAGATCACATGCAGCTGTATCTCGCTGGTGCCCTCGCCGATCGTGCAAAGCTTGCAATCGCGGTAGAACTTCTCGACCGGGTAATCCTTGACAAAGCCATAGCCTCCGAAGATTTGCACAGCCTCATTGGCGATTCTCACACAGGCCTCGGAGGCAAACAGCTTGGCCATGGCTCCTTCCGTGGTGACCTTCTGGCCGCGATCCTTCAGGTCGGCGGCACGCATGCACAGCAATTCCGACGCCTCGATCTCCGTCGCCATGTTTGCCAGCTTGAAGGCGATGGCCTGAAAACTGGAGATGGTCTTGCCAAACTGCGTGCGCTCCTTGCTGTACTGCACGGCGGCCTCGAATGCGCCCTTGGCGACGCCCAGGGACAAGGCTGCGATGGAGATCCGGCCACCGTCCAGCACCTGCATCGCCTGCTTGAACCCATGACCCACTTCCCCGATGCGCTGGCCATCCGGGATTCGGACATCGTCCATCAGCAATTCCGTGGTTTCGGAGGCACGCATGCCGAGCTTGTCCTCCTTGCGGCCGCCGCGGAAACCCTTCATTCCCTTCTCCAGGATGAAAGCCGTGCTGTTGTTCCTCGCATTCGGTTCGCCGGTGCGTGCCATGACCACGGCGACATCCCCCGAGATCCCATGCGTGATGAAGTTTTTGGATCCGTTCATGATCCATTCATTGCCTTCGCGGATGGCTGTCGTGCGCATGTTGCCGGCATCGGAACCCGTGTTCGGCTCCGTGAGCCCCCATGCGCCGATCCACTCACCGGTCGCGAGCTTCGGCAGGTATTTCCGCTGCTGCTCCTCGCTGCCGTGGTAATAAATATGCCCCGTGCAAAGCGAGTTGTGGGCAGCCACGGAGAGTCCGATCGAGGGATCGATCTTGGCGAGTTCGCAGACCGCAGTCACATATTCCGCATAGCCGAAGCCGGATCCGCCGTACTCCTCCGGAATGAATATCCCCAATAGCCCCAGTTCTCCCAGCTTTTTCATGCAATCGACCGGAAAGTGCTGGGTTTCGTCCCATTCCCTTGTATATGGCTTTATATGCTCCTCCCCGAATCTGCGAATCATGTCAGCAACCATGCGCTGGTTTTCAGAAAGCCCAAGATCCATTTTGGCTGTGCCCGAAGGCGTGTGAAGATTCATTGATCCCTGATTTACAATAGCTGCGTAAAGTTACCGCTGAAACTTGACAAGCGAAGTTATCATGTCCTTGCAGGGCTACAAACCGATGTAGAATCCATCCCAGGATGGAAATCAATACTGAATGATCGCCTCCACGGGCAATCCCTGGCGGGAGAGCAGTTTTCGTCCACCCAGGAATCCCAGCTCGATCATGAAGCTGTAACCGCAGACTGTGGCTCCCAGTTGCCCGGCCAGGGTGGCGGAGGCGGATGCCGTGCCCCCCGTTGCCAGGAGATCGTCATGAATGAGCACGGCATCGCCCTTGCCCACCGATCCCTTGGCCATCTCGATCGTGGCGTTCCCGTATTCCAGGGAATAGGTGATGGACGAGGTCTCCGGCGGGAGCTTGCCCACTTTACGGACAATGACGAATCCTGCATTCAAGAGCTGTGCGACCTGAGGCCCGAAGAGAAACCCTCGGCTCTCGATGCCCACCACGCGGGTGATTCCTT
Organism: Bacteroidota bacterium; assembly: GCA_046050405.1. Taxonomy (GTDB): domain Bacteria; phylum Bacteroidota; class Bacteroidia; order J057; family JADKCL01; genus JADKCL01. The sequence goes on along the minus strand of JBJOPY010000177.1, from coordinate 545 downwards.
TCTTCATCCAGGGAGCCGCAAGCGCCTCCGCTGTCTGCCGCATCAGTTCGGGATCCAGAAAAATGGGAGTGATATCCTTGAAATTCACCCCTGGAATGGGGAAATCAGGTACTTCCTGGATACGCTGTCTCAGCATTGTCTCTAGATTCATCCTTCTCGCCGTTTTGATGGGCAGCCCAATTTGAAGAAAAGTCCGGTGAAAAGCAATGGACGCATGCCCATTTTCCGAAGTCGGGGGATCCAGCCCTTCCCCGCCCATGCCACCGGATCCCCGATGCTGCTAGAAAAGGATGTAAGGTTCAAGTTTCGTCCATTTGCTGGAGTCGATCGCCGGAACCTTCCGCAGCGCATCCATGTCGGCAAACGGGCCGTGCACTTCGCGGTAGGCGACCAGCATCCTCGCATCCTTGTAGCCAAGGTACCAGTGCCTTCCGAGCTGCCCCGCGTCCATCTCGTTGATTTTCAAATGCGGGAATGCCATGAATCCATCCCCTACCGTGAGATAGGGCAGCATCCGTTCGAGGTTCTCGGGGCGCACCCCCCAT